>DAOTZV010000117.1:0-1670 GCA_034434235.1 Anaerolineae bacterium
GATCGCGCTTTGCGGGGCGATGGATCGTCCACGGGTTGACGCGCCCCACATTAGGAGGACATCCTATGACGACAGACAAAACATCGGCGGCCCCTGAGCCTGGAACGGCTGCTGCATCCCCGGCCGCGGCGCTGCCGGCGCGATGGTGGCTCGCCGTAACATGGTTCTTGTTGGGTGTGCTGGTCGGTGGCGTGGGCCTCGCGGCTTATGCACGGTTCATCGTGGCGTCACCTGTCGCGACCCCAGATGCGGTTGCGATGCGCGAGGCGGCGCGCCAGGGCACACTCGACGCCATCGCCACATTGCAAGCCGGCGGCTCAGCCGCCGAAAGCCGCGCCACGAGCACGCCCGTGGTGGTGAAGACCGCGTTTGTGGCGCGGCCGGCCAACCAGATCGGCGCCGAAGATGCGCCGGTGACGATCGTCGAGTTCAGCGACTTCCAGTGACCGTACTGTGGGCAGTTTTACCGGCTCGTGAAGCCGGCATTGTTCAAAGAGTACGTGGACACCGGCAAGGTGAAGTTCGTCTACAAGCACATGGCAATCCTGGGCCAGGAGTCGGTTTGGGCGGCCGAGGCTTCCGAGTGCGCGGCCGACCAGGGCCAGTTCTGGGCGTATCACGACTTGCTGTTCAGCCGACAATCTGGCGAGAACCAGGGCGCATTCAATAAAGATAAACTCCTGGCGATGGCGGCGGAGCTCAAGCTGGATATGGCGCGCTTCGAACCGTGCCTGAAGAACGACCAGACGCAGGACCGCGTGCAGGCCGACACGCAAGAGGGCCAACAGGTCGGCGTGCGCGGCACGCCCACCTTCTTCGTCAACGGCCGCGCCGTCGTGGGCGCTGTGCCGTTTCAGGAGTTCCGCGTTGTCATCGAGCAAGTCCTCAGCGGAAAATAACCCTCTGGCTCGCGCACGGCAACCGTGCGCGAGCCAGATCATCGGATATGTTGCCAGGTGAAATGTTCCAGGCATCGGCCGGCTGCTGAGACCGGCAATCGGCAGGCCAATCGGCGCATCTATATCTCCGCCATTTGGCGCTGTTGCGGTCCGGTGATGCGGGGGTATCATCATGGTCAGGTAAGGCCAGATACTCAACAAAGGAGTCTTGCGATGGCTAAAGATCCGGTGTGCGGCATGGATGTAGATCCGAAGACGGCGGCCGCCAGGTCCGAGTACCAGGGGCAGACGTACTACTTCTGCGCGGTCGGCTGCAAGAAGGCGTTCGACAGGGAGCCGGCGAAGTACGTCGGCAAGCCGGCCGAGGGCCATCAGCACGGGCACCACGGTCGCTGATCGGTTTCTGCCCCGAACGCGCGGAGGGGAAGGTGTCGCAACGCCTTCCCCTCTGTCGCGCCGGCCGAGAGCCGGGCAGGGAGGCCCCGCAGGGCGCTGAAGTCGCAAATCATCCCGGACGTGGCGAGCGGACCTGTCGCTGGCGCAACAAGCGCGCCGAATTGCCCAGGATGCCCAGGTCGGGCAACGATTGCGCGGCGGCCGCCAGGATCGGGGGCAGGATGCCCAAAGCAGCCAGCGACAGCCCGAGCGCGTTGTACAGCGTGGTGAAGGCCAGGTTCATCTTGACGACCCGCATCGTCCGCCGCGCGATGCCGAAGACCTCGGGCACCAGCGTCCAATCCTCGCGCATGAGCGCCACGTGCGCGGCCTCGA
>DAOTZV010000118.1:0-42946 GCA_034434235.1 Anaerolineae bacterium
GGCCGACGACCGGCTGAGCCAACAGATCGCCCTGCCGGCCGGCGTCATCAGCGCCACGCTGAGCTTCTGGTGGGCCATCTCCACCACCGAGCCCGGCGTCGCCTTCGATCGCATGGCGGTTTCCCTGCGCCGACCGGACGGCGCTCTCCTGGCCGATCTCATGACCATAGACAGCAGCGCTGCCGAGAACCTGTGGGATCTGGCCGAGTTCGACCTGACGGGCTATGGGGGGCAATCGGTGATCCTGGCATTTCACGCGACTACCGACGCCAACAACGCGACCGATTTTTACGTAGACGACGCGAGCCTGGTCGTCTGTCTTGGGTCAAAAGTGTATTTGCCGATTTTGCTGCGATAACGGATCACAATCACACGAGGACAAGGAGGTTATTGCCATGAACGGTCAAATGTTTCGCCGCTTGAGCAGTGTGCTGGGCGCCTTTTTGCTGGCCGTGCTCTTGTGCCTGCCGGCGCTGCCCGCGCAGGCCGGACCGACGCCCCAGCCCGTCGTCAAGTTCGCCGGCGTGATCAACGTCGTGCCCCCCGCGGCCGATTATCCGCTGGGCACCTGGCAGGTGGCCGGCCGCGCGGTGATCGTCAATGCGAGCACCCGCGTCTTGCCCGCGACGCCCGCCACGCCGGGCATGTGGGCCGATGTGACGGCCCGGCCGGCCGCCGACGGCGCGCTGGTAGCGCAGCGGATCGTCGTGATGCCGGCCGAAGTGCGCATCAAAGGCCCGATCGGTGAGAAGCCGGCCGATCCGACCGGCGTCGGAACCTGGATCATCGCCGGCATCCCGATCACGGCTACGGTCGAGACCCGCTTCAGCGAGCGCGGCGCGGCGCTGGAAGTGGGCGGTTGGGCCGAGGTCTTCGCGACCGAGACCCCTACCGGCCTGGTGGCCGTTCGCATGCGGGGGATCGAACCCCAGGAGGACGTCAACGTCTTCGGGGCCATTCAGTCGTTCAACGACACGCTCTGGGTGCTCAGCAGCATCCCGATCACGGTCATCACCGATACGCTCATCATCGGTACGCCGGCCGTAGATCTGTTGGCCATGGCCGATGCGTCTCTCCAGCCGGATGGTTCGCTCCAGGCCTGGCGTCTGAAGGTGTCGGTGCTTGAACCGGGCACCACACCCGTGCCGGTCGCGTTCACCGGCACGGTCGAGGCGTTGCCCCCGCGCGGACTGCTCGGCATGTGGACCGTTTCGGGCCGCCCCGTGGTGGTCTCGGCCGGCACCGCGATCAATCAGACCAAGGGCCTGGTCGTCGTCGGCGCAGAAGTCTATGTGGTCGGCTGGCAGGCCGGCGACCGCGTCATCGCCACCCTGATCGTGGTGCTCTCCAGCCCGCAATCGTCCGGTCAGTTCGTCCGCTTCAGCGGGCCGATCCAGCAGATGCCGGCGAGCGGCCTGCTCGGCGAGTGGCGCATCGCCGATCGCACCGTGCTGGTGACCGAGCGGACCCGCCTGGCCGGCACGCGCTATGCCAGGGTCGGCGCGCGCGCCGAGGTCGGCGGCATGCAGGCGGCCGACGGGACGGTCACGGCCACCTGGATGATGATCTGGCCCACCGCCGGCGGCCCGCGCTGAACCTGAAGCCCTGCCGATGTGCCAGGCGTCTGGCCAGATGCCTGGCACACGGATGCACACCGCACCCGTTTCCCCAGTTGCATCGCCCCGCCCCCATATGCTATACTCTCCCCGATGCACCGCTTCGTCCTGAAGCGATGCGATGTCTCTGTCGGGCGCCCTCCAAGGCGCCTGGCACGTCCGGGATGAGGAGGTTGGCATGGGACAACGGACCCTGTCGTTCGAACTCGTCTTTCGGGCCCTGGGCCTCGACAGCGAAGCGTATGATCGGCTGCGCGATGACGATAATCCGTTCGTCGAAGGGCTGTTTCTGATCGTCCTGATCGGCGTGGCCACGGCGCTGCTCAACCTGATCGGCCAGGCACTGGCGTGGGCCGGCACCCCGTCCATGAGCGCCATCAAGGATCTGATCTGGCAGGCGTTTCCGACCATGCCGTGGTGGTCGCAGATGGCCGGCGATGCCGAAGCCATGGCGCAGTTCAAGCAGCTTTACGATCTGGGATGGCAGATCTTCCCCCGGCTCTTCGGCGTGGCCGATCCGCTGGCCGCGAGCCTCAACATCCTGTTCTGGCCGCTGGCCGCGCTGCTGAGCTGGTTGATCTACGGCACGCTGGCGCATCTGTTCGCCCGCCTGTTGGGCGGCGTTGGCCGATACGATCAGACCCTGGGCACGCTCTCGCTGTCCTATGCGCCGCTCCTGGTGCACGGGCTTGGCTTCGTGCCCTACTTCACGGTGGGCGCGGCGCTCAACACGTGGCAGCTCATCTGCCGCTACAAGGCGATCCGCTCGGCCGGCCAGCTCTCGTGGGGCCGGGCCTTCTGGGCCACCGTGTTGCCTTTCGGCGTTTATTTGGTCTTCTGGACGGTGATCGGTCTCATTGTGGCATTGGGTATCGCCGCGGCCGTGGCCGCGCAGGGAGGGAGGTGAGCCATGTCCGCCTGGTTGCGCACACTTTGGAACGGCATCCTCTTGCGCGAGCCCGCGTTCGCCGATCTGCGCGATCATCGCAATGCCTTCTGGTATGGCCTGGCGATCATCGCGGCCGTTGCTCTGCTGATCCACCTGCCGACGTTGGTCGGCGGCGTGAGCGCCGCCCTGCGGGCCCAGCCGGTCGCCGTCGAGATGGATCAGGCGATGTCGGAGCTGGAGCAGGCCATTCAACAGCTCCGACCGCTTTTCGGCGGCATGTCCGACGAAATGGCAGGTGAGCTCATGGCGCAGTTTAAGGATGGCTTGCGCTTGGGTTTCGAGATCGCCGGCAAGGTCGAGGCGTTGCCCACCTATCTGCCGAAGCCGGCCGATCGGACGTTGCAGGCCATCGGCCGCTGGGTCTCGCAGCCGTTCGCCGGCGGGGGCTTTCCGCTGGCGAACGTGTCGCTGGGCGCCTGGCTGGGCTACGGCATTTGGGTGATGCTCTTTGCGAAGCTGCTCGGCGGCCGGGGGACGTTGGCCGGCTTCTTCGGCGCGACCGCGCTCTACGCCGTGCCCCACGTGCTGCGCGTCTTTGCGTTTGCGCCGGCGGTCGGCCCGGCGCTGAGCGTGATTGCCTACCTGTGGGGGGCGGCGGTCTACGTCAAGGCTACGGCCGTCGGCCACCAGATGAGCGTCGAACGGGCGCTCCTGGCCGTGCTCTTGCCGGCGCTGATCGCGCTTCTGCTGGCGATCATGGTTGCCACGGCCCTGGCGACGGTAATCGCCATCGGGTTGGCCGGCGCGATGGATTGAGTGGAGTTGAGCTTTCGCACCATGGCTGAATTTCTCAAACTACATACTGCAGAAGAAGCCTGGGAGATCTTTCAGGCGCATTTCGCTCCCGTCGTCCATGCCGAGATCTGTCGGGTGGCCGACGCGTTGGATCGGGTGCTGGCGCGGCCCGTGATCGCGCCGCACGATCTGCCGACCTTCGTGCGCAGCACGGTGGACGGCTACGCGGTGCAGGCCGCCGACACGCATGGCGCATCGGCCGGCATGCCGGCGTATCTGGATGTGGTGGCCGAGGTGCCGATGGGCGCGCGGGCCGCCTTCACCCTGGAGCCGGGCCAGGCGGCCCTGGTGCACACCGGCGGCCATGTGCCGCCGGGCGCCGACGCCGTGGTGATGCTGGAGCACACGCATGTGGCCGGACAGCCGCTCTACGCGCAGGCGGCCGGCGGGCCCGAGGCGGCTTCCTGGAAGCCGTTTGCCATCGAAGTCTATCGGGGGGTCGCCAGCGGCGAGAATTGCATCCAGATCGGCGAGGATGTGCGCGCCGGCGAGCTGATCCTGCCGGCCGGCCACAAGCTGCGGCCGCAAGACCTCGGCGGCCTGCTCGCCCTGGGGGTGACCGAGGTGTGGGTGGCCCGCCAACCCCGCGTGGGGATCATCAGCCAGGGCGACGAGGTGGTGCCGCCCGAACAGGAGCCGGGGCCCGGCCAGGTGCGCGATATCAACAGCTACACCCTGGCGGGGTTCGTGCGCCAGGCGGGCGGCATCCCGCTCAACTATCCGATCGTGCCCGACCAGCAGGAAGCGCTCGATGCGGCCGTCCGCCGCGCCTATGACGAGGCCGACATGGTGGTCATCACCGCGGGGAGCTCGGTCAGCTATCGCGACCTGACGGCCAACGCGATCAACAAGCTGGGCGCGCCGGGGGTGCTGGTGCACGGCGTGGCGATCCGGCCGGGCAAGCCGACGATCCTGGCGGTATGCGACGGCAAGGCGGTCTTCGGGCTGCCGGGCAATCCGGTGTCGTGCATCAACATCTTCCGTCGCTTCGTGGCGCCGACCATCCGGCTCCTGCTCGGCGCGGCGCCGGCGGCGGCCTGCACGGTGCAGGCCCGGCTCGAACGCAACATCCCGGCCGCCAGCGGCCGGGCCGACTTCGTGCGCGTGCGCCTGGAGCAACGCGACGGCGAGACGTGGGCCGTGCCGGTCTTCGGCAAGTCGAACCTGATCTTTACGCTGGTGCGTTCGGATGGGGTGGTCGAGGTGCCGTTGAACAGCAGCGGACTGGCGGCCGGGACGCTCGTCACGGTGTGGCTCGACCCGCGTTGAGCGTGCGCGGGGCGCGAAAAACGGTGTGGGCCGACCGACCCACACCGTTTTTTTGTATGAGCGGATGCACGCCCTGGCCCTGCGCGGAAGGCATTTCGCGCCGGGCGCCTGCTTACTGGTTCTTGCGGTGGTGCGCCAGGGTGCGCTCGATGATGTCCTCTTCCTCGTCGAAGTACTCCCAGGAACGGGCCTTCTTGCGGCGTTCGCGGCGCTGGTTGCGCCGGCCGTTGGCCGCTTCCTGGAACGCAAGCTCGAACGGGGAGATGAAGTCCTCCTCCGAGACGGGGAGGAATTCCTCGCGCGAGGTGGCCGCGACGCTGGTAGTCTCGACGACCGGCTGTTGTTCCTCGGGCTTAGGCAACAGCTCTTTGATGCTCAGGTCAATGCGCCCGCGCCGGCGGTCCACGCCGATCACTTGAACCTGTAATTCCTGGCCGATCTGGACCACATCTTCCGGTCGCTGGACGTAGCCGTGACCCATTTCTTTGACGTGCAGCATCCCCTCACGTCCCACGCCGATATCCACGAAGGCGCCGTACCGTTCCAGCCGGGTGACCTTGCCGGTGACGATCATGCCTTCTTCGAGATCGCGCATGGTCAGCGTGCCCGGTGCGATCATGCTGAGGCTGATGCGGTTTTTCTCCCGATCCAGCTCCTTGATCCACACCCTGACCTTGTCGCCTTCGCGTACGACATCGGACGGCTTGGTGACGCGGCCGGTGCCCATCTCGGAGACGTGCACCAGGCCATCGCGACCCACGCCGATGTCCACGAACGCGCCAAAATCAGTCACGCGCTTCACAACCCCTTCCACCTCCTGGCCAACTGCCAGGGTCTTGACGACTTTGCGAGGTGGAATGTTCAGAGGACTTTCTTCCTGCCCCACGACTTTCCTGCTCCTCCAAGAATAAGCGCTGAGCGACAATCAGCCGCCGAATGCACATTATATCCACAAACAGGCCGATGTCAAAATTGGCATTCCCTGCTTCCTCAATGCTCCTCTCCCGACCCCCAACTGTCGGCTTCCGGCAATTTGACACAGTCCCTTTTCCCCGCTATGATGAATTGAGTACGCTCTGCTCCAGATCCAGTGTTTCGGAAGATCTGCGCCATGGACGAACAGGTCAAACTGCTGGTTGCCTACGATATCCGACCCGGATACGAAAGCGCCTACCGACGATTCATCCAGGAGGAGTTCCTGCCCCAGGCCCAGGAACTGGGGTTGATCCCTTCCGACGCCTGGCACACGGCCTATGGCAACTACCCCCTGCGGCTGTTGGGTTTCATTGCCGACGACCTGGCGACGGTGCAGGCGGCCCGTCAGACGCCGCAATGGCAATATCTGATCCAGCGCCTGGAAAGCCTTACGGTCAATCTGCGCCAGAAAGTGGTGCCGTTGCGCGGCGGCTTTCAATGGTGACGGCTACTTGAAGCGTCGCGCCAGCTCGGCCTCCACCTGGCGCCAGCGCATTCCCCGCGCGGCCAACAGCACCAGACAGTGATAGATCAGGTCGGCCATTTCCGCGGCCACCCGCTCGTCCTCCTGGCTGAGCGCCGCGACCACCGTCTCGACCCCTTCCTCGCCCACCTTCTGCGCAATGCGCGGCAGGCCCGCGGCGAACAAACTGGCCGTATAGGAGCCGGCCGGCGCGTTCTGCTTGCGGTCGGCGATGATCGCCTCCAGCTTTTCGATCACGTTTTCCATTTCTCATCCCCCTATCCGAGCGCCACGTCTAGCAACATCATCAGCGCGAAGCCCAACATCGCGCCGACCGTTGCCGCATGGGTGTCCTCGGCCTGTTGGGCCTCGGGGATCAGCTCCTCGACCACGACGTAGATCATGGCGCCGGCCGCGAACGCCAGCGCATACGGCAGGAGCGGCCGGACGAGCAGCACCGCCGCCGCGCCCAACACGCCGGCCACCGGCTCGACCAGGCCCGACGCCTGGCCGTAGAGAAACGCCTTGAAGCGCCGCATCCCCTCGCGGCGCAACGGCACCGAGACGGCCATCCCCTCCGGCAGGTTTTGCAGGCCGATGCCGATGGCGAGCGCCACCGCGCCGGCGAGCGAGGCCGACGGCAACCCGGCTGCCAGCGCGCCGAACGCCACCCCCACGGCCAGTCCTTCCGGGAAGTTGTGCAGCGTGATCGCCAGCACCAGCAGCACGCTGCGCTGCCATTGGGTCTTCACTCCTTCGGCTTGATCGGTCGCCAACCCGATGTGCAGGTGCGGCAGCACGCGATCCACCGCCCACAGGAACGCGCCGCCGACCAGGAAGCCGACGACGGCGGGCAACCAGGCCGGCAGCGGCCCTTCCTCGGCCATCTCGATCGCCGGCGCCAGCAGCGACCAGAAGCTGGCCGCGATCATCACGCCCGCTGCAAAGCCGAGCATGGCGTTCAACACGCGCTTGTTGACGCTCTTGAAGAAGAAGACTCCGGCCGCGCCGACGGCCGTCATAGCCCATGTAAAGATCGTGGCAAGCAGAGCTTGCAAAATATGACCCAGTCCCTCAATGGCGATGAATGACATAGCGCAGGACCTCTCACCTGAAAATCGTCGTCACGTGCCGGCCCGCCCTGGCTCCGCCACGCGGGCCAGGGGCATCTTGCAGAGTGCCTGGCACGTAAGCGTCGCTCGTTTTCATGGCGCCTTGTGCACCGACCGGCGCATGGATAACCGAGTGGAATATCTTTTTAGCCCTTTTCTCTATCTTCCAGCAGTTCCAGCACTGCAGGGAGCAGCGCTTGCGTGGTCGCCAATCCCTCGTTGCCGTAGATCGTCTCGCGGCCATGCCAGTCGCCGAAATAGCCGCCGGCCTCGCGCAGGATGGGCGGGAAGGGGCCGGCATCCCACGGATGCATGGCCGGATCGAGCATGATCTCGAGGCGGCCGGTGGCGACCAGCAGATAGCCGTAGGCGTCGCCCCAGCCGACCCGAGAGTAGACCCGGCGGGCCAGGCGCTCCCAGGCGGCCGCCCGGCCCAACGCGAACACGCCGCCCAGATCGGTCGTCGAGAGATAGGCCCGGCTCAGGTCGGCGGTGGCGGCCACGCGAGCGCGGCGGCCGTTCCACCAGCACCCCTCGCCGGTCGCCGCGCAGAGCAGCTCGTCGGTGGCCGGGAAATACGCGGCGCCCACCTCGACCCGGCCCTCGATCTCCAACCCCAACAGCACGCCGTAGAGCGGCACCCCGCGCATGAACGACTTGGTGCCATCTATCGGATCTATGAACCAGCGATGGCTGGCGTCGGCGCTCCCGGTGGTTCCCATCTCCTCGCCGACGATCGCGTGGCCGGGATACGCCTCCTCGATCCGCCGGCGGATGAGCTGCTCGGCAAGGCGGTCGGCCACGGTGACGGGCGTGTCGTCGGCCTTGAAGTCGGGGCGAACGCCGACGTTGAAGTAGCCTAACGTCAAGCGGCCGGCCAGATAGACGGTCTCGGCCGCGAAGTCCATATATTGGCGCAGCGGGTGGCGTGTCGTAGTCATGCGCATCACCACCGCTCGTAGCGCACCAGCTCGGCCAGCGGCTTGCGCTCCTTCGGCCGCGGGGCATCGGCCGGATAGCCGAGCGGAGTGAACGCGACCGGCTCGACCCCCTCTGGCAGGTGCAGTATCTCGCGCGCGGCGGCCGGATCGAACGCGGCGACCCAACAGGTGCCCAGGCCGGCGTCGGTGGCCGCCAGGATCATGTGGTCCATCACGATCGCGGCATCTACGAACGCGTAATTCACGCCGTCCCGGCGCACCCACGCCTCTTCCGGCACCGCGCAGATGCCGATCACCAGGGGCGCCGCGCCGAACCACTCGCGATGGTAAAGGCGCCGCAGCTCCTCCTGGCGGCCGGCCGTGTGGATCACGATCAGGCGGAACGGCTGGCGGTTCGACGCGGTCGGCGCGAGCCGGCCGGCCTCGAGCACGCGCGTCAGTAGGGCCTCGGGCACCGGATCGGGCCGATAGGCACGCACGCTGTAACGGGATTGGATCAACTCGGTGAATTCCATGGGAACTCCTCTCTGTGGGTTGCGGCGCTCCAAGCGCCGCTTTCGCTTCCAGCCCGACTGAGCTACGTGCCAGGCACCTGGGAGGGTGCCTGGCACGTCCAACAGCGCCATTTCCAGATCAAGTGTACCGTGTTTTGCTCAAAAGAGCAACGCAGCGAACCCCTCTATGATGCCTGTCATACCCTCCGAAGGCCAACCGGTGGTATCCTAATCCGTGGCTTTGTGACGGCCAGGACTCACTGTCAGTGTCACGCCGGGTCAGGGCGTGTGGAATTTTACGGAGGAATTCAGGATGACCAAACGACACTATGTTACCATTGACGGCAACGAGGCCGCGGCCTATATCGCCCATAAGACGAACGAGGTGATCGCCATCTACCCGATCACGCCGTCCAGCAACATGGGCGAGTGGGCCGATGCCTGGAGCGCCGAAGGCAGGACGAACATCTGGGGGACCGTGCCGCTGGTGATCGAGATGCAGTCGGAGGGGGGTGCGGCCGGCGCGGTGCACGGCGCGCTGCAGACCGGCGCGTTGACCACGACCTTCACCGCGTCGCAGGGCCTCTTGTTGATGATCCCCAACATGTACAAGATCGCGGGCGAGCTGACTTCCACGGTCTTCCACATCGCGGCCCGGACGATCGCCACCCATGCGCTCTCGATCTTCGGCGATCACAGCGACGTGATGTCGGCCCGCTCGACCGGCTGGGCCATGCTGTGCAGCAACAACCCGCAGGAGGTCATGGACCTGGCGCTGATCGCCCAGGCTTCCACCTTGAAGGCGCGCGTGCCGTTCCTGCACTTCTTCGACGGCTTCCGCACCAGCCACGAGATCCGCAAGATCGAAGAGGTGACGGACGAAGATATCCGCGCCATGATCGACGAGGAGCTGGTGCAGGCACATCGGGCGCGGGCGCTCAACCCCGAACGGCCGTTTATCCGCGGCACCGCCCAGAACCCCGATGTCTTCTTCCAATCGCGCGAGGCGTGCAATCCCTTCTATCTGGCCACGCCGGCCATCGTCCAGGAGTACATGGACCGCTTCGCGAAACTCGTCGGCCGCCAGTATCACCTGTTCGACTACGTCGGCGCGCCGGACGCCGAGCGCGTGGTCGTGCTCATGGGTTCGGCCGCGGATGTGGCGCACGAGACGGTGAACGCGCTGCTGGCCCGCGGAGAAAAGGTGGGCGTGCTCAAGGTGCGCCTCTACCGGCCCTTCAGCGTCGAACACTTCGCGGCCGCGCTGCCGCCGACCGTCAAGGTGATCACCGCGCTGGACCGCTGCAAGGAGCCGGGCGCGGCCGGCGAGCCGCTCTACGTGGACTGCATCACGGCCCTCGCGGAGGCCGGCCGGCCGATCAAAGTACTCGGCGGCCGCTACGGCCTGGCGAGCAAGGAGTTCACCGCGGCCATGGCCAAGGGCGTGTTCGACAACATGGCCGCCGCCTCGCCCAAGAACCACTTCACCATCGGCATCCACGACGACGTGACGCATACGAGCCTCTCCTACGACCCCAGCTTCAGCGTCGAGTCGAAGCGGGGGGTGCGCGCCATGTTCTTCGGCCTGGGCGCCGACGGCACGGTGGGCGCCAACCACAACTCGATCCGCATCATCGGCGAGGAGACCGACAACTACGCCCAGGGCTATTTCGTCTACGACTCGCGCAAGTCGGGCACCATGACGACCTCGCACCTGCGCTTCGGCCCCGAGCCGATCCGCCTGTCCAACCTGATCGAGTCGGCCAACTTCATCGCCTGCCACCAGTGGGTCTTCCTGGAGCGCGTCAACGTGTTGGCCAAGGCCGAGCCGGGCGGGGTCTTCCTGCTCAACAGCCCTTACGGCCCCGACGAGGTGTGGGATCATCTGCCGCGGCAGGTACAACAACAGATCATCGAAAAGAAGCTGCGCTTCTTCGTGATTGACGCCTACAAGGTGGCCCGCGATACCGGCATGGGCATACGCATCAACACGATCATGCAGACGTGCTTCTTTGCTATCTCGGGTGTGCTCCCGCGCGATGAGGCGATCGCCAAGATCAAGGAGACGATCCGCAAGACCTATGGCCGCCGCGGGGAGGTGGTGGTGCAACAGAATTTCGCGGCCGTGGACCATGCCCTGTCGCATCTGTACGAGGTGCAATACCCGCAGCAGGTGACCAGCACCATCGAGATGGTGCCGCCGGTGCCCGACGAGGCGCCGGATTTCGTGCGCAACGTCATCGGCCGCATCATCGCCGGCTACGGCGACGAGCTGCCGGTCTCGGCCTTCCCGGTGGACGGCACCTGGCCTTCGGCGACGACGAAATGGGAGAAGCGCAACATCGCGCTGGAGATCCCGGTGTGGGATCCGAGCATCTGCATCCAGTGCGGCAAGTGCGCGTTCGTCTGTCCGCATGCGGCCATCCGCACCAAGGTCTACCCGGCCGAGGCGCTGGCGGGCGCGCCTCCGACGTTCAAGTCCATGGATTACAAGAGCCGCGAGCTGCCCGGCATGAAGTTCACGGTGCAGGTGGCGCCCGAAGATTGCACCGGCTGCGGCCTGTGCGTGGAAAGCTGCCCGGCCAAGAACAAGAGCCAACCCAAGCTCAAGGCCATCAACATGGCGCCGCAGCCGCCGCTGCGCTTCGCCGAGCGGGACAACTTCAAGTTCTTCCTGGATCTGCCCGAGCTGGATCGCACGGCCATTCCGGTGAACAATGTCAAGAACTCGCAGTTGCTCCAGCCGCTCTTCGAGTTCTCCGGCGCGTGCGCGGGTTGCGGTGAGACCCCTTATGTTAAGCTCGTCAGCCAGCTCTTCGGCGACCGGGCGATCATCGCCAATGCCACCGGCTGCTCTTCGATCTACGGCGGCAACCTGCCCACCACGCCGTGGGCGATCAACAAGGAGGGCCGCGGCCCGGCCTGGTCGAACAGCCTCTTCGAGGACAACGCCGAGTTCGGCCTCGGCTTCCGCCTGACGATCGACAAGCAGACCGAGTTCGCCCGCGAGCTGATCCACGCGCATCGCGATGTGTTGGGCGACGTGCTGGTGGACGAACTGCTCAATGCCGACCAATCCACCGAGAAGGGGATCGCGGATCAGCGGGCACGCGTGGCGATCCTCAAGCAGAAGCTCGCCGACATCCAAGAGCCGTGGGCCGTCCAGCTCGGCAGCATCGCCGATATGCTGGTCAAGCGCTCGGTGTGGATCATCGGCGGCGACGGCTGGGCCTACGACATCGGCTACGGCGGGCTGGATCACGTGTTGGCGTCGGGCCGCGATGTGAACGTGCTGGTGCTCGACACGCAGGTCTATTCCAACACCGGCGGCCAGGCGTCGAAGGCAACCCCGCGGGCGGCCGTGGCCCGCTTTGCGGCGGCCGGCAAGCCCTCCGCGAAGAAGGACCTGGGCATGATCGCCATGACCTACGGCTCGATCTACGTGGCGCAGGTGGCGATGGGCGCCAACGACAACCAGACCGTGCGCGCGTTCCTGGAGGCCGAGGCGTATCCCGGCCCCAGCCTGATCATCGCCTACAGCCACTGCATCAACCACGGCTACAATATGGTGTACGGCCTGAACCAGCAGAAGCTGGCGGTGGAATCGGGCGCGTGGCCTCTCTATCGCTATAACCCGGCGTTGGCCGCCGAGGGCAAAAACCCGCTGCAGCTCGACTCCAAGGCGCCCAAGATCCCGCTCAAGGAGTACGTCTACAACGAGAGCCGCTTCTTCTCGTTGGCTCAGCGCGACGAGGAGCGGGCCGAGAAGCTGCTCAAGCTGGCGCAGGAAGACGTGAACAACCGCTGGCGGCAGTACGAGCAGATGGCGGCGGCGGGTAGGGATTAGGATTAGGGATTAGGGATTAGGGATTAGGGATTCAATCCCCAATCCCCAATCCCCAATCCCCATCTCGCGTCATCCTATTGCGAAAGGAACCCGGAAATGCCCAATCTCACCACTACCTACATGGGCCTGACCCTGAAAAACCCCATCGTGCCGTCGGCGTCCCCTTTATCGAGGCATCTCAGCACGATTCGCCAGTTGGAAGATGCCGGCGCGGCCGCGATCACCATGTATTCGCTGTTCGAGGAACAGATCGACCTGGAGGCGCTGGCGCATCATCACTTCCTCGAGCAGACCGTCTTCATGTCGGCCGAGGCCACGTCTTACTTCCCGAAGGCGGCCGACTTCGTGCGCGGGCCCGATGAGTATCTGGAGTTGATCCGCCAGGCGAAGGCCGCGGTGGACATCCCGGTCATCGGCAGCCTGAACGGCGTGACGCCGGGCGGGTGGACGCGCTACGCGAAGCTGATCGAAGAGGCCGGCGCCGACGCGTTGGAGCTGAACGTCTATCTGATCCCGACCCGCACCAACCTGACGAGCGACGGCGTGGAGAACACCTACCTGGAGATCCTGCGCGAGGTCAAGGCGCAGGTGAAGATCCCGGTGGCCATGAAGCTCAATCCGTTCTTCAGCGCCATGCCGAACATGGCCTACCGGCTCGACCGGGCCGGCGCGAACGCGCTGGTGCTCTTCAACCGCTTCTACCAGCCCGACTTCGACCTGGAAGAGCTGACCGTCGTCCCGCACCTGGTGTTGAGCAACTCCAACGAGATGCGCCTGCCGCTGCGCTGGATCGCCATCCTCTACGGCCACGTCCAGGCGTCGCTGGCGCTCACCACGGGCATCCACACGGCCGAAGATGCGGTCAAGGCCGTGATGGCCGGCGCCGACATCGCCAACGTCTGCTCGGCGCTGTTGCAGAACGGGCCGGGATACGTGGCGAAGCTGGTGGAGGGGTTCGCCGCGTGGATGGAGGCACACGAGTACGAATCGGTGGCGCAAATGAAGGGCGCGCTCAGCCAGCGCAACGTGGCCGAGCCGGCCGCGTTCGAGCGCGCGAACTACATGAAGGTGTTGAATAGCTGGAAGCCGGAAGCCGGAAGCTGGAGGTAAAAAGGGAGGGGCCGGAGTTGGGCACTGCCAGCCCTGCCCAACTTCGGCCCCGTGTACCTGTACTTTAGCGTTCTTGGCGGCCGCGAACAGTGATTTTGCCTACACTGTTACAACACGCGCAAAGCCACCCCGACCACAAAGACCAGGCTTAACCCCGCCAGAACGATCCCATCGGCCCGACGAAACCGCAGCGGCCGGAACGTGGATCGTCGCACCCCCGTCGCGCCCACGGCGCGCGCTTCCAGCGCCCAGCCCAGATGTTCGCTGTGGCGCAACGCGCTGATGATCATCGCCACCAGCACCGGCTGATAAGCCTGCAGCCGGCCGGCAAAGCTCCTCTGCTCCAGGTCGAGGCCGCGCGCCTGTTGTGCGTCGCGCACCTGCTCGAACAGCGAGGCGAAGAGGGGCAGGTAGCGCAACGCCAGCGCCAGGGTCAGGCCCCATTCGTAGGGCACGCCGAGCGCGACGAAGCCGCGCACGATGCTCGCCTGATCGGTCGTGAAGAGCCAGAGGAAGATGATCAGCGCCAGGGCCAGCAGGCGCAATGCCAGCAGCGCGCCGCGGGCCAGCGAAGCGGCCGTCACGACGACCGGGCCGGCCGCCACCAGGGCCGGGCCGGTGCCCGCGCCGAAGAGCAGGGTCAAGATGAACACCATGATCATCAGCGGCGCGATCACGCGCAGAACCCCACCAACGCGGGCCGCGGGGATGCGCGCCCATCCGAGGCCGAGCACGCACACGCCGATCATCGCCAACACCACCCCAAGGTGCGGCCACAGGAAAGTCAACAGGGTGGCCTCGACGACGAAGGCGAGCTTGACCCGCGGATCGAGGCGGTGAATGGCCGTGTTTGCGGGTTGGTAGAGATCAAAACTGGCTGTCATCTACGTCTCGCACTTTCGCAACGGTCCGTCCGGCCTTTCCTGACTTGCGCCGGCACGCCCCGACGCGCGCCTGCCAGGCGGCCGCGAACTCGGCCAGGGTCAACACGTGCGGCGTCATGCCGTGCTTTTCCAGCCGCTGCGCCAGCCGCGTGACGGCCGGCAGGGCCAACCCCGCCCGATCGAGCACATCGCGCCGGCCGAAGAGCTCGGCGGGCGCGCCGTCGAAGGCGATTGTGCCGTCGAGCAGCACGATCGCCCGGCTGGCGTATTCGGCCACCAGGCGCATGTCGTGGGTGATCAGGATCACCGTGCGGCCCAGGGCATGGAAGTCGGCCACGATCTCCATGAACTCCTGCTGGCTGCGCCAATCGAGGCCGCCGGTGGGCTCGTCCAGGATCAGGGTCATCGGCTGGGTGGCGAGCACCGCGGCCAACGCCACCTGGCGGCGTTGGCCATAGCCGAGCAGCGCCGGCGGCAGATCGGCGTAGGGAATCAACCGAAAGCGGTCGAGCGCCTCGGCCACGCGCTGCGCCACGATCGAGGCCGGCAGATCCTGGATGCGCGGCCCGAACGCGATCTCCTTTTCTACGGTCGGCGCGAAGATCTGATGGTCGGGATTCTGAAACGCATAGCCGATCGAACGGGCGAGCAGCGCGATCCGCGTCGTCCGCGTGTCGTGTTGTTCCACCACCACCTTCCCGTGGGTCGGCTTGAGGAGACCGTTGAGGTGCTTCGCCAGGGTCGTCTTGCCCGAGCCGTTCGGCCCCAACAGGGCGATGAACTCGCCCGGGTAGATATCCAGGTTGATGTTCCGCAGCGCCGCCGTGCCGTCGGGATAGACGTGCGCCAGATCGCGCACCACGATCTGCGGCTCATCGGCCAGGGAACGGCCGCGCCGGGCCGCGCGCGGCGCGGCCGCCGGACCCAGCTTTTCCATGTGCAGCTTGCGCGCCTGGCGCCGCAGCTCCCGATAGGCGTCGGCCAGCTCGATGAAGCGGTGGGGCTGGCCGGTGCGCCGCGTGAGCAGGTGCCCCAGCTCGGCCATCTGCGGCACGCCGATGCCCCACTCCTGGAGCCGGGCCACCTGCCCGAAGACCTCGTGCGGCGGCCCGTCCAGTCCGATCTGTCCCTGATGGAGGACGATCACCCGGTCGGCGAAGCGCGCGATCCGCTCCAGCTCCTGCGTGGCCATCACGATGGTGATCTCGTGCCGATCGCGCAGCTCGGCCAACACCTTGAACACCGCTGCCTTGCCCGCCGGATCGAGGCTGGCGGTCGGCTCGTCGAGCACGAGGACCTGCGGCCGCATCGCCAGCATGGCCGCGATGGCCAGGCGCTGCTTCTCGCCGCCCGAAAGCAACAGCGACGACCGCTGCCGGTAATCGCTGAGGCCGACGGCCGCGAGGGCCCATGTCACCCGCTCCTCGATCTCGGCCGGCGCGATCCCCAGGTTCTCGCAGCCGAACGCCACCTCGTCTTCCACGCGCATCTGCACGATCTGGCTTTCGGGGTCCTGGAACACCAGGCCGACCGCGCGCGCCAGGTCGGGCACGGTGTGCTGTTTGGTGTTCTGGCCGAGGATCGTCACGTCGCCGCGGAAGACGCCGCCGGTGACATGGGGCACCAGGCCGTTGAGCGCCATGCAGAGGGTGGTCTTCCCCGCGCCGACGCGGCCCAGCAGCGCGACGAACTCGCCGCGCTCGACCTGGAGCTGGATGCCCTTCAGGACCGGCGCGGCTTCAGCCCCCTCATGGAGTGGAGGGTAGGCGTAATACAGATCGCGGACGATGATGTCGGTCGGCACAGGGGGTGGCCGTCACTCCGTCCAGGTGCGACGTTGGCCCAGCCGGTCGATCGGCGGATAGGCCTGGCGCACGGCGAACACCAGCGGGATGCCGACGATCGCGCCGACGATGGCCTGGAGTGCGTTCGACGGCACTTCGGCAATCGCGGCCGGCCAACCGGTCAGGAACAGCCCTTCGCCGATCAGATAGCCGGCGATCATTACGACCGCACCGACCAGCCAGGCCAGGATCATGGCCGCCGGCGCCTTGCGGCCGCGGCCGAGCCAGCCGATGGCCAGCCCTTCCAGGCCGTGCGCCACCAGGCTCAGCGGCGCGAACTGCGCGTAGCCGCCCAACAGATCGGCCAGGGCCGCGCCGATCCCGCCGGCCGCCAGCCCCACCCACGGCCCGAAGATCAGGCCGGTGAACGTGATCGCCACGTCCGATAGATTGACGTAGCCCTGCGTGGCCGGGATCGGCACCCGCACCAGCAGGGTGAAGACGGTCGTCAGTGCGATCAACAGCGCCGCCAACGCGACCATGCCGGGAGAAAGACGACGATTCATATGAATGACCTCCGCAAAGATGATGAAGTGTGTCGGGACTATTATACTCGAGATGCGGGCAAGATCGAAACCACGTTGACAGTCTGCGTCAAGGCGCTTATACTGTGATCGGACAAACCGAGTTACTCCTATAACGATACATTGAGGTCGTGATGTTCGATTCCGCCAGTATTCTGCCGGCCGGAAAGCTGCCATTGGCCCTGCTGGACAAGCTGCTCCAACGCTTCGCGCCGGACGATCCGCGCATCGTCGTCGGCCCGGCCGCGGGCGAGGACGCGGCCGTCTTCGATTTCGGCGACCGCTATCTGGTTGCCAAGACCGATCCGATCACTTTCGCGACCAACGAGATCGGCTGGTATGCGGTGAACGTCAACGCGAACGACATCGCGGTCATGGGCGCGGAGCCGCGCTGGTTCCTGGCCACGGTGTTGCTGCCGGCCGGCCAGGCCACCGCCGACATGGCCGAGGCGATCTTCGGCCAGATCCATGCCGCGTGCGCGGCCCTGGGCATCAGCCTGGCCGGCGGCCATACCGAGATCACCGTCAACCTGGATCGGCCCATCGTCTCGGGCACGATGCTCGGCGAGGTGGCGCCCGAACGCCTGGTCACCACCGCCGGCGCGCAGGTGGGGGATGCGGTGCTGCTGATCAAGCCCGCGCCCATCGAGGGCGCGGCGCTGATCGCGCTGGAGCGGGTGGATGCGCTGCGCGAACGGGGCTACAGTCCGGCCTTCATCGAGCGCGTCCAGGGCTTCCTGCACGATCCGGGCATCAGCGTGGTGGCGCCGGCGCGGCTGGCGCTGGAGATTGCCGATGTGCATGCCATGCACGACCCGACCGAGGGGGGCGTGTTGACCGGCCTGCTGGAGATCGCCCGCGCGGCGAAGGTCGGCCTGACGGTGGATCTGGATGCCATTCCGCTGCTTTCCGAAGGCGCGGTGTTGTGTCGCGAGTTCGGCCTCGATCCGCTGGGCACGATCGCCTCGGGCGCGCTCCTGCTTACTGTGGCCGACGAGGATGCCGCGCGGCTGGTCGCGACGATGGTCGCGGCGGGCTATCCGGCGGCCATCATCGGCCGGGTGACCGATCCGGCGGCCGGGCTGGTGGCGCGGCGCGACGGGCAACCCGTGCCCTGGCCGCTGTACGCCACGGACGAAATCACCAAGATCTTCGCATGAAGGGATCGCTCAAGACATGCCTGATGGGGAAATCCTGCGCACTTTCATCGCCATCGAGCTGGACGAGCCGCTGCGCCAGGCGCTGGGCCGCGTGCAGGGAAAGTTCAAGCGCCAGATCGCGCCGCAAGACGTCAAATGGGTGGCGACCGAAAACATCCACCTGACCTTGAAGTTCCTGGGCGACACTCCGGCCGGCCGGCTGCCGGAGATCGAGGCCGCGCTGCGGGCGGCCTGTGCCGGCCATGCGCCTTTCGAGATCAGCTTTGAGGGCCGGGGGTGTTTTCCGAACTTCCGCCGGCCGCGCGTGATCTGGGTGGCCGTGCGCGACAAAGGCCAGGCGCTGATGCGGCTTCAGGCCGATGTCGAGAAACACATCGCACCGCTCGGCTGGCCCACCGAGGAGCGCGGCTTCTCGCCGCATCTGACGCTGGGCCGGGTAGCGCGCGGGGCGGATCGCGCGGCCGAAGAAGCGATCGGCCAGGTCGTGGAGAAGACGGTCGTGGAACAGATCGGCATACAGCGCGTGACCGCGGTCAGCTTGATCCGAAGCGACCTGCGGCCGTCCGGGCCGATCTACACGCGGCTGTTGCACGTGCCGCTTCAGATGTCTGTTTGAGACGACCTCGTTTTCGTCAGCATCTGGCCGAACAGCCGCAGGATCACGGCCAGGGGCGCGACGACGAGCCAGGCGGCAAAGAAGCCGAACAGGGCCAACGCCACCAGGCCGACCATTTGAGCCTGCATCTGGCCCGGCCAATCGAGCTTGAACGCCCCGGCCGCCAGGAGGCCCGTCACGCCCTGCCGGATCGTCCCCAGGTAGCTGTCCGCGCCGACGGCGTTCCAGCCCTGGCCGTAGCGGCCATCGGCGAAGAGGCCGACGGCCAACAGGCCCAGCGCGCCGGCCAGGCCGTGGACGCTCAGCGCGGCGGTGGGATCGTCCCAGCGCAACAGGCGATCCACCACGAAGACGGCCAGGGGGATCAACAGGCCCATCGTCGCGCCGATGGCCAGGGCCGCCCACGGCGGGATAAAAGGCGCGGCGGCCGCCACGGCCACGGTCCCGGCCGCGAAGCCGCGCGTGGCCATCAGCGGATCGGGATTGCCGGCGACGAACCAGGTATAAGCCAACGGCAGCAGGCCGCCGGCCGCGGCGGCCAGGATGCCGTTGAGCGCCAGGAGGGGGAGATTCAGAGCGCGCGCGTCGAGCAAGGGATTGACGGTCGTCCAGGCCAGGTTGCCGACGAGCAGCATCCCGGCGCCGAGCACGGCCAACAGTGGCAGGTGCACCGGCGGCAACGGCACCGGCTCATCAGAGCGTGCGGGCCGCGGCAGCCGGTCGGTGAAGACGAGCGTGCCCGCCAGCGCGGCCGACGCGGCCACCAAATGCACCAGCCCGGCGCCGCCGGCATCCACCAAGCCATGGCCCAGGCCCAGGTTGCGGCCCAGGTTGGCCAACCAGCCGCCGCCCCAAAGCCAGTTGCCGGCCACCGGATAGATGACGGCGCCCATCGCCAGGCCGATCAGGCCGGACGCCCAGGCCGGAATGCGGCCGCGCAGGCTGATGAGCGGGATCGCGGCGGCCGTAGTCACCCAGGGCAGGTTGGCCAGCGCCAGAGCGTACGCGGCGGCCGTGGCGCCCGCGCCGGCCAGGCCCCAGCCGGCCAATCCGGCCATGCCCCAACCGGCGCCCCACATGGGCCCCAGCGCCGACCATTCCCAGATCAGCTCTTCGTAGCCGGGGCGTTCGTAGATCAGGCCGATGCCGCCGAACTGCAAGGCAAAGCCGGTGGCCGCATAGCCCAGCGCCGACAGGCCCAGCGCGGCCAACAGGCTGAGCGCCGCATGTCGGGCGCGGGCCTCGGGCAACCCGCCGGCCGCAATCAATGCATAGCCGAGGGGCACCAAAAAGGCCAGGCCGAAACCCAGAGCAAAAGTCTCGGACATGTCCATCTCTTTCCAAAACGCCTGAGAATCAGTAGACCACAGAGTACGCCTGAACGCGCCTGGCATTTGCGGAAGTGCCAGGCACATAGATACCCGATATCCAACGATGTTACCACAACACCCACCCACCGCCAAAGCCACACCCCGCCTGATCGCGGACGCCATGTTGGGCCGGCTGGCGAAATGGCTGCGGTTGGCCGGATATGATACGCTTTACTGGCGTGATGGCAGCGACGAAGAGTTGATCGCGGCGGCGCAGGCCGAAGCGCGCGTGATCATCACGCGCGACCGCCAGCTGGCCGGCCGTCGCGGGGTGGCCGCGGTGCTGGTCGCGGCCGAGACGCTCGACGAGCAGATCGCCGAGGTGCGCGCGGCGTTGGGCGGCGATCCGCGGCCGTTCACCCGTTGCCCGGAATGCAACGGATTGTTGCAGGAGCTGGCCCATGCGGACGCGCGCGCGTTGGTGCCGGCCTACGTGTGGCACACGCAAACCGAGTTTCGCCGCTGCGAGGGATGCGGCCGCGTCTACTGGAAAGGGACCCATTGGCCCGCCGTGCAGGCGCGATTGGAGGGGAAGTGAACAGAGACCATAGGGAGGCCATAGTTCTGTGCCTGGTGAGCCTGGCCCTCTACGCGGCCACGGCCGCGCCGTCGGTGGCGACCATCTTCGACGACAGCCTGGAGTTTCACGTCGTGCTGCCGACCCTGGGCATCGCGCATCCGAGCGGCTATCCGCTCTACACCCTGTTGGGCAAGCTGGCCACGCTCGTCATTCCGCTGCGCGACCCGGCCGGCCGCGCCAATCTCTTCTCCGCGCTGGCCGCGGGGCTGGCGGTCGGCCTGGTCTATCTCACCGCGCGGCGGCTCGCCGGCAGCCGGCCCGCCGCGGCGGTGGCCGCCGTCGTCTTCGCCATCTCGCCGGCCTGGTGGTCGCAGGCGACCCTCGCCGAGGTCTACGCGCTCCACGCCGCGTTGATGATCCTTTTCACCTATCTCTTGCTGCGCTGGAGCGATGACCCCGCCGCCTTCGGCCTTCTGCAAGCCGCCTTCCTCGTCTTCGGCCTGGGGCTGACGCACCATCGCATGATCGCGCTGCTGCTGCCGGCCGCGCTGGTGCTGATCGCCTGGACGGCCATTCGCGGCGCGGCCGGCGCCCCGAAAGACGCAACACAAGCCTCCGCCTTGTCTTCGCCGGCCGCGGGGCAAGCCGGAGGCTTGCGCTGCGAGCAGATGGGCCGCGCGGACGCAGATGTCGCGACCGCTCGGGCGAGGCGCCCGCGGCAATGGGCGTTGCTGATCGTCGCCGCGCTGGCGCCGCTGCTGCTCTATGCCTATCTGCCGATCCGCGGCCAGGCGGTGGGATCGCTGGACGGCGCGTTTCGGCCCACGATCCAGGGGACGGTAGATTGGATCCTGGCGCGCGGCTACAGTGTGTTTCTCACCGGCAATCCGTTCGGGGTGCAGCGCGACGCAGCCTTTTTCATCGGCCTGTTCTTCCGGCAGTTGGGCGCATTGCCGATCCTCGCCGCGCTGGCGGGCCTGGCGACCGGCTGGCGTTACGGCTGGCGACGCTATGTGTTCCTTTTGCTGGCGACGGCGAGCCAGATCGCCTTCGGCGTCGCCTACAAGGTGCAGGATGTCGAGGTCTTCTTCATCCCGGCCTTTATGCTGATCGCGCTGTGGGCCGCGATCGGCCTGGCGCCGGTCTTTGATTCCGTCGCGATCTACGCGGCCGCGGCGGGCCGCGAGCTGCGCCTGCCGCGACGCATGGCGCCGTTCGTGCTTGGGGGGGCCGCAGCGCTGGTTGCCGCAGCGATCCTGGCCGAACCGGCCGTTGCGGCCTATCGCGATTGGGGCCAACGCGATCTGAGTCGAAAATGGGACGTTTATGACTACGGCCAGGACATGTTGACGGCAGTCGCGCCGGGGGGCCGGGTCGTCGGCCTGCTGGGCGAGACGACCCTGATTCGTTACTTCCGGGACGTGCTCGGCCGGCGGAACGATGTGGCGGTCGTCCCGGCCGATCGGGAAGCGGACCGCTTCGCAGCCGTGGATGCGGCGCTGGCCGCCGGCGTGCCCGTTTACCTGACCCGCGATCTGCCGGGCGCGGCCGGCCGCTATAGCCTGGATGCGGCCGGGCCGCTGATCGCCGTGAGCCCCAAGGCCGCGCCGGCCGTTGGGGCCACCGGCCAACCGGTCGCCCCCGACATCCTCCTGGCCGACGTGCAGACCGTCGTGCGCCAGACCCATGCCGGGCCGGTCATCCGCGTGATGCCCACCTGGGTGGCCGCGGCGGCGCTCAAAACCGAGCTCAAAGTCTCGGCGCGGCTCCTCGATGCGCAGGGCCGTCAGTTGGCCCAAAACGACCGCGTGCCCGTGCACTTCGCCTATCCCACCACGGCCTGGGTCGTGGGCGAAGAAGTGCGCGATTGCTACGATCTGCCGGCGCCCCGCGGAGCCGACCTTTACCGCGTGCTCCTGATCTGGTATCGCGCGGCGGATGGAAGAGAAGTAGGCAGGGTGGAGATTACGGTCTCTCCCCTTTCCGCTCGGCCGCCCGTCCGTAGATCTCCGTGAGCTCGCGCAGGCGGGCGCACAGCGCATCGGTGAGCATCTCCGGCGTGTAGCGCCACTGCCAGTTGCCGCTCGCCTTGCTGGGGAAGTTCATGCGCGCTTCGTTGCCCAGGCTCATCACGTCTTGCAGGCAGGCCACGGCCTGGTTGGCGACCGAGCTCCAGGCCAGGCGGATGAAGTCCCACGCCAGGTCATGGCCGTCGGTGCCCAGGTAGCGCAGACAGTTCCACTTCTCCACCCCTGTGCGCGCCGCCTCGTTGAACCAGCCGATCACGGTGTTGTTGTCGTGCGTGCCGGGATAGACGATGAAGTCCTTGTCGAAGGTGTGCGGCAGATATTTGGGGTTGTTGTCCAGCGCAAAGCCGAACTGCAAGATCTTCATGCCCGGGAAGTTGAACTGCATCCGCAGCGCGTCCACCTCGGGCGTGATCACGCCCAGGTCTTCGGCGATGATCGGCAGGGAGCCGAGCGCCGCCAGGATCGCCTCGAAGAGCGCCGCGCCCGGCCCCTTCACCCACTGGCCCTTGATGGCCGTCGGCTCGTTGGCCGGGATCTGCCACGCGGCCTCGAAGCCGCGGAAATGGTCAATGCGGATGATGTCCACCTGTGTGAGGGTGTGCCGAATGCGCTCGATCCACCAGCGGTAGCCGTCCTGCGCCATCACGTCCCAACGATAATGCGGATTGCCCCACCGTTGCCCTGTGGCAGAGAAGTTATCGGGCGGCACCCCCGCGATCACGATCGGATTGCGGTTCTCGTCCAGGTAAAACAGCTCCGGCCGGCTCCACACGTCGGCGCTGTCCTCGGCCACGAAGATGGGCACATCGCCGATGATCTGGATGCCCAGCGCGGCCGCGCGCGCCTTCAGGCTGCTCCACTGCTCGGCGAACTGCCACTGGAGATACTCGTGATACCCGATTTCGTCGGCCAGGAGCCGGCGATAATGGTCCACGGCCGGCCCGTAGCGCACCAGGATATCGTGCGGCCAGTTGTGCCAGCTTCCGCCGCCGAAGTAGCCCTTGATGGCCATGAAGAGCGCGAAGTCGGACAGCCAGTGGGCATTGCGCTCGCGAAACGCGGCGAAGCCGTTGCGTTGATCGTTCGTGGCGTGCGCGGTGAAATGCGCGTAGCTCTGGCGAAACAGCTTCTGCTTGTACGGGATGACCGCGCCGAAATCCACCCTGTGGGCGGGGAACGCGGGCACATCGGCGAGGGCTTCGCGCGGCAACAGGCCCGCATAGGCCAGGCCGTCGGGGCTGATCAGGAGCGGGTTGCCGGCGAACGCCGAAAAGGACTGATAGGGCGAATCGCCGTAGCCGGTGGGACCCAGGGGCAACACCTGCCACAGTTGCTGTTTGGCCGCGGCCAGCCAATCCAGGAAATCATAGGCGCCCTTGCCCAGATCGCCGATGCCGTAGGGGCTCGGAAAAGATGTGGGGTGGCACAGGATGCCGCTGGAACGCGGGAAAGACATGGGATAGGCCTCCTTTCAGTTATCCATGCGTTGATCGGCGCACAACACGCGATGAAAATGAGCGGCGCTTACGTGCCAGGCACCCTCCCAGGTGCCTGGCACGTCCGACGGGCCATTTTCGGGTTAGAGCAAAGGTGCTTGTGCGTGGAGCGCCGCGATCTGCGCGCGCGACGCGGTGCCGGTCGTGCCGATCTGCTGGATCGTCACGCCGGCGGCCAGGCAACCGATCTCGCCGGCTTCGGGCATGGTGGCGCCGGCGCAAAGGGCCGAGACGATGCCGGCCAGGGTGGCGTCGCCCGCACCGACGATATCAATCGGCCCCGTAACCTTGACCGCCGGGATGGCCGTGGGCCCGTCCTGGTGGAAGACGACCATGCCGTCGGCGCCGAGGGTGAGGAAGACCGGTTGGCCGACCTTGCGATAAAGCGCCTCGCCGGCCGCCAGCACGCCGGCGCGGTCGAGCCCGACGGCATTCGGCCCGTGGACGGCGCGCGTGGCCTCCCGTTCGTTGGGCTTCAGGATGACGTCCTCGAACAGGCCGATCCGTTCGCGCGAATCCGCCGCGAAGACCACCGTCGGGTAGGCGCGCGCCAGGCTGCACAGCTCTTCGCGCACCCGCGCGGTGATCACGCCGCAATCGGCTTCGGGCACCTGATCGGCGATGATGACGCCGTGCACGCGCGGCAACAGGCCGCGCAGCGCCGCGATCAGCCTGTCCTCCACCTCGGCCGGCGTCTTCGTCCGATTCTTGATGTCGAGCCGGTTCAGCTCGTGGGCCGAGCCGTCGCGCTCGCGCAACATCGGCTTGGTGTAGGTCGGCGTGAAGCGGTCGCTGCGGATGATCAGCGAGTCGAGGTCCACGCCGGACGCATCCAGCTTCTTCAGCAGTTCGAAGCCCTCGCCGTCGTCGCCGATTACGCTGAGCGCGATGACGTTGACCTCCATGGCGCGCAGGTTGTTGGTCACCGTGCCGGCCGCGCCCGGACTGCAACGCACTTCGACCACCTGATGCGCCTCCAGGCCGGTTTCCAGCGAGATCTCGGCCAGGCTATGTTCGATGATCAGGTACTTGTCCAGGAAGAAATCGCCGACCACCAGCACGGTGCGGCCGGGAAAGGCGGAGAGGATTTGCGAAAGGCGATCAGGGTTCATGGGATGCCTCGGGAGTGATGAGCAGGCGGCGGAGGGCCGGGAGCGTGGCGCGATGGGGGCCGCGCACGTAGAAGCTTTCGCCGCCGTCGGCCACGGTGCGCACCAGGATCGTCTTGTAAGGCCGGTAGTAATAGCGGGCGTCGGTCTTGGGTGCTTCGTGGCTCAGATCGTCCCCCAGGTCGAGCAGGTCGAAGACCGCGGTGGTGAAGCGATTGATCTGGCGTCCTTCCTGGGCCGCGACGTTGCGCGCCATCGCCAGCGCCTTCAGGTACACCTCTGGCCCCATGACCGCCGTGCCGAAGTTCAGGAAGACGCCTCCTTGCAGATGGCTGATCGTCTCGGCGAAGATCAAGAAGTCGCGGTAGGAGGCTTCGCCCAGTGCGGCCGCATCGCAGTTCGGGTGCTCGTGGATGATGTCGTAGCCCAGGCCGATGTGCACGGTGACCGGCACGCGCAGCCGATAGCCCGCCGCCAAAATACTGATCTCAGGGTGGGCAAAGCCCTGCCGCTTTGCCGATTCGTTGATCTGCTGATTTGCCGATTCGTTGACCCGTTGACTTGCCGATTCGTTGACCCGTTGACTTGCCGATTCGTTGATTGCCCGCCCCAGCGCTTCGCCGTAGCCCAGCCCCTCGCGTGCGCCGGCCGCCACGATATCGTTGATCCGGCCGGTCTCCTGCCACAGGCCGAACTGTCCCTCGCGGATATAGCGCGCCACGCTCTCGGTCGTCGCGCCGATCAGCGCCAGCTCGAAGTCGTGGATCGGCCCGGCGCCGTTCATGCCCACGTGGGTGAAGAAGCCCCGCTCCATCAGATCAATGACGAAGCGCGACAGGCCGCTCTTGATCACGTGCGCGCCCATCAAGACGACCACCGGCGCGCCGGCAGCTCGCGCCTGCCGGATGCGCCCGGCGATGATCGGCAGCGCGGGATGCTCGAACGGCTCCCCCGCCGCGTCCAGCGGCAACACATCGGCCAGCGTCATATCATGGACCCGCTCGGCCAACGGCTTGAGCTTGAGGCGAGAACGATCGAAGATCGGATAAGGCATGGTCATGAGCTCCTGGAAATGAAGACGTGAAGAGTAAAACGTAAAACGTAAAACGTAAAACGTAAAGAGATTTTACGTTTTACGTTTCACGTTTCAAACAAATACTCCACCAACCTCTCATGTTCCCTGAAATCGGGCACGATCAGGTCGGCGCCGGCGGCGATGAGGCGGTTGCGCTTCCACTCGTCTATGCCGGTCCGCCGCGCCTCGTCGGAGGCCACGCCGACCGCGATGCCGCCGACGCGCTTGGCGTCTTCGATCTCAACAAAGCCATCGCCGAACGCGACGAACTCCGGCCCGGACAGGTTGTTTTCGGCGATGATGCGTTCGATCAGGATCTTCTTCGAGAAACTCTTGTAATCATCGCGCGCGCCGTAGATGCCGACGAAGTAGGGCGTGATCTGGAGCGCGGCCGCTTCGTCCAGGACATAGGGCTCATCGGTGCCCGAAGCCAGATAACAGCGCACGCCGCGCGCCCGCAGCGCCTCCAACATGGCCCGCGCGCCGGGCACCATCATCTCGTCCGGCGCGATCCGGCCGGCCTTGAGCGCCTCGACGCGGTGGCAGATGCGCGCCCACAGGCGATCCAGGTAGATGTGCTTGTAGGCCAGTGGATCGAGCGGCGTGCCGCCCCGTTTCGCCACCTCTTCGGCGAGCCGGATCATCTGATAGATCGTCTGTTTGCCCGTCAGGCGGGTGACGAATTCCGTGACCACCGCGGTTAACTCCGCCTCGCTCTCGTGGTGCGGGGTGTCCAACAGCCACTCGACCATCAGCGGGATCATCACCCCCTGCCATCCCTCGCGGATCAGCGACAGGGTGCCGTCGAAGTCGAAGAGCGCGTGGCGGATGCGGCCGCGCACGATGTCGGGATGGATGATTTCGAGCATACGCGGGCCTACAGCAACACCTGCGCCAGCGCCATCGCGCCCCACACCGGCGCATCATCGCCCAGGGTGGCCGGCACGATCTCGACGCGCGTTTGCGGCAGCGCGTGGCGGCGGGCCGTCTCGCGCACGATCTGCCACCAACGATCTCCCGACTTGGTGACGCCGCCGCCCAGGACCACCCGTTCGGGATTCATCAGGTTGATTGCAGCGCCCAGCCCGGCGCCGAGCACCTCGGCCGCGTCGTCGAGCACGGCGCGAGCCAGAGTGTTGCCGGCCGCCGCGGCCGCGGCCACCAGTTGCGCGGTGATCGCTTCGGCCCGGCCGCCGGCCTGCGCGAGGAGCCCGTCGCGATCGGCGGCCGGCCATCTCTCGTCCGTCAACCAGGCCCGCGCCTTGGCCGCGATGCCCCAGCCGGAAGCTTCGGCCTCCAGGCAACCGGCCTTGCCGCAGACGCACATCGCGCCGCCCGGCCGCATCACGTTATGGCCGAGCTCGCCGGCCATGCCGTCTGCGCCGTTCCAGATGTGGCCGTCCAACACCCAGCCGCCGCCGATCCCCGTGCTGACGGTCACATACAACATGCTGGCGCACCAGCGGCCGGCGCCGTAGGTCCATTCGCCGAGTGCCGCCGCGTTGGCGTCGTTTTCGATGGCCACCGGCGCGCCGAACTCGGCGTAGAGCCGCGCGGCCAGCGGGCATTCCTCCCAGCCGGGCACATGGTGCGAAAGGCGCACCACCCCGCGGGTGGCATCCACCGGGCCGCCGAAGCTGACGCCGATGGCCGCCAGCCGGCCGGGGTTTTGGCTCAACAGCTCATGCGCCAACCGTACCATGGTCGTCTGATCGTAGGCGGCATCGGCGCCGGGCGGCGAGACGACGCGGCCATGGGCCAGCCAGGTGTTCTGGCCCGGCACAATCAACGCGGCGGTATGCTTCGTGCCGCCATAGTCGAGAGCCAGGATGTATGAAAGGGGTTCCATGGTGAGATCCTCAGATCTATCACGTATTCGCTACTCGCACATGGCCAGGAACACGGCGTGCAGGATCACCAGGTGGGCGTCTTCGATGACCTGCATCGAGTCGTGCGGCACGATCACGCAGATGTCGCATTTGTCCTTCAGCTTGCCGCCATCGCGGCCCGTGAGGCCGATGCGCACGAGGCCTAGCTCGGCCGCCCGATCCATCGCCCGCAGGACGTTGGGCGAGTTGCCGCTCCCCGAGAGCGCGATGATCACGTCGCCCGGCTCGGCCAGCGAGGCCAGCGGCTCGGCGAAGATGACGTCGTAGCCCACGTCGTTGGCGTAGGCCGTCAGGGTCGAGATGTTGTCGCTGAGACAGGTCAGCTTGAGCCGCGGCCGATCGGGCCGGATCGTGCTCTTCAGCATGTCGTTGACGAAGTGCGACGCGTTGGCCGAGCTGCCGCCGTTGCCGCAGGTGAAGATGCGCCGGCCTTCGGCCTGGGCCCGGCGCAGCGCGGCGATCATCTGTTGCACCGGCCCGGCCGGGATCTGCGGCAGGACGCCGGCAACGGTCTGGAAGTAATCGCCTGGGTTGAGCATGGTCGTTCCTTCGATTGGGTCTCGATTGGATTTGCCGGCGAGCCACCCTTGCGCCCGGCGTGACATATTGTACCGCAAGAGTGCGCAATTTCAGAAACGACGCCGTTGATGTTGTATGGGGCCGCTGGGCATCTTCGGCATGGCCGGGGGCAGGTTTGCCGCATTTGCGCCGGCGGCCGGTTTGTGTTAGGATGGCGCATATTGCGCAACACATCAAGGAGAGAGTTCATGCTTCCAACCAGGCCTTCGCGTGTCCTGGCCCTGGTCGCTCAGACGTTGTTCCTGTTGGCGGCGCTTTTCGGCATCGTTCCTTCGCCCGCGTGGGCCCGGCCCGTCGGACCCGACCCCGAAGATGTCTCCGCCTTCGTCACAGACAATTGGTCGGCTTCGTCTCGACGGACGGCCATCACCACCTATCGGATCCAGCCGGGGGATACGCTGTGGAGCATTGCCGCGGCTTTCGACATCGACGTGGACACGATCCGCTGGTCGAACCCGGCCGTGGCGCAGAACCCCGACCTGGTGCCCCTGGGCACCGAGCTGATCATCTTGCCGGTCAAGGGCGCGTATGTGACGGTCCAACCCGGCGAGACGGTGGAACTGCTTGCCGCGCGCTGGGGCGTCGCACCCGACGATATCTTCAACTACCCCCTGAACGACCTGCGGCCCGGCGAACAGCCCCGCCCCGGCGCCAAACTGGTCATCCCCTACGGCCGGTTGGAGTTGAACCTGGCGCCGCCCGGACCGCCGCCCCCCGGCTTTGTCTACGCATGGCCCATCCGCGGTTCGATCACGCAGGGCTATTCGGCCGGGCATCGCGCGGTGGACCTGGGCGCGCCCTACGGCGCGAAGGTGTATGCGGCGCGCGCCGGCCGCGTGGTGTTGCGCCAGTGGTCACCGGTGGGCTACGGATTCCTGGTGATCGTGGATCACGGCGACGGCAGCCAGGCGTACTATAGCCATCTCAAGGGCGCGTGGGTCAACGCGGGGGATTGGGTGGCGCGGGGCGACCTGGTGGGCGAGGTGGGCAGCACCGGCAACTCGACCGGGCCGCACGTGCATTTCGAGATCCGTATCGCCGGCGTGCCGCAGAATCCGCTCGACTTCCTGCCGCCGCGGCCGTGACAAAAAATACGTGCCTGATGCTTTGAAAGCGCCAGGCACGTCAAAGATATCCTCTTTTCACCACACCCGCTGCAAGCGCAATACCAGCGCCTCGCGGCTGATCTGCCCCATCCAGGAATCGCGGATGTTGCCCGCCCGATCTATGATCAGCGAAGTCGGGAAAGCGCGGACATGATACAGGTTCGTGGTCACCGCGCCATCGGTGTCCAGCGCCAGCGGGAAGGCGATGCCGTTTTGCCGGGCAAAGGCGGCCACCAGCTCCGGCTTTTCCTCCACGTTCACGCCGATGACGACGAAATTGCGCGCGGCCCCGTATTGGCGATAGAGCGCGTCCAGATCGGGCATCTCGGCCTTGCACGGCGGACACCAGGTGGCCCAGAAGTTCAGCAGGACAACCTTGCCCCGCAGATCGCGCAGGCGCACCTGGCTCCCGTCCAACGCCGCCAGCGTGAAGTCGGGCGCGGGACGGGACGCCTCGGCTGCAGGTCGCGCCTGCGCCGCGACCTGCTGGCGATCCGCTTGCCAGAGCCATAGCCCTACCCCGAGCGTCGCCAGGCTCAGCGCCACCAGCGCCCAGAAGAAAAGGGAGCGACGCCAGCTCATCTCTTCTCGACCCGACAGCTCCGCGTGATCTCGGCCTTGCCGCGCACGGTGGCGATGGCCGAGCAATACTTTTCCTCGGAAAGCTGGACGCTGCGCTCCAGCGCCTCCAGCTCCACGTCGCCATAGGCCACGTATTCCAGGTGGATCCTGGTGTAATACTTGGGGTGCTCCGGATTGCGTTCGCCGTTGGCGAAGATCTTCAGACCGGTGACCGGCTGGCGTTTCTTCTTCAGGATGCTGATCACATCCATCGCCGTGCATCCCAGGATGCCCATCAGGAGCACTTCCATCGGCCGCGGGCCGGTATCGTGCCCGCCGGCTTCCGGCGCGGCATCCATCACGATCGCATGGCCCGAATCGCCCTGCGCGACGAATTGCATGTCTTCGACCCAGGTAATGTTAGCGGCGGTCATAACGTCGTCCTTCCATCCAGTCTTTGATCGTTAACCTTCGCTTGATTGGATGCTTCGTTGCGGGAAGCGTTACAGGCGGCCGCGGCTGGCGATACAGCTCGAGCACGGCTTCCGCGATCCTGGTCGCCGCGTCGCAGTGGGCCAGGGAATGAGACGCCTCGGCCATCTGCGCCAGGGCCGGATTGCCCGGCCGCAACAGATCGGCCACCAGCGCGGCCACGCGCGCCGGCTCGCGCGCATAGATGCCCGCGCCGGCCTCTTCCATCCAGGTGACGTTGCCGTCCTCCTGGCCGGGGACGTGGCCGGTGATGATGACCGGCAGGCCGGCGCAGGTGGCCTCGGCCAGCGTGCCCGGCCCGGCCTTGCTGATCAGCAGATCGGCCGCGGCCAACCAGTTCGGCATGTCCTCGACGAAGCCGAGCACCTTCACCGGAATGGGCCACCGCTCCGCCTGGAGCTGCTTCTGCAAGATCTGATTGCGGCCGGCAATGATCGCCATCTGAGCCGGGTAGGGCTCGTGGCCCAATCGCCGGGCGATGGCGCGCGCCAGCGGCGCCAGCTTGCCGATGCCGGCGCCGCCGCCGGTCAACAGGACCATGGGCCGGCCGGGGTCCAACCCCAACTGGCTTCGGGCCTCTCCTTTCGGCCGGCCCCACACGCTCGCGAACGCCTTGCGCACGGGCAATCCCAACACGCGCACCCGCTCGGGGGGCACTTCGCAGGCGATGGCGGTCTGTCGGGCCGACTCGGTCGCCACGATCGTGAGGTCCACGTCGGGGCAGAACCAGGCGACCGGCGGCGTGACCGGATCGGTGACCACGGTGATGAAGGGCGCCGGGTTGCCCAGCTCGCGCAGGGCGCGCAAGGGGATCTCGGTCTGGAGCGGGTGCACCGTGACGACGATATCGGGCCAATCGGCCGAGAACGCCGCCGCGACGTCCCGGCGCACCAGCGGATACGCGGCGCGGTAGGTCAGCTTGACGCGGCGCCGCGAGTCGAACGCCCGATAGACCAGGTGATACAACCAGGGCGCGTAGTTGACCCACGGGCCGTAGGTGGCCGACATGGTGTTCCAGGGAAAATCCACATAGTCATCCACCAGGCTGATGATCGTCACCTGGGCCAGGCCTTCGAAGGCCTCGGCCAGGCTGCGCGCCGCACTCAGGTGCCCGCCGCCGGTGTGGGCCATCAGGATCGCGATACGAGGTAACATATCTGCGTGACCGTCTCTTTCATTTGGGTAGCAGTTCCTGCGCCAGTTGGGCGTAGGCAACCGCGGCGCGGGCCACATCGGCCAGCGCGATCTGTTCGCTCGTGGTATGGGCCAGGCGTTCTTCGCCCGGCCCGAAGCCGATGGTCGGGATGCCCGCCACCCCCATGGTATAGGCGCCATCGGTCGAGAAGGGCCAGGTGATCAGGCGCGGGGTGGCGCCCAACGCGGCCTCGACCGCGCGCACCGCCGTGCGCACGAGCGGGCTATTCTCGGGCATCAGCCAGGGCGGATAGTACTTGCGCACGTGCCGGACGTAGCCCGTGTAGGTCACCGCGTCGAATTCGGCGGTCTTGATCTCGGCCTGAATTCCCTCGCGGCGGATGATCTGTTGCAGCTCGGTCAGCGCGCGGGCCTCCGTCTCGCCGAGCGTCAGCCGACGGTCAATGACCATCTCGCAGCGATCGGGGATGGCGTTGCGGCTGCCGGCGACGCTGGCGATATAGGTCACGGCCGCGGTGCCCTGCCCCAGCACGGGATCGGTCAACAGATGCGGCTGGAGCAGCTCGATGCCGAACGCCAGCCGCGCGGCCGCGTTGATCGCGTTGACGGCGTGTTGAGGCGCGGCGGCATGGCCCGCGCGGCCGCGCGTGGCCACCTCCAGCTCGATCCGGCCGCGCTGGCCCACCGCGATGTTCAGATTGGTCGGCTCGCCCAACACCACGAAGGCCGGTTCCAGGCCCTCGTCCTCGCACAGGTATTGCGCGGCCATCCCCTCGCACGGCTCCTCCTGGACGACGAACGCCACGTAGAGGTCGCCGCCGAGCTGCACACCCTGGTCGGCCAGCAGCTTCACTCCGAAGATCATGGCCGCCAGGGCCGACTTCATGTCCACGGCCCCGCGACCGTACAGGATGCCGTCCTCGATCGCGCCGCCGAACGGGTCGCGTTGCCACGCGCCCTGGTCGCCGACGTCAATGGTGTCCATGTGGCCATCGAACAGGAGGCGCGGGCCGCGGCCGGCGCCGTAGCGCCCCACGACATTGCCCATCCGGTCCGTCCACACCTCGTGGAAGCCGGCGGCCTTCATCGCGTCGGCCAGGATCTGCGCCACCGCGCCTTCCTGCCCGGAAAGGCTCGGCGTGCGCACCAGGCGCGCCGCCAGATCGGCCAGGGCCTGAGCATCGGAAGCTGAAAGGGTCTGCGTCATTGCGTTTGCCTCGTACTAATATGCTCCGTCGCCGAACAGCACCTGGGGAATGGTGCGTAGCATGATGCGGATATCCGCGCCGAGCGACCAGTTCTCGCCATAGTAGATGTCCAGCATCACCATCTCGTCGAAGGTCAGGTCGCTGCGACCGCTGACCTGCCACAGGCCGGTGATGCCGGGCTGGATCTCCAGGCGTTTGCGCTGCCAGTCCTGATATTGGGCGACCTCGCTGAAGAGGGCCGGCCGCGGGCCGACGATGCTCATCTCCCCGCGGATCACATTGATGAACTGCGGCAGCTCGTCCAGGCTGGTGCGCCGGATGAAGCGTCCCACGCGCGTGCGCCGGGGATCGTCGCGGATCTTGAAGAGCGGCCCGGAGGCCTCGTTTTGCGCGGCCAGCTTCTGTTGTTCGGCCTCCGCGCCCACGTACATCGAGCGGAACTTATACACCTTGAACGGCCGGCCGTATTTGCCGGCGCGTTCCTGCGTGAAGAAGACCGGGCCGGGCGAATCGAGCTTGATGGCGAGCGCGATCAGCGCCCAAAGCGGCGCGGTCAGGAGCACGATGACGAGCGAAAGGCTCAGGTCGAGTGCGCGCTTGAGGATCAGGTTCCAGCCGGTCAGCGCGGTCTGCTTGATGCTGATGAGCGGGATGCCGTTGATCGTCTCCACGTCCACCCCGCCCAGGCTGAGCTGGAAGAGATCGGGCACGACGCGCGCCCGCACGCCGGCCTCCTCGGCCTCCAGCACCAGGCGCACGGTCTTGCGGTGATATTGCCAGGGCAGGGTGATGATCACCTGGTTGATGTCGTAGGCCTTGATCACCTCGGACAGGTTCTCGACCGGGCCCAGCGCCTTGATCGGCCCGATGTCGGTATTGCTCTTGGTCGGGTCATCGTCCAGGAAGCCGACGATCTGATAGCCCAGTTCGGGCTGGGCGATGATGTTGCGCATGACCGCGCGGCCCACTTCGCCCGCGCCGATCACCAGCAGCCGGTCTATGCCTTGCCCGGCCTGGCGCAGTCGGGCCATGATCAGCCGGCGCACCAGCCGCGCGGTGCCGACCAACGCCACGATCAAGAGGCCGGCGTAGACGAACATGATGCGCGAGTAGAAGAGGCTACGGTAAAAGAAGACGAAGACGATCACCAGCATGATCGCGGTGGTCGTCGCGTTCAATACTCCGTAGAGCTCGTCGAACAGGGGCCGGGTGCGCCGGACGTCGTAGGCGCCCTCGCGGCGCATGGCGAGCAGGAGCACTATTGTTTGCAGGACCACCAGGGGCAGATAGGCGCTGTAGGGGACGTTGTTGGCCGGATCTACGGAGCGGAACAGTTGCAGGTCGTAGCGCAACCAGTAGGCGATCCGAAAGGCCGCGTTGATCAACACGATATCGAAGATCACCGTGACCCAGGGCATCCATCGTCGGACGTCGCTTTTCACAGGACCTCCTCCAGGGCGGCGCGATAGACGGCGATCGTTTCCCGGGCGGTGCGCTGCCACGAGAAGCGACCGGCCCGCTCCAGGCCGGCGCGACGCATTTCGGCGGCGAGCGCCCGGTCATCCCACATGCGCGCCATGGCCGCCGCCAGCCCCGCGACGTCTTCCGGCGGCACGAGCAACGCCGCGTCGCCGGCCACCTCGGGCAAAGAGGAAACGTTAGACGTGATCACGGGCGTGCCGCAGGCCATGGCCTCCAACACCGGCAGGCCGAACCCTTCGAAGAGGGACGGATAGACGAAGAGCGCCGCGGCCTGATACCACCAGGGCAGCTCGGCTGCCGGCACGAAGCCGGGAAAGATAACGCGATCGGCCAGCTTGAGGCGTTGCACGCGCGCGAAGATGGCCTCGTAAAACCAGCCTTTGGCGCCGGCAATGACGAGAAACGGCGTGTCCGCCTCGCGCGGCGGCCGGTTTTGCAGGAAAAGCGCATACGCCTCCAACAAGCGCTCGATGTTCTTGCGCGGCTCCAGGGTGCCCAGGAACAGAAAGAAGCGTTCCGGCAATCCCTTGCGTTGCCGGAACGCCGCCACCTCGGCCGGGTCGGCCGGCCGGAACTCTGCGGCCACGCCGTTGGGCACGGCGATCACCCGTTCGGCCGGCACGCCGCAGCGGGCGATCACATCTTGCCGCGTGCTCTCGGAGACCGCGATGACGCGGCGGGCCTGGCGCACCGCGGCGCGCGTGATCCAACTCAAGTAGGCGCGATTCAGGCGCCGAAACGCCTGCGGATAGCGCAGGAAGCTCAGATCATGGACGGTGACCACGGCCGGGCACGCGCACGCCAGCGGCAAGGCATAGGCCAGGCCGTGCAACAGGTCGAGCCGGCGCGTCCAGGCGGCCAGCCGGGTCTGTTCCCACAAGATCCGTCGCCACGGCCCGGCCGTGTTCCAGCGCGACCGTTCGACGGCAAGCCCTTCCGGTGCCGCAAACCCGGCAGCGTGCAGGAAGGCGACGAACTCCATCGGCCGGCCATCGGTTGGCCGACTGCCCGGCAGATGACGCAGCAGGTGATAGATGTAACCGTTGATGCCGGCGCCCCGATAGGTTTCTCCTTGCGCCAGCAGATGAGCGTTCAGGCCAATTCGTAGCGACAAATATGGCTCCTTGGGCATGCCCATTATAGCACAGATTTCCAGGATACAAAATCACATTGTCTGGCCTTTGTCGCCACAAATGCAGCATTTTGTGTTGTCTATCGTTGCGCGATGAGCGCTCGATAGACGCCATAAGTGGCCGCCGCCACCTGCGCCTGGGTGAAGTGCGCCAACGCGCGCGCCCGGCCGGCCGCGGCCAGATCGCGGCGCAGAGCTTCGTCGGCCATCACGCGAGCCAACGCGTCGCGCAGCGCGGGCACGTCCCCTTCGGGGAAGATCAGGCCGGCCTCGCCGATCACGTTCGGGATCTCGCCGCAGCTCGAGCCGATCACGGGCACGCCGCAGGCCATCGCCTCCACCAGCACGCGGCCGAACTGTTCGATCCAGTTCGGCCGACTGACCGACGGCAAGACGAGCACATCGAACGCGCGGTAGGCCGCCGGCATCTGCGTCGAGGGCCGGGGACCGGCAAACGTCACCTGCCCTGCAATGCCCAGGCGGCCGGCCAGTTCGCCCAGGCGACCGCGCTCGGGGCCGTCGCCCAGGATGGTGAGCTGCCAGCGGCGGTCGGGAAGCGCGGCGCACGCCCGCAGCAGCAGGTCCACCCCCTTCTCCGGGATCAGGCCGCCGGCGTAGCCGATGCGAAACGCCGCGGAAGCGGCGTCATCGCGGAGCGACATGTCGGCCGCGGGCGCAAAAAGCTCCGGATCCACGCCGAACTGGGGAATCACGGTGATCGGCCCGCGGTAGCCCTTGGCGACCAGCACATCGGCCGCGGCGCGATTGCCCGCAATGGCCCACCGGGCACGGCGGTAGTTCGCCTGCTCGAAGTGGCGGAACGGCCACGGATAGCGGCGGTTGAGGTTCTGCCAGGTGAAGAAGAGGCCGCGCGCCGAGAGCGCCTCGGCCAGGCGCAGCCCCTGCCACGTGGCCGTGTTGTAGGGTTCCTCGTCCATGTGGACGATGTCGGGGCGCAGGCGGCGCAAGATACGGCCCAACGTCGGGTAAAAATGCAGATGGTACGATCCGGCGAAGGCGATGGGCGCCACCAGCAGCTCATAGCCGCGCACGTGCGCGCGCTCGAGCATCACGCGCCCGCGGCGATCGCGCCAGGCCGGCGGCACGATCGCGATCAGCTCGATGTCGGGCAATTTCGCCAGCTCTTCCAGCTTGCGTTGATAGGCGCCCACCACCAGCGCCTTCGAGATCATGACGACTCGCATCGTATCACTTGAAGTAGGTCGGCAACAGGCGGTCGAGCCCGGTGCCCAGGCGCGGCCGCAACAGCCCCAGCAGGTCGGCTCCCGTCGCCAGGCGGTCCTGATAGCGCTGCCGATACTCTTGCAGGAAAGCCGTGAACTCGGCCACGCCGAGCTCGTCGCGCACGGCGAGCAGAAACCGCGTGCCGCTCACATAAACGGCCTGGACGTAGGTGGGCGTGTCGGAGAAGTTGTAGATCGGCTGGTTGATCGGCAGGGTAGCCATGCCTTTAGATGGCGTCGCCCACCACGTCAGGTGTTCGGGGTGCAGGTTCTGATAGTAGAGCAGCTCGCCGTAGCGCGCCAGCGATTCGTCGAGCCACGGCTCGTGCGCCTGGTCGTTGCCGACCGCGCCGTACCACCACTGATGGCCCAGCTCGTGCACCACGAAGCGCACCAGCATATCGCCGCCGAAACCGTTGTCGGCGGCCGGCCGATAGTCGGCGAACCACTCCTGGCTCAGGGTGATCAGCGCGCTGTACTCCATGCCGCCGAACTGGTCGGCCTCGACCAGGATCAGCTCGCGGTACGGATAGGGGCCGTAGTTCCGCACGAAGAGGGGCAGGGCTTCGGCCGCGCCGCGCAACGCGGCCCGGGCCGCCTCGCCGTGTTGGGGCCGGTGGAAGACTTGCACCGGGGTCGCATCGGCCTGACCCTGAATGGCGACGAGGGCGTCGCTGACGATGAAGGCAAAGCCGCGCGCCCGCTCCAGCCGGAAGCGCCAGACGCCGCTCTGCTTTTCCTGCTGGCCCGCCGCGATCACCGTGTAACCGGCCGGCGCCCGCACGGCCACCTCGTAGTCGGCCGTCTCGTACACGATCGGGTCGCCGACGGGATGATAGGGGACGAGCGTCCAGCCGCGCTGGCGGTCGTAGGGCGCCAGGACCGGATACCAGTAGCCGGCCACCATCCCCAGCGCCGACCAACCGAGCGCGTTGCCGGCCGAGATGCCTTCGCTGTCGGCCGGCGGCAAACGCAGCGTGTAGTCGAGACAAACGGTCAGGGCCGGCCCCGCTGCGCCGGTCGCCGGCCGGCGCAGCCGCAGGATGGCGCCGTCCAACGCGATGCGGTCGGCCGGCAGGGGCTGCGGCTCGGCGGAAAGGCGGACGCGATCGAGCGCGAAGATGCCGGGGACGCCGTTGGCCGGCGTGTTGAACACGATTTCGGCCGCGGCCAGGCGCGCTTCATCGGCGACGACCGTCTGCTGGCGCACCTGGAGCGTGTGCGCGGCGGGATCGGCCACGACCTCGAAGCGATAGCGCGGCCGGCCGTCGGCCGCGGGCAACGGCGCGCACGCGTCGGCCGGCTGCGTCGAAGTCGGTGTGGGCGAAGCGGGCATGACTTGAGTCGGCGACGCGGTCGGCTGCGGCGATGGCGTGGCCACGAGCGGCGTCGGCGACTGCACCGCGATCGGCATGGGGGTTGCGGTGGGGGATGGGATGGCCGAGGAGCGCGCGGCGCAGCCGGCGGCCGCGACCAGGAGCAGCAGCGCAACAAGCCAATCACGCGCTTTGCGCGGCGCGAAACCTCTTGCGTTTACAGCGCAGTTGTTGTACAATCTTGTTTGAGAACCCGTATCAAAGGCTTAGATCGTCCTGGCTTTGAGCATTTCAGTCGCAGCTTCATCGCTGCCAGGAGGCGCACCATGGAGGTGATCAAAGTCTCGGCCCAATCTCGCTCGACCGCAGTGGCCGGCGCCATTGCCGGCGTGATGCGCGAGCGAAAACACGCAGAAGTCCAGGCTATCGGGGCCAGCGCCGTGAACCAGGCGATCAAAGCGGTCGCCATCGCGCGCGACTATCTGGCGCAAGACGGCATCCAGATCATGTGCGTGCCGGAGTTCGTTGAAGTGGACATTGACGGCCAGGAACGCACGGCCGTCAAGCTGATCATCGAACCGCGCAACCCATGAGCCTGGGCCTTGCGTCTGCCGTTGACGACCGACGGCGGGCGTGAAACGCGCTGAAGCGAACACGCCCGCTCTGCTGGCTTGCCCCGAAACGGCTTCCTTCCATCAACGGCGTCGGCGTCGAGAGCGCGAACGCTTGCTCTGGCCGCCTGCCGGCCGGGCAGCTTTCGCCGCGGCGGTTGCCGGTTGCTGCGGTTTGGCCTCGACGATCTCCTCGCTGATTTCCTCGGTTTCCTCTTCCTCTTCTGCCGGACCGACCTCTGCTTCAGATGTGGCCAAAGCCGCGCTGCGCTTCGGACAGCCGGCGCACGGGCCGGCCGCGTCGGTCGGTTCGGGGAAGGGCACCTCCACGTATTCGCTGGTCTCGCCGGGCCCTTCCACCAACACCGTGACCGAGTTGCGCAGGACGTTGATCTGCTTGACTTTGCCCGGCCCTTTCGGCGTGTCTATGACGCTGTTCAGCTTGGGCATGCGTTGCCGCGCGGCCGCGTAGAGATCGTTCTCATAGCTCAAACAGCAGAGCAGTCGGCCACATACGCCCGAGACCTCGGAGGCGTTGAGCGGCAGGTCTTGCGTCTTGGCCATCTTGATCGAGACCGGCGCGAACTCGCGCAGCCAGGAGGAACAGCAGAGGGGCCGGCCACAACGGCCGTAGCCGCCCAGCAATTTGGCCTGATCGCGCACGCCTACCTGGCGCATCTCGACGCGGGTATGCAGGATCTGGCTCAGCTCGTGGACCAGGTTGCGAAAATCAATCCGTTGTTCGGCCACGAAGTAGACGATCACGCTGCTGCCGTCGAAGCTGTATTCCGTTCGGACGACCTTCATGTCCAGGCCGAGCGCCCGGGCGCGTTCCTGACAGATGGCGCGCGTTTCGGGCTCCTTGTGCGCCATCTGATCGCGTTGAACCATGTCCCAGGCCGTGGCCCGACGCAGGACCGGCTTGAGCGTGCCGCTGATCTCGTTTGGCGCGACCTCGCGCGGGGGGAAGACGACCTGGCCCAGCGTGCGGCCGCGCGAGGTTTCCACGACGACCCGCTCGCCGGGTTGCAGGTCCTCGTGCCCGGCCGGGTCGAAGTAATAGACTTTGGTGACGGGTTGAAACGCTACACCGACGACTAATGGCATATCTCGATCCTATGATCTCATCTCATTCGCTTTGGCGCCCGTAAGGGCGCACGGCGTGCGTCCCTACGTCCCTACAGCTCAAGCCACTTCCGGCTTCGGGAGCCGCAACATCAACACATCCAGCGCCAGCCGGGCGTTGACGTTTGCCCTGATCCGCTGCAACGTCCGGATCAACGAGGCCAGGACGGCTTCCACCTGGGCCGTCGGGTACAGGTCGGCATATTGCACCAACTGCGCCTGGCGGTCCAGGTTGACGATGGCCCCGGCCGCGCCGTGCTGGATCAGGAGCACGTCGCGCCACCAGGTGGCCCAGAGTCCCAACACCTCTTCGATCGCGTCGGCCTGGCGACTGAGAGCCTCGGCATAGTTCAGGCGCTCCACATAGCCCGCCGCGATCAGGGTGAGCAGACTGTCGAGGTGTCGGTGGCGCTCCTGGCCCACTTCGGGGTGCAGGTGCGCGTGAACGGCCCAGCCGACGCGGCCGCCGCTCAGGCGGGCCAACAGCTCGGCCTGGGCCGGCTCCACTCCCCAGCGCGTCTCCAGCGCGGATTGCACCTGCGGCAGCGATGCCGGTCGCAGGTTGAGGAGCTGGCAGCGCGAAAGCACGGTCGGCAATACCAGGTCGCGGCGATGGCTGGTGAGCAGCAGGATGACGCGCGGGGGCGGCTCCTCCAGGGTCTTGAGCAGGGCATTGGCGGCCGGCGCGGTGGCCCGCTCGATCTCCCGGATGATGAAGATCTTGTAGCGACCTTCCAGGGGCGAGAGCGCCGCGTCCGACTGAAGGACGCGCACCTGCTCGATCTGGATGGTGTTCTTCTCGGCCGCGATGATCTGGAGATCGGGATAGCGGCCCTCGGCGATGCGCTGGCAGGCGCGGCACGGCAACGCGTCGTCGCGGCACGGCTCGCCGGTCTGCTTCTCGCACAAAATGGCCTGGGCAAAGAGGCGCGCCAGGGTGGTCTTGCCCACCTGGGGCGGCCCGGTGAAGAGATAGGCGTGGCTCAGCCGGCCGGCGACGATCGCGTTCGCCAGCAGGTTGACCGCCCACTCGTGTCCGATGATCGGCCAGTTCGCCATGACGTTTCCTGGACGCGGCTGAAGTCTTCGGGAGACATCAGGCGCGTTCGTGCTTTCGACTGAAGTGCGCAGATTGTATCATACTCCGAGGAAATGCGCCAGATATTTCACCGGCAGCGCAGGCGGCCGATAGAAGCGGACAAAACGAAGAGGGGCTACAACGGGCACAAGCCGGGGGCGTGTGTCACTCCTCCCATGCGCGCCATTGGCCCCGTAACGCAAGCCTCCGGCTTGCGGCGCTGCACCGCAAGCACAAGCCAGAGGCTTGTGGTACCTCTCAGCTGCGGCCGTGGAGCCAATGAGGCCGCAGGCCCAACGCGCGTGTCACCGGCATCACGAAGACGATCCCGCTGTCCGGCGCGTTGAAATCGCGCACGGCCGCCTCGGTCGCCGCCAGCAGGCCGTCCAGGTCGAAATCATCCCCCACCACCGTGAAGATCGTCCGGTGGTGATATTCCTCGGTCTCCACCAGGTGGCGCAACGATGGGATCAGCGGCACATCGTCGCGACGTCCGAACGCCTGCTTCAGCCGGTGGAGGCCGATGCTCTCCAGGATCGTCACGCCCGGAACGCCGAAACGCTCCCAGGCATCCATCACGTCTTGACAACGTTCCAAATTCGGCAGTACCGCAACAACCAGATTAGGCATGGCTCAACTCCTTCCTGGCAAAGGCCTGGCGCAGGAACAACGGCGTGACCAGCGTGGTGACGAGCACGACGATGGTCACGATGGCGAACAGATCCGGCTTGATGATGCCGGCGTTCACGCCAACGGTCGCCACGATCAGGCCGACCTCCCCGCGGCTGACCATCCCCAGGCCAACGCGCAGCGCCTCGCGGTTGGTAAAGCCGCCCAGCCGCGCGCCCGCGCCACAGCCGAGCACTTTCGAGATGATGGCCACAACGACGATCGCGGCGGCCAACAGGACATTGGGGCCCGTCAACAGATGGACATCGGTCTTGAGGCCGATGCTGACGAAGAAGATCGGCACCAGGAACGCGTAGGTGATGGCGTGCATCCCGCGTCCGATCTCGCCGCGCAGGTGGCTGCGGCTGAGGCCCACGCCGGCGATGAACGCGCCCGTGATGGCGGCCAGGCCGCCGACTACCTCGGCCGACCAGGCGAAGGCCAGCGCCGCCACCAGTACCAGCGCGATCAACCCCTCGCTGATCGGCTGGCGATCCACCCAATCGGCCAGCCGCGGCAGGAGCAAGAACGCCACGGCGATCGCCACGGCCAGGTAGAGCACCATCCGCAGGACGACGAGCGGGACCGCGGCCAGGCCGGCGCCGCTAGAGGCCAGCGCCAGAAAGACCGAGAGGAGCAGGATCACCAGCACGTCGTCCACCACGGCCGCGCCGAGCAGCGCCACCCCTTCGCGGCTGCGTAACACGCCCAGCTCGAGGAGCGTCTGCGCGCTGATGCTGACGCTGGTGGCCGTGAGGATGATGCCGACGAAGAATGCCGCACTGCCTCGATAGCCGAACGGCAGCGCAGCGAGCGCGCCCAGGATCAGCGGCGCGATCACCCCGCTGACGCCCGTCAGGACCGAGACGCGGCCGGCCCGACGCATCTCGTCCACCTCCACCTCCAGGCCGGCCAGGAACATCAGGCACACCACGCCCAGCTCGGCCAGCTCAAAGACGGCCTCGCTCAGCAGGTGCGGCTCGGCCGGGTTGGCGAGGATGGACCAGTGCAACAGGTCGAGCAGGCTGGGCCCGAGCAACACGCCGATCAACAGCTCGCCCAGCACGGCCGGCTGGCGCAGGCGCACGGCGATCCAGCCG
>DAOTZV010000119.1:0-2015 GCA_034434235.1 Anaerolineae bacterium
ATCGGCCGGCTGTGCGAGGCGATCCGCTTCGTGCTGCGCGAGTCGGTGGAGGCGCGCGGCACCCTGTTGCGCGACTATCGTACCCCTTACGGTCAGGACGGCGCGTATCAGAACCGTCTGCGCGTCTATCAGCAGACGGGCCGGCCGTGCCCCCGCTGCGGCGCGATCATCGAACGCATCCGCGTGACCCAGCGCTCCACCCATTTCTGTCCGCATTGTCAACCCGCGGCACACGATGTACCAGGCGCTTATGGAGCGCCTGGCGCGTGAAATCGCCCTGCTCTCAATCGTCGAAAAATCGCATATCGTCACTCGCGCGAGGAGGAATCCCATGAGAACGGTCGTCGCATGGTCGGCCGTGTGGGTTTGTTTGCTTCTGGCTATCTGGGCGCCGGTACAGGCGCAATCGGGTGGGCCCGCCGGGCCTGCGAGTTCGCCTCCCTGGAGCGACGCCGCGATGATCTCCTCCGGCTGGGAGACCTGGCCTTCGATCAGCAGCGACGGAACGCGCGTGGTCGCCCTCGATGCCGATCCGAATGTGGCCGACGGCCAGAAACAGATCGTCTACTTCAAGCGGACCGCGGCCGGTTGGGCCGGCCCGCAGGTCCTGGCGAGCAACGGGGTGGCCCACAATAGCGGCCTTCTGCCGCAATACACCCACCCCGTGATCAGCGGCTACGGACGCACGGTCGCCTATCTCGGCGCGACCGGGCAGAGCGCGCCCAACCCTCAGTACGCCATCTACGGGATCGATCAGGCCGATGGCGTCTGGGGCGCGGCCTACGCGATCCCCACCAACCTCCTCAGCCCGCGCTATCGCCTGGTGCTCGATTGGATCGGCAATACCGTTGTTTACAACAGCTATCTGTTCTTGGACCCGGTGTGGCCCATGTACGCTTCGCAGCGCAGCGTCGGCGGCTGGGGCGAGCCGCATCGGCTCTCCGACGAGCGGGGCGGCTCTGATCCATCCATGAGCGCAGACGGGACGGCCGTGGCTTACCTGGCGACCAACTCGCGGCTGATGTTCGTCGAAAAAATCGGCGGCGTATGGACGGCGCCGGCCTTGCTGGTGGACAACGATCCCGATCAGTCCCTCCTGGAAAACCCCGCGATCAGCGCCGACGGCCGGAGCATTTTCTACTGGAAGGTCCAGTTGACGTCTGGCGGGGGATATTACATCCGGACGGCACAGGATCTTTACGTGCTGCGTCGGCTGGGGACCGGCTGGACGCCGCCGCTGAAGGTCACGGCCACATCGGTGATCCCCCTGACCTCTGCGGACGCGCCGGCCGCAATCGACGCGCACGGCACGCGCGTCATTTATAGCCGGCCTCGAGCGCAAGGCGATTCGATCCTCGGCGCGTCTCTGGAGATGACCGAGTTCATCAACGGCGCCTGGACGCCTCCCGGCCCGGTGACGGAGTTCATGTATTATGCCACCGACAGGTATCCGCGGCTGAGCGCAGACGGCAAGCGGCTCGTCTATGAGGCGGATCACTACACCTATGACGGCACGCACGGGCTGCGCGAAAGGACCACGGCGGTTGATCCGCCGGCGCCGCCGCAGCCGGCAGTCGTTACCGGGACGATCGGGGCCGGCGCCGCGACCAACTTCGTGGCCGGGAGCACTCTGTTGTCTTTCCCGGCCGGCGCTTTCACTTCGACCGTCGTCCTGACCTATACGCACCAGACGGCCGCCGCGCAGACGGCCGATCGGCTTGTGCCGGTGGGCTACGAGTTCGCGGCGACGGCCGTGTACAGTGACACGGGGCGGCCGGCCGCCATTGCGTCGGGCAGCGGCTATCTGGTCAGTATTGACCGCGCGGCGCTCAACCTGGGTTTGGTGAGCTCGACCACGTTGCAGCTCTATCGGTGGGACGGCGTGGGGTGGTCGCAGGAGGGAATCACTCCCGGCCAGGAGATCACCGGCATGCGCTTGATCGCCTGGGTGGATCGGCTGGGCCGGTTCGCCGTGTTCGGCCACACGCGCGCACTCTATCTGCCTCTCGTCATGC
>DAOTZV010000120.1:0-6641 GCA_034434235.1 Anaerolineae bacterium
ATCAGCGTCTTGCCGGTGCCGGGCGGCCCGACGAGCAGCACCCCCTTGGGGATGCGCGCGCCGAGCGAGGCGAACTTCTGCGGCTCCTTGAGGAACTCGACGACCTCCTGCAGCTCCTGCTTCGCCTCGTCCGCACCGGCCACATCCGCAAAGGTGACGGTCGGCTTGTCGCCCGTGAAAATGCGCGCCCGGCTCTTGCCGAAGGAGAACGCCTGATTGCCGGCGCCTTGCGCCTGGCGCATCAGGAAAATGAAGAAGCCGGCCAGCAGCAACACGGGCAACACCGATGCCAGGATCGGCCACAAATTATTCCACAGGCTCGGCGCGGCCACGACGATCTGGATCTGGTTCGGCCCGGAGCCGAACGCACTTTCGGGCACGCCGAGGTTGCGCAGCGTCTCCACCACGCTGCCGACCTCCTCCTTGCGGGCGCGTGCCTGTTGGCCATCCACCAGGGTCACGACCAGATCCTGGCCCTCCACCAGGATCCGCTTGACCCTGCCCTCGCGCGCCTGCTGCGCCACCTGGCTGAGGTCCATGGCCGGCATCGTCTCGCGATTGCGCGAGAAAGACGCGAAAAGAAAGAAACCCAACCCCACCAACAGCGCGATATAGAGGATATTTCGTTGTATCGAACCCATATTGTTGTTATTGCTGTTCATTCGACCTTCATCCCTGCCCGGCAAACAAACCTCTCGCCGTTTGCAAAGGAAGTTTATCACAACGGCTCCCGGGCGTCAAAGCGCTCCGCCATCCGTTGATTCGTTTCACGCCTGCTGTATTCTCGCGCCGCGAGGGCACTGACACAGTAGCGCTTCTTCCGCGTTGCCAAAATCAACCCTCCCCGGCCCTTCGTCCCCAATCTCTATCTCTGGCTTGCGCCCGCAACACACGCCTCCGGCTTGCGCCACGAACCGCGTGCCACGGACAATAGGAGAATCCATCGTCTTGCAGTATAATATAAACTCAAAGTCTGTCCGAGGAAGATGCATGGATCAACAGATTCAATTGGGCCCGACCCCTTACGGGATCATCCGGCCGATCAACATAGACGACGAAATGCGCGGGTCGTACCTGGACTACGCGATGAGCGTCATCGTGGCCCGCGCCCTCCCCGACGCGCGCGACGGCCTGAAGCCGGTTCAGCGGCGCATCCTCTACGCCATGCACGACATGGGCCTGCGGCCCGGCAGCCCTTACAAGAAATCCGCCCGCATCGTCGGCGAGGTGCTGGGCAAGTATCATCCGCACGGCGACTCGGCCGTCTACGACGCCATGGCGCGCATGGCGCAGGACTTCAGCTTGCGCTATCCCCTGGTAGATGGCCAGGGCAACTTCGGCTCGGTGGACGGCGACGCGCCGGCCGCCATGCGCTACACCGAGGCGCGGCTCGCGCGCGTCGCGGAAGCCATGTTGGCCGACATCGAAAAGGAAACCGTTGACTGGAACGACAACTTCGACGGCAGCTTGCAAGAGCCGGCCGTCCTGCCGGCCCTGCTTCCCAACCTGCTGCTCAACGGCAACAGCGGCATCGCGGTAGGCATGGCCACCAACATCCCCCCGCACAACCTGCGCGAGGTCGCCGACGCCATCGCCTTCCTGATCGACCGCTGGGCCGACCGCGACGACGTGACCGTAGACGAGCTGATGGAGTTCATCATCGGCCCCGATTTCCCCACGGGCGGACTGGTCCTGGGCCGGGAGGAGATCAAGCTGGCCTACGGCACGGGCAAGGGCCGGCTGACCATGCGCGCGGTCACGCGCATCGAAGAGATGGCCGGCGGCCGCTATCGCATCGTCGTCACCGAGATCCCCTATCAGCTCAACAAGACGACCCTGCTGGAGCGGATCGCCGAGCTGGTGCGCGAGGGGCGCATCGAAGACATCAGCGACCTGCGCGATGAATCGGACCGCAACGGGATGCACGTCGTGATCGAGCTGAAGCGGGGCGCGGCCGCCCGCAAGGTGCTCAACCAGCTTTTCAAGTATACTCCACTACAAAGCACCTTCGGCGTCAACATGCTGGCGCTGGTGAACGGCGAGCCGCGGCTGTTGAGCCTGAAGCGCGCCCTCGAATACTACATCGAGCACCGCATCGAAATCATCACCCGGCGCACGGCCTTCCTGCTCCGCCAGGCGCGCGAGCGCGCCCACATCCTCGAAGGGTTGCGCATCGCCCTCCAATTCCTGGACGAAGTGATCGCGCTCATCCGCGGGGCCGCCAGCGCCGACGACGCCCGCAGCAAGCTGATCGGCCGCTTCGACCTGAGCGAACGCCAGGCGCAAGCCATCCTCGACATGCAACTGCGCCGCCTGGCCGCCCTGGAGCGCCAGAAAGTCGAGGACGAGTACCGCGGCCTGCTCGAGCAGATCAAAAACTACGAAGAGCTCCTGGCCGACCCGACGCGCATCCTGACCGTCATCAAAGAAGAGGTGCTCGAACTGAAGGAACGGTTCGGCGACGAGCGGCGCACCCAGATCGTGGCCCAGGCCGCCGAGGACTTCTCGGAAGAAGACCTGATCCGCCAGGAAAGCGTGCTGATCAGCGTGACGCAGGGCAGTTACATCAAGCGCACGCCGCTGGCGGCCTATCGCACCCAGGGCCGCGGCGGCCGCGGGGTACAAGGGATGCGCACCAACGAGGAGGACGCGGTCATAGACCTGTACGCCGCGCGCACCCTGGATCACGTCCTCTTCTTCACCGACCGGGGCCGGGTGTACAGCCAGCGCGTCTTCGCCCTGCCCGAAGCCGGCCGCGATGCCAAGGGCCTGCCGATGGTCAACGTGGTGAGCCTGGCCGCCGATGAGCGGGTCACCACCCTCCTGGTGGTGCCCGACTTTCAGCAGGCGGAATATGTCACCCTCCTCACGCGCCAGGGCAAGATCAAGCGCGTCAGGCTGGAGGAGTTCGCGGCCGTCCGGCCCAGCGGCATCATCGCCATGAACCTGGAGCCGGGAGACGAGCTGGGATGGGCGCGCGTCACCCGCGGAGATCAGGAATTCATCATCGTCACGGCCGGCGGCCGCGCGCTGCGCTTCGCCGAGACCGAGGTGCGCGCCATGGGCCGCGCCGCGGCCGGCGTGGCCGCCATCCAGCTCGCCGAAGGGGATGTGATCGCCAGCTTCGACGTCGTGGAGCCGGACGGCGACCTCCTGATCATCACCCAACACGGTTGGGGCAAGCGCACGCCCCTGGCCGAATACCCCGTGCACGGCCGCAACGTGCAGGGCGTGTGGACGGTGGCACACGACAAGCTGGCGCAGGTGGGCAAGGTGGCGGCCGCACATGTCGTCCAGGCCACCGATCAGATCTCGATCATCACCGCCAACGGCGTCGCGCTGCGCACCCCCGTGGCGGCCGTCAGCCGGATGGGCCGGTTGACTCGCGGGGTGCGGATCGTCAACCTGGACGATGGTGATACCGTGGCCGCCATGGCGCGGCTGCCGGCCATGGCCGACGAGGAGAACGGCAAGAGCCGCAAGCGCAGGGAGAAGCCGGCCGAAGCGGTGGCCGACGGCGACAACCGCGCCGGGCGTCGGCCCGGCAACGGCGCCGCGGCCGGCCCGACGCCCCTGACAGAAGTGGCCGACATTTCGTCGCAATGAGGAGCCATGTCCCTATCATCCATCCTCCGCCGCGGACCCGGCCTCCAACTGGAGATCATGACCGAGCCGACCCCCGAGCGGCTGGCCGAGACACTGGTCGCGTTCGCCAACACCGACGGCGGATCGGTCCTCCTGGGCGTGGACGCGCAGGGGCAGATCACCGGCGCGTTGCAACCGGAGGATGCTGAAAACCTCCTGCGCGCGGCGCTGGCGCAATGCCGGCCGCTGGTCGTCACCCGCTGGGAGCAGTTCGAGGATCGCGCCGGCCTGGCGGTGGCGATCACCGTGCCGCGCAGCACCGAACTGCACGCCCTGGCCGATGGCCGCGTGCTCGTGCGCACGCACGCCGGCAACGAGCCGCTCGACGGCCCGCGCATCAGCCACCTGGCGGCCACCAAGGCGAGCGGCGACTTCGAGATGGAGACGGTCGCCGGTGCCACGCGCAACGACCTGGACGAAGAGGTGATCCAGGATTACCTGCACCGGCGCACCGCCCGGCTGGGCCGCGATCTGGGCCAGACCGAAGACGAACTGCTCACCGCAATCGGCGCCCTGACCCCGCGCGGCGAGCCGACCGTGGCCGGCCTGCTCCTCTTCGGCAAAGAGCCGCAATTCTTCATTCCCCAAAGCGGACTGATCTACGTGCGTTTCGCCGGCACCGAGCCGCGCGGGCCGGGCGGATTGCCGGGCTACAGCCGCCGCGAGGAATTCACCGGCGCGCTGGCGCGCATGATCGAAGGGTGTTGGGCCATCCTGCTCCAGGAGATGCGCGGGGAGGCGGTTGTGCGGGGCCTGAAGCGGGAAGACCGGACCCTCTACCCGCTCTTCGCGGTGCGCGAGGCGCTGGTGAACGCGGTATGCCATCGCGACTATCGCCTGACCGGCCGCCGCGTCGAGATCCGTCAGTTCGACGACCGGCTGGAGGTCACCAGCCCGGGCGGCTTGCCCGGTTACATCACGCTCGACAACATCGTCGAAGAGCACTTCTCGCGCAATCCGCGGCTGGTCAACGGCCTGTTCGAATGGGGCTACATCGAACAGCTCGGCCTGGGCATAGATCGCATGATCGAGGAAATGGTACAGGCCGGCCATCCTCAGCCGGAATTCAAGGCCACCCCCTACTCGTTCACCGTCGTCCTGCGCCGCAACGTTTCGGCAGTCGCGCGGCGGGCCATCCCCGAATGGGCGACCGGCATGAACGAGCGCCAGATTCGGGCGATCCAATACCTCCAGGAGACCGGCCGCATCACCAACCGCGAATATCACGAGCTGTGCCCGGATGTCTCCGCCGAAACATTGCGCCTCGATCTGAACGATCTGGTCGAAAAAGGGCTGCTGATGAAGATCGGCGACAAGAAGGGCACGTACTACATCCTGAAATGAGCGAGGGATCGAGCATGAGCAGCGCGTCGCGGCACGGTGGACGGGTTATCTGGCGCGTTCTGGCGGCGGCGTGTCTGGTGGCGCTGGCGATCGGCATCGGCGGCGGCTCGATCGGCCGGGCTGCCATCGAACTGAAGAGCTTTACGGCTACCGCCCAGGCCAACGGCACGATCCTGGTGCGCTGGGTGACAGGCACCGAGCTGAACACCCTCGGATTTCGCGTCTATCGCTCACTGGCGGCGACGGGCCCGTGGTTGACGGTCGTCCATGAGGAGGATGCGCGCAGCGACGGCGAGGCCGACACGGTCTACGAATTCGTAGACGCGGAAGTCACCGCCGGCAAGACCTACTACTATCTGCTGGAAGAGATCGAATACGACGATGAGAGCGGCGAAAGCCGGCCGGTGCGCTACGTAGACTGGATCGCCCAGGCCACGGTCGGCCCGGCCGGCAAGACGCCGGCGCCGGCCACGGCTACCCCGACCGTCACATCCACGCGCCCCCCCGCACCGACCGCCACCGCAACCGGCGTCGCCACCCTGACGGCCACGCCAACCGCCACGGCGGCCGGCGCGACCGGCGCGGCCACGCCGACCGCCACCGGCCGGCCCACGGCCACGCCCTCTCTTGCGGCCGGCGCCACGGCCACCCCGTCGGCTGCCACAGCCACCGCCACAGCGACCGCGGTCTTTCCCACCGCCACATCGTCTCGGCCGGTCACAGCGACGCGGCCGGCCGCCGCCACCATGGCGACGTCCACCACTGCGCCGACCGGCCGGCCGGCAGCCGGCCCCGCCGCGCCGACCGCGGCCTTCGAATCGCCTTTGCCGACATCGGCCATCCTGCCGACGCCATCCCTCCTTGGATCGCGCGCGCCGACCGCAACGCCGACGCCGGCCGTCTTCGCGGCCAAGGCACCTTCCACGCCAACCCCCATGCTCGCCGCAACCCGGCCTCTCACCCGAGCGCCGAAGGCTGAAGCGACTTCCTCCGGCGTTCGGGATGACTCCTGGGCTTTGCTCGGGGGCATCCTCGCGATCGGCGCAGCCGCCGCGTTGGCCGGCCTGGTCCTCTATTTGCGGCGCAGCCAACACGGTCGGCCCTGAAGCGTATCCCCAATACGTATTTCTACGGATGGAGAGTCGCGCAGCAACACCGCATAATTGCGCGTGCTGATTAGTTGACAATGCACCCGATTCGTGATATACTATTTACTGGCAGAAGCGGCATGCAGGCCCATATATGATTCATCCCAAAGGAGTGTGCCAGATGTTGAAGAAGCTGTTCGTCGTCTCGTTGGCGATCCTGCTCTTTGCAGGCGCAGTCATGCCGGCCCTGGCGGGCTTTGTCTGGTGCGCGACCGACCCGAACATTCTCCTGCCGCAAGGCGGGGTGGTTCATGTGGTGGCCAGCGTGCCGCAGGAATACAAAAACGTCACGTGGACGCTCGAGATCCAGGCGCCGGCCGGATCGCGTGTGGTAGGCAATACCGGCAACATCACCGTGGTGTTGCAGGAGGGTCCGGTCGGGCAGATCACCGCCACAGCGAGCACCGGCTTCCCGGTGAAGCTGAACGCCAAGTATAAGGGCAATTGGCTCGGCGAAGTGATCTGGGGTGACGGGAACGGTTCGGTCACCTGGAGCTGGTAACC
>DAOTZV010000121.1:0-1786 GCA_034434235.1 Anaerolineae bacterium
GAGGTTGAGCCATGGCAATGACCTGGGTTAAGGCGGGCGAGTGCGGCAAGGAGTCGAGCCTCGCAGCCCGCAAAGTCGGTCCTACCAAAGTTGTGTTCGACATCACCACCACCTGCGAGCGTGTTCAGGCGCTGGCCGATGAGCTGGGCGAAGTGGACGTGGCGCACGAGATGTCGTGCCCGCTGATCGAGACGCGGGTCTATACGTTGGCGACGGGGCACATGTGCCGCAACAGTTGCATCGTGCCCGCCGCCATCCTGAAAACGCTGGAGGTGACGGCCGGCATCTTCTTGCCGGGCGATGCCAGCATCGAGTTCATCGAAGGTGCCATCTAAAAGCCGGCTACATGCCGGGATGGAATAAATGGAGGAGCAAAATGAAGATCGCAGCAGTATCCGAAGACGGCGTGACCATCAGTCAGCATTTTGGCCGCGCCCCGTTTTACGTCGTCGTCACGGTCGAAGGCGGCAAGATCGTCTCGCGGGAGGTCCGTGACAAGATGGGCCACGCCCAGTTTGCGGCCGAGCCACACGCGGAGGAAGCGCACGGCGCCGACCCGCGCGGGCACGGCTTCGATCCGGCCGCCCAGTCCCGCCACGCCCGCATGGCTGCCGCCATCGCCGATTGCCAGGTGCTCCTGGCGCGCGGTATGGGCGCGGGAGCCTATCAGAGCATGGCTGAGGCCGGCATCCGCCCCGTCATCACTGACATTGCCAGGATTGACGATGCGGTGCTCGCCTATCTCGCCGGCACGTTGACGGATCACGTCGAACGTTTGCATTAGCACGTACCCACATTCTTTTCAAAGGAGATTACAATGGCTGTTGATTCTGTAAACGAGGAGTTTCGGCGTCTGCCGGTCTGCGCGGTGGATGCCGAGAAGCTGGACATCATCTTCCCTTGCGATGGGGCGGCCAGCGTGGGCCAGGTGGGCAACCGCGTGGCCATCGAGTTGACCAACGCCGGCGGCAGTGCCCGCATGTGCTGCACGACCGCTGTGGGCGCCGGTTCGGAGCAGCACGTCGGCATCGGCAAGCGCGCCCGCCGCGTGATCGTGATCAACGGTTGCGCCAACCGCTGCGCGAGCAAGATCATGGAGCAGCGCGGGGTCAAGATAGATCACGAGTATGTGATCGCCAGGATGGGGGTGAGCAAGGTGCCCACGCTCGATTTCGGCGAAGCTGACGTGGCGCGCATCGCCGACCAGATCGCGCAAGAGGTGGGTCTGACACCGCCCGCAGCTAAATGACAGAAATTACGCAGTAGAGGCTCCCAGCCGGTCTGCGACCGGCGTCCTCGGCTTAAGGCCAGACGGGGGTCGCAGATCCCCTGCGAGCAAGAAGTGCGTAAGTCCTGTAAATGAGTGGGCGGGGCCGCTGAAAGGCCTCCCCTTTCCTCCATTCCCCCGTAATTTGGGGTGCCAGGGGACCGGTGCCAGCGGCCTGAGCCGACAGTTCGCAAGCGCAGGAGATCATTTCATGCTCGCGAAGATAGTGAACAAACCGCTGGCTTTTGCCCTGGGCGGCGGCGGGGCGCGGGGCGCACTGCAGGTGGGTGCCGTACGCGCCCTGCTGGAAGCCGGCTACCAGCCGGACTTGCTGGTCGGCACCTCGATCGGCGCGGTCAACGCCACCTACCTGGCGTTGCACGGGCCAACCCTGACCAGCCTGCCCGGCTTGATCGAGGCCTGGCATGACGCGGCGGCCGCCGACCTGTTGCCCGCGAACTATCTTTGGCTGACCGTGCGGGTGCTGTTCAACCGTGCCAGGTGGCGGCCTTATCATCG
>DAOTZV010000122.1:0-35538 GCA_034434235.1 Anaerolineae bacterium
GCGATTGAAATCGCGTCTAACGGGCGCCACGGCGCCGCAACGCCCACCTGCGTGGGCGTGCACGCGTCGGCGCAGGCCGATGCCCGCCTGAGGGCGATTGAAATCGCGTCTAATGGGCGCGGTGGCGCCGCCGCACCCACCTCCGTGGGTGCCGTGCACGCGTCGGCGCAGGCCGATGCCCGGCCTGAGGGCGATTGAAATCGCGGTCTAACGGGCGCCACGGCGCCGCAACGCCCACCTGCGTGGGCGTGCATGCGTCGGCGCAGGCCGATGCCCGCCTGAGGGCGATTGAAATCGCGGCTAACGGGCGCCACGGCACCGCAACGCCCACCTGCGTGGGCGTGCACGCGTCGGCGCAGGCCGACGCCCGGCCTGAGGGCGATTGAAATCGCGTCTAACGGGCGCCACGGCGCCGCAACGCCCACCTGCGTGGGCGTGCATGCGTCGGCGCAGGCCGACGCCCGGCCGCCAGCCCCTTAGCCGCGACCTCGGTCGCCCTCAACATGCGCCGCGACCCCGGCCAATGTCGGGAGGGCGATTGAAATCGCGTCTAACGGGCGCCACGGCGCCGCAACGCCCACCTGCGTGGGCGTGCATGCGTCGGCGCAGGCCGACGCCCGGCCTGGGGGCGATTGAAATCGCGTCTAATGGGCGCGGTGGCGCCGCAACGCCCACCTGCGTGGGCGTGCACGCGTCGGCGCAGGCCGACGCCCGGCCTGAGGGTGATTGAAATCGCGTCTAACGGGCGCCACGGCGCCGCAACGCCCACCTGCGTGGGCGTGCACGCGTCGGCGCAGGCCGACGCCCGCCTGAGGGCGATTGAAATCGCGTCTAACGGGCGCCACGGCGCTGCAACGCCCACCTGCGTGGGCGTGCATGCGTCGGCGCAGGCCGACGCCCGGCCTGAGGACGATTGAAATCGCGTCTAATGGGCGCGGTGGCGCCGCCGCACCCACCTCCGTGGGTGCGGACCGCGTCGGCGCAGGCCGACGCCCGGCCGCCGGCCCCTTAGCCGCGACCTCGGTCGCCCTCAACACACGCCGCGCCCCCGGCCAATGTCCGGGGGCGATTGAAATCGCATCTAACGGGCGCCACGGCGCCGCGGCACCCACCTTCGTGGGTGCGGGCCGCGTCGGCGCAGGCCGACGCCCGGCCGCCGGCCCCTTAGCCGCGACCCCGGTCGCCCCAAACAGCGCTGAGCGGTTTGGCGGATCGGTTGTTTGCGTGTAGAATGGAGCTTGTTGAATCTGCAAATCAGCGACCGATTCTTGCGGCAGGAGGCCGCGCCATGGATCTACGCGCCTATTTCGACATCTTGCGCCGACGAGGCTGGATCATCCTCGTGGTCGCCCTGATCGGCGCCACGGCCGCCCTCGGCCTCAGCTTCGTGCAGACGAAGATCTATCGCGCCACCGCGCGCATCAGCGCGGTACCGGCGCGGCCCGATTGGGGCCTGGGCAACAGTGCCAAGGACCTGTTGCGCAACTTCGTCAACAACATCAACACACATGATATGGCGAACCGGGTCATCGCGCGCGCCCAGCTCGACATGAACTCCTATGATCTCCTGGCCAAGATCACCGTCAGCGCGGAGCCGGAGAACTTCATCATCCGCATTGATGCCAAAGACCGTGACCCGGAGATCGCCAAGCGGATCGCCAAGACCATGGCCGATCTCTTCGTGGACGATCGCGTGGCCTACTACAACACCCAGGACAAAAACAACCGCATCGAAGTCAAGCTGGTGGACAGCATGATCGACGCGCCGCTCTATCAACCCAAGCCGCTCGTCAACGCCCTGGCCGGCGGCGTATTGGGCGCGCTGATCGGCGCGCTCATCGTCCTGGCGCTCGAATGGATGGCCGCCGACATCCTGGCCACGCCGGCCACGGTCGAACGCATGCTCGGCGTGCCGGTGTTGGCCGCGATCCCGGCGGCCGCGTCGGGCCATTCCCCACGGGGGGCCGCACGGGCCCGCCGCTGAGATTGCCGGAGGTAGCGCATGACTCCTGACCTGATCACCCTCACCGATCCCGCCTCACCCGTCGCCGAAGCGTATCGCCGCCTGCGCGCCAACCTGATGGCCGCCGGCAAGAAGACGCCTCTCCAGGCCGTGCTCATGGTCGCGGCCGGCCCCGATGAGCAGAAAGCCCAGGCCGTCGCCAACCTGGCAGTCACCTTCGCCCGCGTGGGCGCTCGCGTCATCGTGGTGGATTGCGACCTGCGCCGGCCGGCGCAACATGCCCTGTTCGGCGTGGACAATGCGGCCGGCGTGACCACCGCGCTGGGCCGGCGCGACGGCGCGCTTCCGTTGCAGACGACGGCCATCCCCAATCTGCGCGTCTTGCCCAGCGGCCCGGCCGTGGACGTGCCGGCCGACCTGCTCGCGTCTTCAGCCATGGCCGACCTGATCGGCCGGTTGCGCGGCGAGGCCGACATCATCCTCTTCGACGCGCCGCCGGTCACGACGGCCACCGACGCGATCGAGCTGGCCACGCGGGTAGACGGCGTGCTGCTCACCGTGCGCGCCGGCCATACGCGCCGCGGGGAAGCTCAGCGCGCCCGGGAACAGCTCGCCCGGGTCGGCGCGCCCCTGCTCGGCGCGGTGATGGTAGACGTCGCCGAGGAATGAAAGGAACGATGGAAGAATGAAGCGCATCATGGTGACCGGCGGCGCGGGGTTCATCGGCTCGAACTTCGTGCGCTACATGCTCAACAAGTACCCCGAATACCACATCCTGGTCTACGACAAGCTCACCTACGCGGGCAACCTGGACAACCTGCGGGATGTGGCCGGCGATCCGCGCTACCGCTTTGTGCAGGGCGACATTTGCGACGCGCAAGCCGTGGCCGAGGCGATCCAGGCCTATGAGATCGACACCATCATCAACTTCGCCGCGGAAACACACGTAGATCGCTCGATCATGGACCCGGACGCCTTCATCCGCACCGATGTCTACGGCACCTACGTCCTGCTGGAGGCGGCCCGGCGCTTCAAGCTGGAACGCTTTCACCAGATCAGCACCGATGAGGTGTACGGCCATGTCGAAGGGGAACATCGTTCACGGGAAAGCGACCCTGTGGCGCCGCGCAGTCCCTACGCCGCCAGCAAGACCAGCGCCGATCTGATGACCATGGCCTACTTCATCACCTACGGCCTGCCGGTCACCATCACGCGCGGGGCCAATAACATCGGTCCCTATCAGTATCCCGAAAAGGTCGTGCCCCTCTTCGTCACCAACGCCATAGACGACCTGCCGCTGCCGGTGTACGGCGACGGCAAGCAGCGCCGCGACTATCAATACGTGCTCGATCACTGCGAAGGGATAGACGTGGTATTGCATCGGGGCCAGATCGGCGAGATCTACAACGTGGGCACCGGCGCGGAGATGGAAAACCTGGCCATGGTCGAGATCCTCCTCGACGAGCTGGGCAAGCCCCGCAGCCTGATCCAGCACGTCGAAGACCGGCCCGGGCACGACCGCCGCTATTGCCTGAACGTGGACAAGCTCAAGGCGCTGGGCTGGGAGCCACGGCACACGCACGAAGAGGCGATCCGCAAGACCGTGCGCTGGTATGTGGCGAACGAATGGTGGTGGCGCAAGATCAAATCGGGCGAGTTCAAAGAGTACTATCGCCGGCTCTACGGAGAGCGCAAGGTCATTCGACCCTGAGCACCGCGCCGGCAATCCCTTCAAAAACGCCTCGCCCTTTCAAGACGTGCTCTCCTTTGCCGTCATCCGGTGCCCTCTTCCAGCGCAGGCAGGACGGCGTCCGGTTCCTCCAGGTCGGGCTTCCCCTTGACGCCGATGGTATTGAGCGCGGCGACGGCCAGCCGGTCGGCGCGCTCGTTGTACTCATCGCCGACATGGCCGCGCACCCAGTGCCAGGTGATGCGATGCTTCTGCGCGGCCGCGTGCAACGCCTGCCACAGATCGCGGTTTTTCACCGGCTCACGGCCGCGCGTGCGCCATCCGTTGCGGACCCAGAGCGGCAGCCATTCGGTGATCCCCTTCTTGAGGTATTCGGAGTCGGTGTAGATCTCGACCACGCACGGCCGGGTGAGCGCCTGGAGCGCGGCGAGCGCGGCGCGCAGTTCCATCCGGTTATTGGTGGTCAAGGAGGCGCCGCCCTGCAACACCTTCTCGTGCGGGCCGTAACGCAAGATCGCGCACCAGCCGCCCGGCCCAGGATTGCCGGAACAGGCGCCATCGGTATAAATGATCACAGGAAGCGGATCGGCCATGCTCACTTGATGCTGAAGAAATGAGGGGTGGGGCCTTCCGGCGCTTCCGTCACCTCGACGTCGGTCACCTCGGCCATGGCCGGCCCGCGCCAGCACCAGGCGATCATCTGATCCACGGCCGCGGCATCCCCATCAAAGAGCGCCTCGACCGAGCCGTCCCACCGGTTGCGCACCCAGCCGGCGACGCCGAGTGCGTTCGCCTGCCGGGCGCAGCTCGCCCGAAACCCGACCCCTTGCACATAGCCGCGGATCACCACCTGCACGCGTTTCCGATTCATAAGCTCTACCATACGATTGCCAAACGCACCGCCGACCGCGCCCCCACCTCCGGGCCGCAAGCCGGAGGCATGCGTTACAGATGCTTTGTCGCATCATGGCGGATAGCCGCGATCACCCCATCCATCGCGGCCGTGCGATAGGCGTGTGCCATATAGGGCGTGCTATGCGCCAGCCCCACCTGGCCGGCCGGCGAAAGCGCGATCACGCCGCCCAACCCGCCGATGCGATTCTGAAAATAGGCGATGGCGATGTCGGCCGCGGCGCGGGCATCGCCCAAGAGCGCGATCTGATCCACCGTCGTCTTCGCCAGCACCGTCTTCATGATCTGCTCGCCCCAGCCGGTGCACACGGCCGCGCCGAGCTGATTGTCGGCGTACAACCCGCAGCCGATGATCGGCGTATCGCCGACGCGACCGGGGTACTTGAACATGGTGCCGCCGGTCGAATTGCCGGCCGCCAGATTGCCCGCGGCGTCGAGCGCCACCGCGCCCACCGTATCCGCGCCGGCCGAACGGAACGCGGCGCGCGGATCGGGCGCATTCCCCTGCATCGCCCGCGCAGCCCAGGCCGCGCGCTCCCGTTCGACCACCAGATCGGCTCCGTCGCACAGCGGAATGCCCATTTCGCGCGCGAAGCGCTCGGCCCCGGCCGCCACCAGGAAGACGTGCGGGCTATCCTGCAACACCCGCCGGGCCAGGGTGATCGGGTTGGCGATGTGCTTGACCGCGGCAACCGCGCCGGCCATGAGGGTGCGGCCATCCATCATGCCGGCGTCCAGCTCGACCTCGCCGTCCTGGTTCAGGTGCGAGCCGCGGCCCGCGTCGAAGACCGGATCGTCTTCCAACACGCGCACGGCCGCCTCGACCGCATCCAGCGCGCTGCCGCCGGCCGCCAGCACGGTCCAGCCGGCCTCGGCGGCCGCCCGACAGCCGGCCACATGATCGGCCTGCAATTCGACCGGAATATCCCATGCGCCGCCATGAACCACGATCGCAATCGGCATGCTCTTGCTCCAGGCTAGATTTTTTGCCTCAACACGTTACATGAAACAGGCCCAACACCTCGCCTTCGGCCTCGTTCCAGCGCTGAATGGCCACCGGTGTGGGGTACAGCTCAGCCGCACATCCGTGCGCCTTCAAAAACTCGGCGGCCTCCTGCGACAGACGCACCTGGCCCGATTGCCCCGTGCCGATGATGATGCGGGTCGCCTTCTTGCGATACAGGTCTTCGATCTCGGCCAGGCTGATGATGTGAGAGGTGCCATAGACCGCCTTGGAAAGCGCCTTATCGCGCTTGCGCACCTTGCCGCTCAGACGGATGATGATATCGTGTTCGTAGCGCTGGCCTTCCACCGTGATGCTGCCAAACCAGGTGTCGTCGATCTTCGGCCGCATGGTTCCCTCCGTCATGGCAACCTGATGACATCGCAAATTTCGTCCGACTACTTCCTGGAAAGCCATCCCCTGGGAACGGCAGCGGCCGCGCGCGGCCGCTCCGTCAATGGCGCAGATGCCGTGTCCTCTTCGTCCACGTGCACCCCCGCGGCGATCACCCCCGCAGCCGCCCACGATATCAGGCTGGTCAACAGGAAGGGCGCGCGCAGGCCCCACACGGCCGCCACGCCCGCGCCGGCCAGGGGACCCGTGGCATTGGAGACCGCCATGGCGCTGGAATCGAGGCCGAACACCACGCCCGCCCGACCATCGGGCGTCAGGCGAGCCAACAGCGCGGTCAACGTAGCCAGGGTGCCGCCGACGGCAAAGCCGCTGCAGAACTGCCATGCGATAAGCCAGCGCGGATCATGGACGAACGCCTGCGGCACGAAGAAGATCCCCGCGGCCAGCGCGCAGACGATCAGCAAGCGCCGATGGCCCAGCCGGTCGCTCCAGTTGCCGATCAACGGTGCGCCCACGGCCGAGCCCAGGGAAGAAACGCCGGAGATCAGCCCGGTCACGATCCCGACCTGCGCGCCGGCCGGCAACAGCGTCTGGACGTAGAGCGGCAAGATCGGATTGATCGCGCCGTTGCCGATGCGCAAGAGGATGCGGGCCGCAAACGCCGCCAACAGTCCGGCCGACCCCAGCACCAACAACATGCCGAGACCGTAACCGTCCCTTTTGCTCCGGCCGGCCTCCTGCACGGGATGAAAATCTTCGTGGACGAACAGCGTAACCAGGACGCCCGAGATGAAGAGCAACGCGCCCGTCACCCAGAAGCTGGGCCGATAGCCGAGCGCGTCGCCCGAAAGGCCGCCGAAGAACGGCCCCAGAGACACCCCCAGATAGATCGCCGTTTGCAGCGACCCCATCGCCATGCCGGAGCGCTCCTTGGGCGCGGTCGCGGCCACCAACGCCATCGTGGCCGGCACGGTGCCGGTGAAGAGGCCCTGCACGAAACGAAGCGCCATCAACTGTTGGACGTTCGTCACAAAGCCCATCAGCGCCAGGATCACCGCGCCGCCGAAGGTCGCCCGCAAGACCATCAGCTTGCGGCCATAGCGATCGGCGAGCGAACCCCACACCGGCGCGATGAGCGCCATGCTGATCGCCTGCGCCGAGGTGACCAGCCCGGCCCACATGCCGACCTGACGCACGTCGGAGACCCCCAGCTCCTGGATGTAGTATGGAATGAAGGGAGTGACGAACGAGAACCCCGCAACCGCGATGAACTGTGTGACCCACAGCGTATACAGCGTGCGACGCCAGAGAGGCACGGTGCCCACCTGCCTTCAACAAGAAAGTGATGCCGCTTACACGTGTTATTGTACCACAGCTTGCGCGTCCTGAAAAAACTTATCTGTAGATCGTCAGGACTCTCCGCGCAGCATCTGTCGGCTGATCGCGTTGTGACGGCGGATCAGCCGCCCCAGGTCGAGCCCCACGATCTCGCCGTCCTTCACGCGCACCTTGCCGTTGATCACGCTCAGATCCACCTTCGGCGGGGTGCAGAAGACGAGCGCGGCCAGCGGATCGTGCTGCGCGCCGGCGAAGTCGAGCCGCTCCAGGCGATAGCCGATGAAGTCGGCGGCCATGCCGGGCGCCAGCGCGCCGATGTCGTCGCGGCCGAGCACCGCGGCGCCGCCCAGCGTGGCGATCTCCAGCGCCTCTTCCGCGCCCAGCGCGGCCGGGTTCGGGTCGCGCACGCGCTGGAGCAACATCGCCTGCCGCGCCTCGGCCAACAGGTGGCCGGCGTCATTGGAGGCCGAGCCGTCTACCCCCAGGCCCACCTTCACCCCCGCGTCGCGCAGCGGCCGGATCGGCGCGATGCCCGACGCCAGGCGCATGTTCGAACTGGGGCAATGCGCCACGCCGCTGCCGGTGCGGGCAAAAAGCGCGATCTCGGCCGCGTTCAGGCACACGCAATGCGCGTGCCACACGTCGGCGCCGGTCCAGCCGAGCGACTCGACATACGCCACCGGCCGCGCGCCGAACTTCTCCAGGCAAAAACGCTCCTCGTCCAGCGTCTCGGCCAGATGGGTGTGCAGGCGCACGCCATACGCGCGGGCCAACGCCGCGCTCGCGCGCATCAGGTCCGCGGTGACGCTGAAGGGAGAACAGGGCGCCAGCGCCACCTGCACCATGGCGAAACGTTCCCGCTGATGGTACTGCTCGATCGCGCGCTGGCTGTCCTTGAGGATGAAGTCCTCGTCCTCCACGCAGCTATCGGGCGGCAGGCCGCCGCGCGATCGGCCCAGGCTCATGCTCCCGCGCGTCGCGACAAAGCGGATGCCCAGCTCGACAGCCGCCTCGATCTCGTGTTCGATCCGGCAGCCGTTGGGGTAGATGTAGAGATGGTCGCTCGACGTGGTGCAGCCGGAGAGCATCAGCTCGGCCAGGCCGACCATGGCCGACACATAGACCGCCTCGGGCGTCAGCCGCGCCCAGATCGGGTAGAGCGTGACGAGCCAATCGAAGAGCACGCTGTCCTGCGCAATGCAACGGGTGAGGGTCTGATACAGGTGGTGATGGGTGTTGATCAGGCCGGGCAAGACGATCATGCCGCGGGCATCTATGACCGTATCGGCGGTCGGCGGCAGCCCGGCGGTCGGGCCGACCTGGACGATCTGATTATCGCGGACGAACAGGCCGCCGTCGGGGATCTTGCGCCGCGCGGCGTCCATCGTGACGAGCAGATCGGCATGGGCAAGGAGCAAAGTAGACATCGGCGTCTCCTTGATCGGGGTCAACAAATCCGCGGCAACTGTTCGCCGCTGAGCATGTCCACCACGCGCAGGCCGCCGATCCGGCTGCGCAGGTAGACCTTGCGCGGATGTTCGTCCACCACCCGGCCGATGACGGCCGCGTCGCGGCCCAACGGATGCGCGCGCATGGCCGCCAGGACGGCCTCGGCCGCCTCGGCCGCCACGATGACCAGACATTTGCCCTCGTTCGCCACGTAGAGCGGGTCGAAGCCGAGGATCTCGCACGCGCCGCGCACTTCTTCCAGCACCGGAATGCTCGCCTCGTCCAGCCGGATGCCCACGCGCGCCGCGGCCGCGATCTCGTTCAGGCTGCTGGCGACGCCCCCGCGCGTGGGATCGCGCAGCACGTGCACCGCCTCGCCGCCGGCCGCCAGGATCGCCTCGACCAGGCCGTTCAGCGGCGCGGAGTCGCTCTCGACCGCGGTCTCGAACGTCAACCCCTCGCGCACCGACATGATGGCGATGCCGTGATTGGCGATCGGGCCGTTGATGAGCACCACGTCGCCCGGCCGGGCGCGTTGTGGCGCAATGGTCACCCCCGGCGGGATGACGCCGACGCCGGCCGTGTTGATGAAGATGCCGTCTCCCTTGCCCCGCTCCACCACCTTCGTGTCGCCGGTGACGATCTGCACGCCGGCCGCCGCGGCCGCCGCGGCCATGGATTGCACGATGCGCCACAGCTCGTCCATCGGCAATCCCTCCTCCAGGATGAAGCCGGCCGAAAGGTAGAGCGGCCGCGCGCCGCACATCGCCAGATCGTTCACCGTGCCGTGCACCGCCAGCGCGCCGATGTCGCCGCCGGGAAAAAAGCGCGGAGAGATCACGTAAGAATCGGTAGAAAAGGCCAAACGGACGGCGGACGATGGCCGGAGCGCGCCAGACAACACCCCAGCCTCCAGCTTCGAGCCCCCAGCTTCCAGCTCCCAGCTTCCAGTCCCCAGCCCCCAGTCCCCAGCCCCCAGCTTCAAGATCGCGCCATCGTGCAAATCGGCCAACATCGGATTGGCGAACGCCGGCGCGAACATCCGCTCGATCAGCATCTGCGACAGCTTCCCCCCGCCCCCATGCGCCAATGTGATCGTTGGATAATCGCTGATCGGAATGGGGCATTGGAGAGAAAAGTCTTGATTCATCTTTCTTCACGTCCGCCCATAATTGTAATACGCGGCGCACGCGCCCTCCGACGACACCATCGGCGCGCCGAGGGGATGCTCCGGCGTGCATGGGCCGGCGAACGCGGGGCACTCGTGCGGCTTCTTCAACCCCTGGAGGATCTGGCCGGCAATGCAGATGGGCGATTCCTGCGCGACAACGTCGGCCACGCCGAAGCGCAGCTCCGCGTCGAACGCCGCGTAGGCCGGCCGCAGGCGATAGCCGCTGGCCGGGATCAGGCCGATGCCGCGCCACCGCCGGTCGCTCACCTCGAACACCTCGGCGATCAACTTCTGCGCCGGCCGGTTGCCCTCGCGGGTGACCGCGCGCGTGTACTGGTTCTCCACGCCCCAGCGTCCTTCTTCCAGCGCCTTGACCGTCATATAGATGCCCTGGAGCAGATCGAGCGGCTCGAAGCCGGTGACCACGATCGGCACGCGGTACTTTTCGGCGATCGGCTCGTACTCCCAGTAGCCCATCACCGTGCAGACGTGTCCCGCGGCCAGGAAGCCCTGCACCTGGTTGTCGGCCGACCCCAGGATCGCCTCCATCGCCGGCGGCACCAAGACATGCGAACACAGGATCGAGAAGTTGGTCAAGCCGAGCTGCCGCGCCTGCCACACGGCCATCGCGTTGCCGGGCGCGGTCGTCTCGAAGCCGACCGCAAAGAAGACCACCTGGCGGTCGGGGTATTTCTGCGCCAGTTTCACCGCGTCCAGGGGCGAATAGACCATGCGCACGTCGCCGCCCTGCGCCTTCACGCTCAGCAGGTCGGTCTGCGAGCCGGGCACGCGCAGCATATCGCCGAACGAGGTGAAGATCACCTCGGGCCGCCGCGCGATGGCGATGGCCCGATCTATCAGCTCCAGCGGGGTGACGCACACCGGACACCCCGGGCCGTGCACCAGCGTGATCTGCGGCGGCAACAAGCGGTCAATGCCCGATTTGATCAGCGTATGCGTCTGGCCGCCGCAGATCTCCATGATCGTCCATGCGCGCGTCGCCAGCCGCTCGATAGCGTTCAGGAACTTGCGGGCGTCGCCCTCGTTGCGGTACTCATCTACGAATCGCATGGCTGCTATCCGCCTCTTCGGGTGGCGTTCGACGTTTCACGCTTCACTCGTCGCACCTTCCAGCTCCCCCATCTCCTTCAACAGCTCAAACACCTCCAGCGCTTCCGCCTCGTCCAGCTTGTTCAGGGCAAAGCCCGCGTGGACGATCACGTAATCGCCCACCTGCGCTTCGGGCACGTAGGCCAGGCACACCTCTTTCGCCACGCCGCCGAAGCTGACCTTGCCCATCGTCATGCCGAGGGGATTGGGCTCGATGCTGAGTATCTTGCCGGGAACGCCGAGACACATGTTGCCTCCGGGATCAATTGGGTTGTTTCACGCGCCGGGCGCCTGGGAGGGCGTCTGGCACGTATCGGGCAAGCGGGCGGCGGCGACGGCCACCTGTCCCAGGCTGATGCCGCCGTCGTTGGGCGGCACCTGACGATGCAACAAGACTTCGAATCCCGCTCGCCGCAGCCGATCCGCCGCGCGCTCGGTGAGCAGGCGATTTTGAAAGCAGCCGCCGCTGAGCGCCACCCGCGTCGCGCCGACCCTCTGCGCCACTGCCGCGATGGCCTCCACCAACGCGTTATGAAATCGCGCCGCTATGATACCCTGAGAGACGCCACGCCGCAAGTCGGCCAACGCGCCGGCCACCCAAGGTGCCCAATCGAGGAGCAGCGTAAAACGTGAAGCGTAAAACGTGACGTTTGACGTTTCACGTTTCACGTTTGACGTTTCACGCCCCTCTTCTATCACTACCTCATACGCCCCCGTCTCGCGGCCGTCGGCTGCGAACTCCAGCGCCATGGCCGCCTGGCCCTCGAAGCTGATCACGCCGTGCAGGCCGATCAGCGCGGCGATGCCGTCGAAGAGCCGGCCGGCGCTCGTGGTGATCGGCGCGTTCACCCCGCGGCCGAGCATCTGCGCCAGCAGCTTGCGCTCGGCCGGCCGCAGCGCGCGGATGGGCGCCAGGTCGTCCATCTCCAGCGCGGCGTCGCCGTACAGCTCCCACAAGAGAGCCAACGCCGTGCGCCGCGGCTCCTTGACGGCGGCCTCGCCGCCGGGCAGGCGGAACGGCCGCAGATGCGCCACCCGCTCGTAGCCGGCCGCATCCCCCAGCAGGAACTCGCCGCCCCAGATCGTCCCGTCGGGGCCGTAGCCCGTGCCGTCCCACGTGACCCCCAGCGCCGGCCCCTCCGCCTGGTTCTCCGCCAGGCACGCGGCCAGATGTGCATGATGATGCTGGACAGGAACGAGCTGTGCGACCGGCGACGTGCGATTTGCGATCTGCCATTGGTGGTTTTCTTGCGCCCACTTCGTCGAAAGGTAGTCGGGATGCAGGTCGTGGGCGATGGCGACCGGCTGCGCCTCGTACAGGCGCAGGAAATCGGCGATCACCCGCTCGAACGCGGCCATCGCCTCCGGCGTCTCCAGGTCGCCGATGTGCTGGCTGATGAAGACCTGGCGGCCGATGCTCAGCGCGACCGTGTTCTTCAGATGCGCGCCGACCGCCAGGATGGTGGGCGCGGGCTCTTTGAGCAGGACCGGCAGCGGCGCGTAGCCGCGCGCCCGGCGCAACAGCCGCGGCGCGCCGGCCACGATCCACGCCACGCTGTCGTCGGCATGGCGGGCAATGGGCCGGTCGTGGACGAGGAAGGCGTCGGCGATGTGCCCCAGCCGCGCCATCGCCTCCGCCTCGTCCGTGCAGATCGGCTCGTCCGCCAGGTTGCCGCTGGTGGCCACCACCGGGAAGTCCACCTCGCGCAACAGCAGATGGTGCAACGGCGTGTAGGGCAACATCACGCCCAGGTTGGGGTTGTCGGGCGCGACCTCATCTGCGATCTGCGATTTGTGATTTGCGATCTTCGGCAGCAGAACGATGGGCGCTTCGGGGGAGGTGAGCAGGGCTTCGGCCGCGGCCGAGACGATGCAGAACTGGCGGACCTGCGCCAGGTCGCGGGCCATCAGCGCGAACGGTTTGGCGCGACGGGGCTTGCTCTCGCGCAACCGGCGGATCGCCGCAGCGTCGCGCGCGTCCACCATCAGGTGAAAGCCGCCCAGCCCCTTCACCGCCACGATCCGGCCCGCGCGCAATGCCGCGGCCGTGCGGCGCAGCGCCTCGTCGCCGACCGCATCCGCCGGCGGCAGCGCAGTTCCGCTTTCGGTCTTCGGCCCCCGGCCCTCGTAGAACGCCAGGCGCGGCCCGCAGGTCGGACACGCGTTCGGCTGCGCGTGGAAGCGCCGGTCAAGCGGGTCCTCGTATTCGCGACGGCAATCCGGGCACAGGGTGAACCGGCGCATGGTCGTGTTGGGCCGGTCGTAGGGCAACGCCTGGATGATCGTGAAGCGCGGGCCGCAGTTGGTGCAGTTGGTGAAGGGATAGCGATGGCGCCGATCGGCCGCATCGAACAGCTCGGCCAGGCAATCAGGGCAGGTGGCGATGTCGGGCAACACCAAAACGGTCCTGGCGCCCGAGTCGTCGCTGTGGCGGATCTCGAAGCGCGTGTAGCCGGCGGGCGCCAGCCAGGTCGTCGCGATCGTCTGCACGATGGCGCGCGGGGGCGTCTCGGCCGGCAGGCGCTCGCCGAACCGGCGGACGGCCGGCTCCGGCCCTTCCACCTCGATGAACACGCCCTGGGTGTCGTTGATCACCCAGCCGACCAGGCCCAGCTCGGTTGCCAGGCGATAGACGAACGGCCGAAAGCCGACCCCCTGCACCGCGCCGTGAATCTCAACGCGCAGACGGCGCGTTTCCTCCCCGTCCACAGCCTGAACCTTCCCAGCGATCTCTACGATGGATCACCTCGTCGGCCGGAGAATTCGGCCATGAGCCACGCCATCCACGCATCCAACCCTTCGCCCGTCCGACACGACACCACGAACACCGGCGCCTTCTCGTTCACCATGGCCACCCCGCGACGGAAATAGTCCAGATCGAAGTCGAAGACCGCCAGCACATCGGCCTTATTGAGCACGACCGCATCGGCCGCGGCGAACATGTTCGGATACTTGTACGGCTTATCGTGGCCCTCCGGCGTGCTGGCGACGACGACGGCCCGATCGGCGCCCAGGTCGAACTCGGCCGGACAGACCAGGTTGCCGACGTTTTCGACGAAGAGCAGGTCTATCTCATGCAAGGGCAGTTCGGCCAGAGCGGAGCGCACCATCGGCGCGTCGAGATGGCAGTTGCCGCCCGTGTTGATCTGGACGACCGGGATGCCGTGCTCGGCCACCTTCTCGGCATCAATGCGCGAAGCCAGGTCCCCCTCGATGACCCCCGGCCGCACGCCGGCCGGCAAGCGCGCCGCGGTCGCCAGGATCAGGCTCGTCTTGCCCGCGCCCGGCGAGGCCATCAGGTTGAGGACAAAGGTATGCGCGGCCCGAAACGTCGCGCGGTTTTCCTGCGCCACCTGGTCGTTGGCGCTGAGGATATGGCGAACTACCGGTATCTTCATGTCTGCTCCTCGATCTCGATGCTTTCGACCCGCAGCTCGCGGCCGCCGACGACGCGCAGACGCGCGCTGCCGCACTGCGGACAGAACGGCAGGAGGGGGGGCCGGCCGGCAAACGACCCGTTGCATTCCAGACAGGTCACGTTCGCCGGCTCGCGCTGAAAGCGCAGCGCGGCCCCGGCCGCCAGCGTATCGCGGCTCAGGATGTCGAAGTAGAACTGGATCGAATCATCCACCATGCCGCTCAGCTCGCCGATGACCAGATCAATCGCCCGAACCCGCCGCGCGCCGGCCCGGCCGGCCGCCTCGAGCACGACCTTCAGGATCCCCTCGGTTACAGCCAGCTCATGCATGATCCCGACTCGTCACTGCGCGGAGCTTTCGTGCGGTTCCACATGGATCACCACCCGGCCCAGGTTGGGCACCCGGCCGCGCAAGAAAGTTTCCACGCGCTCGGTCAAGAGATGCGCGTCCCCGATCGACGCGGCCCCATCCATCGCGCAATGAAACGTGACGGACAACTCCCCCCGGTCGTGGCGCACCGTCACCTGATGCGGCTGGCAGTCAATGCCGCTCAGCTCCGCCAGATTGCCGAGCAGCCGACGCACCTCGGCCTCGTCGGCATCGGTGGTGTGGTGCCGAATGGCCGCCTCGCCGGCCGGTTCGAGATGGGTCACGATCTGATCGAGCGCGGGGAACGCCCGGCGCAGCTCCTCTTCGAAAGCGGTCGCCTGCGCGTGCGCCTGTTCCACGGTCAGCGCCTCATCCACCTCCAGGTGCAGTTCGAGCAGGTGGCCGCTCGTGCCCAGGTTGTAGACGCGTATGCCGTGCGCGGCCAGGCGGTGACGGGCGGCCAGCAGCCGAACCGTCTCCAGCAGCCCTTCCTGATCCACCTGGATCGGCTCTACGTGCACCACGACGTCCGCGTTGGGCAACACGGAATGGACTGCGGTCTCCACCTGCGAGGCGATCTCGTGCGTCCGCTCGAAGGCCGCGTTGCGATTGACCGACACCTGCACATCGGCGAAGGCTTCCGGGCCGCTGCGACGCACGCGCACGCGCTGCGCCTCCACCACGCCCGGCACGCCCTTGACGACATGGGTCACCTCGTCCACCAGGGTGGCCGAAACGCCGTCCAACAAGGCCGTCACCGTGCGCCGGCCGAGCTGAATGCTCACCCAGATCACGATCCCGGCCACCGCCATCGCGGCCACGGCATCGGCCTTGGCCAACCAGGGCAGGTGTAGCCGCTCGCCGAGAGACACGAACCCCAGGCCGACGATGACCACCGACGACGACCAGATGTCGGTCGAGAAGTGCAGGGCATCCGCCTCCAGCGCCTGGCTATCGTACTTCTTCGCCACCCGATAGAGCAGCCGCGAACGGCTGAAGTCCACGACGATGGAGACGCCCATGATCAGAAAGGCCCACGCGCTCGCTTCGACCTCCACGTGCTTGAACAGCAGGCGCTGCAAAGCCTCGTAGACGATCCACAGACAGGTGACCAGCAAGAGCAGGGTCTCGAACAGCGCGGAGAGGTTCTCCACCTTGCCGTGGCCGTATGGATGTTCCCGGTCGGCGGGCCGGCCCGACACGCGCACCGCCAAGAACGTCACCAGCGCGGCCACCAGATCGAGTCCCGAATGGGCCGCCTCGGCCAGGATGCCCAGGCTGCCGGTCAGAATGCCCACCACGAGCTTCATGCTCGTCAGGAAGATGGCCGCGGCCACAGAGCTCAGCGCGGCCCCATGTTTTTCTCGTTCGGCCCCTTGTGCTTGCACGATTTGTACCGACATATCCTACCTCGCACGAGATTATACACCGATCGGCCCAAGCGAAACATGTTTTGGGTCATGCCCGGTCGCCGAACGCCCGCCGATCACCGCGAACGTGCCTGGCGCCCTTCGAGGGCGCCAGGCACGTGAGGAAACGCCTCTTCGATCGGCTTAGCGCTCAGCGGGCACGAGCTTGCCGGCCACCAGGCTGGCGTAGAAGCTCCGTACGCCCGCCTCGACGAAGTCCACGGTCACCCTGGTTTCGTCCCCTTCCCTCGCCACCTCGATGACGCGGCCCGGGCCGAAACGCTCATGGTACACCTCCATGTCGGCCTCGAAGCGCGGAAGCGCGCGCGTCGGCGGCCGGGCCGGCGTTTGCGCGGCCAGGTTCGCCTGGCGCTCCCACCACATCTCCGCGTAGAGATTCAGTCTTTCGGGCGTAGAGAGCCGGGTGACGAACTCGCCCGCCCGGCGGCGGGCCTGGGACAACAGGGGCATCAGCTTCTGCTTCTCCGCGTGCGGCACCGCGCTGTTCAGCGCCAGTTGCGAGGCCGCGCGCGCCAGGCCCATCTCGATCTGGCGCAGGGCCACGCGCGGCTCGCCGTCGGGGTCAATGCTGATCAGGACGACGCCGTGGGCGCGGCAGACCGCCGCGCGCGCCTGTTCGCGCGCCGCTTCGGCCATCACCTCCTCGTCGCTCTTGCGTTGCCGACGCGTCGTCCCCTCCAGGCCGACGAAACGCACCGCCACGCCGATCTGAGGATAGAAGCAATCCAGCTTCAGCCGCCGATTCGTCTCCGGGTTGACCAGCCATTCGGGGGTCAACCCATACTCGACGACGAAGCCATCGAAGATGCGGGCCAGGATCTCCCGCCAACCGTTCACGAAATTCGCTTGCATAGGGCAGTAATCATATCACCCAGCCGGATGGGTGTCAAACAAGCGAGCTCAGCGCCCCGTGAACGGGGCTGGATCGGCGCCGGCGTAAGGCCCAGCCCGGTTTACCGGGCGTTGCTCGGTAGCACGATCCATTTATGGTCGTGCGGCCGTCGCCGACAAACGCCTGACCCCTGAGCCGAAGCCAGGCTCAACGCGCATCCGCCCCCGCCGGGTCCACAATTGGAATTGTTGGCGCCGCTCACGCGCCAGGCACCCGAGAGGGCGCCTGGCACGTCCGGCGAAGTCGGCGAATTGCCGAAGACGCGCGATCGGCGTATAATTCGCCCACTATGGTTGACACCGTCTTTTCGCCGCTCGAAGCCGCCTGGGATGCATTTGTCGCCGGACATCCCGCCGGCCATATCCTGCAAACCTCGCGTTGGGCCAGGCTGAAATCCGCGTTCGGTTGGGCCGCGCTGCTTGTGCCGTTGCGGGCCGGCCCGGCCCTGAGCGAGCCGTTGCTCGGCGGGAGCAGCGTGCTCCTGCGTCGGCTGCCGTGGGGCGGCACACTGGCGTATGTCCCGCGCGGGCCGGTGGTGGACTGGAGCAGGCCCGATCACGTCAGCGCGCTCTTCGTCGTGTTGCGCGAGACCTGCTTGAAACGACGCATCGGCATCATCAAGATCGAGCCGGAGCTGCCCGATACGCCCGAAGTCGCCGCGCAGTTGGCCGCGGCCGGCTTTCGCCGCAGCCCACAGCGCATCCAGCCGCTCAGTACCATCCACGTGGACTTGACCGGCGACGAGGAGGCGATCCTGGCCCGCATGAAGCAGAAGTGGCGCTACAACATCCGTCTGGCCGAGCGCAAGGGCGTGACGGTGCGCCGCGGCGCGCCGGCCGACCTGCCCGCGATCCAGAAGCTGATGGACGCCACGGCCGCGCGGGATCGCTTCGGCGCGCACAACCTGGCCTATCACACCGCCGCCACCGAGCTGTTCGGGCCGCCGGACATGATGGCCTGGTTCATCGCCGAACACGAGGGCCGGATGCTCGCGGCCATCGCCGTCTTTGCCCTGGGCCGCATGGCCTGGTACATGTGGGGGGCGTCGGCCGATGAGGATCGCAACCTGATGCCGAATCACGCGCTGCAATGGGCCGCCATGCGCTGGGCCCGCGACCGCGGGTGCACCCGCTACGACCTGTGGGGCATCCCGGACGAGGTCGGCGCCGATCCGGCCGCCTATGCCGATCCCGATAGCTGGGGCGAGGGCGGGCTGTGGGGCGTCTATCGCTTCAAGCAAGGCTTCGGCGGCCAGGTGGTGCGCTATACGGGCGCCTGGGATATGCCGCTGTCGAAGGTCGAGTATGCGCTGTATCGGCTGGCGGTGAGGGCGCGGCAACGGGTGAGAAACGGATAGGCGGATGGAACAACGGATGGCGCTGGAAGTCGCGAAGGTGAATGACGCGCAGGAGTGGGATGCGGCGCTGTTGGCCCTCGGCCGGCCGCACATCTTGCAGAGCTGGGCCTGGGGTGCGCTCAAGGCGCAGACCGGCTGGCGGGCCACCCGGCTCCTGTGGCGAGATGCCAGCGCCGCGCCGATGGCGGCGGCCGCGTTGCTCGTGCGCCGGCCCTTCGCCAGGTTGCCCGTCGCAGTTGCCTATGTCCCCAAAGGCCCCCTGCTCGACTGGTCGAACGAAGCCCTGGTCGAAGCCGTGCTCGGCCGGATCGAGATCGAAGCCCGGCGCGCGCGGGCCATCTTCGTCAAGATAGACCCCGATGTGCGGGCCGATGCCGAAGCGGGGACAAGGGTCATGGCCGCGTTGCGCCGCCGCGGCTGGCGCGCTTCGGCCGAACAGATCCAATATCGCCACACCCTGATCACCGACCTGACGCGGGATGAGGACGCGCTCCTGGCCGCCATGAAGCCCAAGTGGCGCTACAACATCCGCCTGGCCGAACGCCGCGGGGTGATGGTGCGGCCGGGGGGCAAAAACGACCTGCCGACCTTCTACGCCATGTACGTGGAGACCGGCGCGCGCGACGGCTTCCTGGTGCGCCCCTACGGCTACTATCGGACCATCTGGGAGCATTTTCTGGACCGGGGCCTGGGGCATCTCCTGTTGGCCGAAGTGGAGGGCCGGCCGATTGCCGGACTCTTCCTCTTCCGCTTCGGGCCGACCGCCTGGTACTTCTACGGCGCGTCTACCGGCCAAAGCCGCGAGCTGATGCCCAATCACGCCCTCCAGTGGGCCGCGCTGCGCTGGGCGAAGGCGGCCGGCTGCACCTGCTACGACTGGTGGGGCGCGCCCGATGTGCTGGACGAGCGCGATCCGATGTGGGGAGTTTATCGCTTCAAGCAGGGATTCGGCGGCGAATTCACGCCATGGATCGGCGCATGGGATTACCCCGTTCGCCGCTCGGCCTGCTGGGCCTACACCGTGCTGATGCCGCGGCTCTTAGCCGCCATGCGTCGTCGCCACCGCCCATCCCCCATCCCTAGTCCCTAATCCCCAACCGCCATCAACGCCACCCAATCACCATCCACGAGTCGTTTCATCACGCTCAACCCGTGTTCGGCCAGCGCGGCGCGCACATCCCCTTCCCGCTCCGCGATAATGCCGGCCAGGATCAGCCGGCCGGCCGACGCCAGATAGGTGTGGATGCCCGCGTCGAGCAACGCCACGATGACGTGCGGCAGGATGTTGATCACGATCACGTCCCATGTGGGCCGCGGCCGATCGGCCGGCCGCCAGAACGCGCTTTCATCGGGGCCGGCGCTGACGAACACGTGCACCGGTGCCGACAGGTCGTTCAGGGCGACGTTCTCCTCGGTGGCGCGCGCCGCAATGGGATCTATATCGAAGGCGTCCACGCGGCTCGCGCCCAGGCGGGCGGCCGCGATGCTGAGGATGCCGGAGCCACAGCCGGCGTCGAGCACCCGCAGGCCCGGCCGCATCGTCTCCTCCAACGCGATCATGCACAACTGCGTGCTGGGGTGAAGCCCGGTGCCGAACGCCAGTCCGGGATCGAGGTAGATCGGCAGGTCGTCGGGGGCCGGCCGCACCTGCTCCCGTTCCCACGCCGGAATCACCAGCAGGCGCCGGCCGATGCGCAACGGCCGGTAGCTGGCCTTCCAGGCGTTCGCCCAATCCGTCTCGGCCAGGCGCCGCACGCGCGGCTCGCCGAGCGGATGGATCCGGCCCAAATGCCACAATCCTTCCTCGATCTCCCGCTGGAGGTCGGCGGCCTGGGGATCATCGGCCGGGAGATAAGTCTTGACGGTGATCACCGGATGATGTTCCTCGCCGACGGGATCGAACCCGCCGATCTCGGTCACCGCGCCGCCCTGGCCGTCGGGCCGACTGTTCAGGCGGTTGAACAGCTCGCTCACCGCCTCGGCCGCTTCGCCGTCGGCCTGGATGCTGATCTCGATCCAATCCATGTTCGCTCTGGCCTTCGTCTCAACCGAATGCATTGCCGACCGCATCCAGGAACTTCTCGAAGATGCTGCGCGTGTCCTTTTGCAGACAATCCAGGCCCAGCGTGTCGCCCAGCTCCTGAAGCAACTTCCGCTGCTTCTCGTTGAGCTTATCCGGCACGACCACGCGTATGGTGACGAGCTGATCCCCGCGGCGATTGGTGCGCAAGATCGGCACCCCCTTGCCGCGCAGGCGGAACACGGTGCCGTGTTGAGTGCCGGGCGGGATGGTCAGCTTCATCTTGCCGTCCAGGGTGGGCACCTCTGGCTCGCACCCCAACGCCGCCTGCACGATGTTGATCGGCAGCTCCAACAGGATGTCGTTGTCCTGGCGCTGGAACAGCGGATGCGGCTGCACGTGGAGGAAGACGTACAGGCTGCCGGGCGGACCGCCGCGCTCGCCGGGCTCCCCCTCGCCGCTCAGGCGAATGCGCATGCCGTCGTCCACGCCGGGCGGGATCGTAACCGAGATCTTGCGCAACACGGTCACGCGCTTCTGGCCATGACAGTTCGAGCAGGGGGTCGTCACCACCTCTCCTTCGCCGTTGCAGCGCGGGCAGGTCGTCACGCTCACGAACTGCCCCAGGATCGTCTGTTGCGCGCGGCGCACCTCGCCCGTGCCGTGGCATTGCGGACAGCGGATCGGCTTGGTGCCGGGCTCGGCGCCGCTGCCCTGGCACACCGGACAACGCTCCAGCCGCGGGACTTCGATCTCCTTTTCGGCGCCGAACACCGCTTCCTGGAACGTGATCTCCAGATCGTAGCGCAGATCGTCCCCGCGCACCGGACCGCGCGAGGCGCTGCGCATGCCGCCGAAGCCGCCGAAGAACTCCTCGAAGAGGTCGCTGAAGCCGCCCATGCCGCCGAAGCCGGTGGCCGGCCCGGCCGCTCCGAAGCCGCCTTGCGTGGCCGCGTGGCCATAGCGATCGTAGGCCCGGCGTTTTTCCGGATCGCTGAGCACCTCATACGCCTCGTTGATCTCTTTGAAGCGTTCTTCCGCGTCCGGCGACTTGTTGACATCCGGATGGTATTGCCGCGCCAGCTTGCGGTATGCGCTCTTGATCGCCGCCTCATCGGCGTCGCGCGGCACCCCCAAGACCTCGTAATAATCGCGCTTGCTCATCACTCACTGTCCGTTGGATGTGCGGTATGCTCCTGCGATTCGTCGTGATCTTCCCAACTGATGATCCACACGCATAGACCGGCCAGGGCGATGGTCGCCGCGATCAACGCGGCCCATTGCCCCGGCTTGAATCCGACGTCGCGCGCCGAGAGGACCACCACGATCACCATCCCGACCGCCAGCAAGGCCCATGATACGAGGTTGGGATGCGCGTCCCACAGCTTGCGAATGCGCGTCATATTCAGCTCCCCTCACCCGATACGAATGGTAGGGCGAAATGAATTTCGCCCTACACGACGAAGCTGTAAGGCGAAATTTATTTCGCCTTATACGGCAAAGTTACAGGGCGAAATGAATTTCGCCCTACACGATGAAGAACTCATACAAGATCTCGTCCACATACCGGCCGTCTACCAGCGCCTGCCCGGCGAGCCGGCCGCACGGCCTGAACCCCAGGCGCTCGTAGAATCGCTGCGCGGCGGGGTTATCGGCCCGCACGTAGACGACCAGCTTACGAAAGCCGAGCGCACGCGCCGCCGCGAAGCTCGCCTGGCTCATCGTCTGGCCCAGGCCCCGGCCCCGCAACCCGGCCACCACGTAACTGCCCAGGGTCGCCACATGGTCCATGGCACGGATATCGCGCGCGTACGGTTCGATGACCTGAAAGCCCACCACCGCATGGCCCACCTGCGCCACCGTGAGCCGGCTGCGGGCCGGCAGGCGGGCCAGAAACGCGCGCTCCTGCGCCACGGTCAGAGTGCGATCCAGCACGGTCAACCCGCCCTCGCGCACGATCGCGTTCAACACCGTGCGGATCCCATCGGCATCCTCCAGCGTACCGGGCCGGATGACCGGCGCCGGCAACGGCAATCCGCGCGCCGTCCATGCCGTCACCACCTGAAGGCTCGTCTCGGCCGGCGTGCCGCCGGTATCTATCACGAGATCGGCCTGGGCCACCATCCGGCGGACGGGCATCTGAAAGGCCAGGCGCCGACGCACCTCCGCTTCGGCCATGCCGCGACCGGCCCGCAGGCGGGCGATCTGCTGGCGCAGCGAACAGCGCGTCACCCACACCTCGTCGCACAGTCGCCGGCCGAGCCCGGCCTCCAGCAGCTTGATCGCCTCGATGACCACGGCCGGCGCCTTCGACGCGGCCACGCGTCGGCCGATCTCTTCGCCGACGGCCGGATGCACGATGGCCTCCAGCCGTGCCAACGCGGCCGGCTCCGCGAAGACCAGCCGGCCGAGCCGCGCGCGATCTATGCGGCCGTCGGCGGCCAGGATATCGCGGCCGAACTCTTGCACGATGTGACCGTAGGCCGGACCGTCGGGCGCCATCACCTCGTGGGCCACCCGGTCGGCGTCAATGCCCTCCGCGCCCAACGCGACCAGGTCGGCCAACACGGTGCTCTTGCCCGTGCCGATGCCGCCCGTCAGGCCGATGACGCGCGGGGGCCGACGCGCCGCCATCATGCCACCACCTCGGCCCAGGCGTCCATCAGCCGATGCAGCTCCGTCTCGGCCTCCTGATAGGCCGTGCCCAGCCGGTGGATGGCGGCCACATCGCCGGCCGTGCTCGCCGTCTCGATCTGAGCGGCCAGGCCCGCCAGATGGGCTTCGAGCGCGTGGATCTGCGCCTCCAGCGCGGCCGCCTGTTCGGCCAGCTTCTCGGCGGCCTTGCGCTGACGACGCTCCTCGCGGGCTCGCTCTCGTTCTCGTTCGGCCCGGCGCTCGGCTTCGGTCTGTCCCTCGGCGGCCGGCCCGGCCTTGGCCTGCACTTCGGCTTCGGCGGCGCGCTGGCGCAAGAACTCCTCGTAGTTGCCCTTGTAAACCCGCAGCTCGTCCCCGTCCACCCGCCAGATGTGCGTGGCAAGCGCCTGCACCAGATAACGGTCGTGGCTCACGAGCAGGATCGTGCCCGGAAAACGGCCGAGCACCTCTTCCAACACCTCTTGCGATGCCAGGTCCAGGTGGTTCGTCGGCTCGTCCAACAGCAGGAAATTGGCGCCCTGCAACGTCAGCCGCGCCAGCGCCACCCGGCTGCGCTGTCCGCCGCTGAGGGTGCGGATCTCCCGAAACACGTCATCGCCGGTGAAAAGGAACTGGCCCAGGAAGCTGCGCGCCTGCGTCAACGGCAGGTTCTTGACCTCCAGCACGGCTTCCAGCACGCTCTGATCGGGATCGAGGCCGGCCTGCGCCTGGGCCAGATAGCCGATCTGCACGCTGGCGCCCAGGCGCACCTTGCCGGAAAGGGGCGGCACCAGTCCCAGGATCGTCTTGAGCAGGGTCGTCTTGCCTGCGCCGTTCGGGCCGATCAGCGCCACCCGATCCCCACGGCGGATCTCCACATCTGGGCACCAGAAAAGGGGGCGATCATAGCCGACGACCAGGTCTTTGGTCGCCAGCACCAGGTCGCCCGAGCGAATCGTCGTCGTCAAACCCAGGCGGATGTTGCGTTCCTCCAGGGGCCGCTCGATGGCCTCATCGCGCAGGAAACGCTCCAGGCGCGTGCGTCGGCCCTGCGCCTCCTTCGACCGCTGTCCGGCCAGGTTGCGGCGGATGAACTCCTCGGTCTGAGCAATGAACTCCTGCTGCTCCTCCCACTCGCGGCGCTGGCGCTCCCGGCGCATCTCCCGCTGAAGGTGATAGGCGCTGTAGTTGCCGCGATACGCATCGAGCCGGCCGAAGTTAACCTCCCAGATGCGCGTGGCGACCTTGTCCAGGAAATAGCGATCGTGCGCCACAACGACCAGCGCGCCCTTCCAGTGGAGCAGGGTCTCTTCGAGCCACTCGACGGCCTCCAGGTCCAGGTGGTTCGTCGGCTCGTCCAGGAGGAGCAGATCGGGCTCCTGGAGCAGGAGCTGCGCCAACAGGGCGCGCGTGCGCTCGCCGCCGCTCAGGTATGCCAGCGGCTTGTCGTGTTCGTCCTCGTTGAAGCCCAGCCCGCCGAGCACCTGGCGGATGCGCGTCTCGTAAGTATAGCCGCCGGCCGCCTCAAAGGCCATCTGCTCCTGGCCGTATTCGTCGAGCAGCGCGGCGTAGCCGTCATCGCCCCGGCTGGCGGCCTCCGCGAGCCGATGCTCCAGCGCGGCGAGCGCCTCGGCCCGGGCGCGCAGGTCGGCAAACACCGCCAACATCGCCTCGCGCAGGGTGAGGTCGGCAGCCGGCGGCGGATCCTGCGGCAGGTAGCCCACAGTGAGGCCGCGCTTGCGGACGACCTGGCCGGTCGTCGGCGGTTCGACCCCCGCCAGGATGCGCAACAGGGTGGTCTTGCCCGCGCCGTTCGGGCCGACCATGCCGATGCGATCGCCCTCTTCGATCCGCAGGTCGAGATCGCCGAACACGTCGAGCGCGCCGTAGGCTTTGCCGAGACCGATCGCTACCAGCAAAGACATCTTCGAATGCTATTCATTGAACCCACTACAAAACCGAGGCCCCCGGCATCCCGAAGGCGAAAACCTTGGGCCACATTATACCATCGCCGCAAAACAGATGACGAATCGGGCAAAGAAGAAGCGCCTGGCGATCTGACCAGGCGCTTCCCGCAAGCGCTCTCTACAGGCGAATCCGCTCCGCACAAGGGACGCTCTTGCTCGCAGGGGGTCTACGACCATAGGCATCAAGCTAACAGGAAGATGGCGTCTTGCGCCACCTTTTCTCTCGCTCGCAGGGGGTCTGCGACCCCCCGTCTGGCCGCCTGCGACGACATGTTCAGGCCGACGACGCCGGTCGCAGACCGGCTGGAAGCTGTACTTGATCGGCGGGCGAGCTTGATGCCTGTGGGGTCGCAGATCCCCTGCGAGCGAGAAGATACAAACCGATGCCCTCAATCAGTGGAGTGTCCGTATGAGCGAAATCATCACCCGCCTGCTCAGGCGCCGATGGCTGTTGCCTGTGGCGACGATCGTCGCCGTGTTGGCGATCGTGCTGGTTGTTGGCGGCGCCCTGTTGTTGCCGCGCGCGTTGGCCGCGCCCGCGCAACCCCTGCCATTTCAACATAACAAGCACGTGGCGGCCGGCGTGCAGTGCATTTTCTGTCATCCGGGCGTGCAAACCTCGGCCGTCGCCGGGCTGCCGTCGCTGAACAAATGCATGGGTTGCCATGCGTCCGTGCTTCCTAAAGATCCCAAAGACCAGGCGGACGCCAACAAACTCATCAAACAATGGGAATCGGGCCAGCCGATCCGCTGGGTGCGGGTGTTCGAACAGCCCGACTTCGTCCACTTCAACCATCGGCCGCACATCGCGGCCGGCGTGGCGTGCGAGAGCTGTCACGGCGACATTGCGCGCATGGGCTACGCCCAGCCGTACAACCTGAACATGGGCTTTTGCCTGAACTGCCATCGCAAGCAGGCGCCGGAGAAGGTGACGAAGCTGATCAGTTGTGAGACGTGTCATTATTGAAACATGAAACGTCAAACGTGAGCACGTGAATACGTGAGCACGTGAACACGTGAGCACGTGAACACCGAGAAAGGTTGTGGGGATGAGCCAACGGATATCTCGCCGAAAGTTTATTGCGCTGAGCGGTTTGAGCGGCGCGGCCGTGGCCGTGAGCGGCTGCACGGTCAATCTCCAGGCGCCCACCTATCTGGAGCCGTATGTGGTGCCGCCCGAGGAGGCGTTGCCCGGCCAGAAGGTGATGTACGCCAGCACGTGCGGCCAGTGCCCGGCCGGCTGCGGCATCCTGGTGCGCGTGAGCAACGGCCGCGCCATCAAGATCGAGGGGAATCCGCTCCATCCGCTGAATCGGGGCAAGACGTGCGCCCGCGGCCAGGCCGGCCTGCAGGTGCTCTACAACCCCGACCGCCTGCAGAACGCCGTGCGCCAGGAGCAACGCGGCTCCAAGAGCTACAAGCCGATCACGTGGGAGGCCGCGCTGAGCCTCCTGGCCGACCGGGTGAAGGCGGCCAGGCCGGGCGGCGTGGCCTTCTACGGCAACCTGATCCCCGACTCGCTGGCGGCCATCGTCAGCGCCTTTTTGAAGGCGATCGGCGGGCAACCGCCCGTGCTCTACGATACCCTGGCGACCATGGACGGCCGGCGGACGCTGGCGGCCGCGACCGGCGCGCTGTTGGGCGCCGGCCCCAACCTGCCGATGTTCGACATCGCCCAGGCCGACGTCCTCTATTCGTTCGGCGCCAACTTCAACGAGACCTGGCTCTCGCCGGTGGCCTATGGCCGGGCCTACGGCCAGATGCGCGGCCGGCCGCTGGGCACGCGCGGCTACTTCGTCCAGTTCGAGCCGCGCATGTCGGCCACGGCCGCGGTCGCCGACAAGTGGGTCCCGGTCGCGCCCGGCACCGAGGGGCTGGTGGCGCAGGCGCTCGGCGCGATCATCCTGGAGCTGGGCCTGGCGAAGGCCAAGGATAGCCCGGCGGCCGCGCTCTTCAAGGCCGTAGACGTGAAGGGGATCGCGGGGATCAGCGGCATTCCGCTCGACCAGCTCGAGGAATTGGCCCGCACCTTTGCCCGCTTCCCGCGGCCGCTGGCGTTGCCGGGCGGCGGATTGGCCGGCCACACCAACGCGCTGCAAGCCATGACGGCCGTCATGGCCCTGAACGCGCTGATGGGCCAGGCGGCCGGGCCCGATAGTCCCATCCTCTTGACTCCCGCGCCGGCCGATCCGGCGTTCACGAGCGCGACGGCCAGCAGCTTCGCCGATGTGCGGGCGCTGATCGAGCGCATGAGCAGCGGGGCGATAGACGTCCTGTTCGTGGCCGGCAATCCCATCTACGAGCTGCCGGTGGCGACGAGGTTCGCCGAGGCGATGGCGCGCGTGCCCTTCGTCGTCTCCTTCAGCTACATCGTGGACGAAACCGCAGTGTACGCCGACCTGGTCTTGCCCAACAACACCTACCTGGAATCGTGGGGCTATCAGGTCGTCACGCCGCCGGCCGATCGGCCGGTCATCAGCAGCCAACAGCCGGTGGTCACCCCGCTCTACGACACGCGGCAGACGAGCGACGTGTTCCTCGACCTGGCGCAGCGGGTGAGCGATGCCACGAAGAAGGCGTTGCCGTGGCCGAACACCGTGGCGTTCATGAAGGAGATGACGGCCAAACTGGTCGGCAAGGATGCCGTTTACAGCACCAAGACGGCCGAAAACGTCTGGGCCGGCTTCCGGCAATACGGCGGCTGGTGGCCGCAGGCCGAAGCCCGCTCGCCGGCGAAGCAGGTGGCGGCGCCGGCCGGCGCGACGGTGCCGCGGCCGAAGCCGGAGGGGGATCCGGGCCAATATCCGTTCATCCTCTATCCGTATCCTTCCACCCTGCTGGGCGACGGCCGGGGGGCCGATCAACCGTGGTTGCAAGAGGGCCCCGATCCGATCACGACCGCCTCGTGGGGCACCTGGGTCGAGATCAACCCGCAGACCGCGGCCGGGCTGGGCCTCCGGCGCGACGATGTCGTGAAGGTGATTTCGCCGCACGGCCAGATCGAGGCGATCGTCTACACGCACCCGGGCATCCGGCCGGACGTGATAGCCATTCCGCTGGGACAGGGCCACGCCAACTTCGGCCGCTACGCCAACAACCGCGGGGCCAACGCGCTGGCCATCCTGGCGCCGGTCGTCGCGGAAGGGGGCGACCTGGCATGGGCCGCGACGCGCGTGCGCATCGAGAAGACGGGCCGCCAGCAAATCCTCCCGCGCATCGAAAACAACGTCGGCGTGGATTTCGCCAACCAGGCCGAGAAGTTCCCGGGTTGAGAGAGGAGCGATAACGCATGGCTGAATCCAAGCAAGGTCATCGCTGGACCATGGTCATAGACCTGGACAGGTGTACCGCCTGTCAGGCGTGCGTGGTGGCGTGCCACGCGGAAAACAACGTCCCGACGGTCGGGCCGGAACAGATCACGATGGGCCGGGCGCAACACTGGCTGCGCATCGAGCGCTACTGGCAGGGCGAATATCCCGACCTGCGGGCGCGCTATATCCCGGTATTGTGCCAACAGTGCCAGCACGCGCCCTGCGAGCCGGTGTGTCCGGTCTTCGCCAGCGTGCACAGCGACGCCGAGAACATCAACGTGCAGGTGTACAACCGCTGCATCGGCACGCGTTATTGCGGCAACAACTGCCCCTACCTGGCCCGCGTCTTCAACTGGTTCGACCCGTATTTCCCGGAGCCGTTGAACGAGCAGCTCAACCCCGACGTGACCGTGCGCTATCGGGGCGTGATGGAGAAGTGCACCTTCTGCATCCAGCGCATCCACGCGGGGGCCAACCAGGCGGCCGCCGAGGGCCGGCCCATGCGCGACGGCGATGTCGTCCCGGCTTGCGCGCAGGCATGCCCGACCGACGCCATCGTCTTCGGCGACCTGAACGACGAGCAGAGCCGCATCCACGAGCTGGTCGCCAGCAAGCGCGCGTTCAAGCTGCTCGAGGATCTGGGCACCGAGCCGGCCGTGATCTATCTGAAGGGAGGTGAGTCGCATGTTGGCTGAGCTACCGCGCAAGTTCGCCTGGCCGCACGAGGATAACCCGCAGGAGCGGCTGCTGCTCGATCCCCTTCCCCAGGAGGACATGAACCGCATCATGTTGCGGCCGATGCTCAAGGCCGGGCCGGCCTGGTGGCTGGTCGTGGCGCTGCTGGCAAGCATCGTCCTGGTGTGTTTCGTGGGCGCCTGGGCCTACATGATCCGCTGGGGCATGGGCCTGGCCGGCCTCCGTCGGCCGGTCTTCTGGGGCATCTTCATCGCGACGATGGTCTTCTGGATCGGCATCAGCCACAGCGGCACGTTCGTCTCGGCCATCCTGCGCGTCTTCAACGCCGAATATCGTCGGCCCATCACCCGCGCGGCCGAGCTGATGACCTCCTTCTCGCTGATCTGCGCCGGCATGTTCCCGTTCATCCACCTGGGCCGCGTGTGGACCGTCTACTACATGATCCCGATGCCCAACCAGCGCCAGCTCTGGTCGAACTTCCAGTCGCCCCTCATGTGGGACATGCTGGCGATCACCACCTACCTGATCGGCAGCACGCTCTATGTTTACCTGCCGATGATCCCCGACCTGGCGATGGCGCGCGACCACACCGGCGGCTGGCGGCACACGTTGTACAAGTGGCTGTCGCTCGGCTGGCGGGGGCTGGAATACGAGTGGCATTACCTGCACAAGGCGATCATGATCTTTGCCTTTGCGATCATCCCCGTGATGTTCTCGGTGCACACCATCGTGTCGTGGGACTTCGCGATGAGCATGCATATCGGCTGGCACAGCAGCATCTTCGGCCCCTATTTCGTGGTCGGCGCGATCTTCTCGGGTGTGTCGGCCGTGATCACCGTGCTGCTGGTGGTGCGCCGGACGATGCGGCTGGAATATTTCCTGCGGCCCGAGCATTTCGACGCGCTCGCCAAGCTGGTGTTGATCTTCTCCTTTGCCTGGACCTACTTCTTCTTCAACGACTACCTGGTGGAGTGGTACGGCGGCGATTGGGTGGGCCACCAGTTGTTGCTCTTCCAGGCGCGCGGGCCGATTGCGCCGCTCTGGTACGCCATGTTGTGCTTCAACATCGTGATCCCCTGGTTGACCCTCTGGAACAAGCGCATCCGCCGTTCGCCGATCGCGCTCTTCCTGATCACGGTGGGCATCAACATCGGCATGTATCTGGAGCGCGTCATCATCATCCCCGGGTTCCTGCAACGGAACGCCCTGCCGTTTAGCTGGGGCGAATACGCGCCGCAGTGGCCGGAGGTCTCCATCGCGCTGGGCACCCTGGCGCTGTTCATCCTGCTCTACGTGGTGGCCTCCAAGTTCATCCCGCTGATCCCGGTCTGGGAGGTGCTGGAGGGGCAGTTGAGCCATTCGCGGCGGCGCATCGGCCGCACGGTCGTGACCTCGGTTGCGGAGCTGGAGTAGCGGAGGAACATATGCCCAAGAAGATTGCCATCATGGGCCTGTTTACCGATGTGAGCGCCACGGCCGACGCGCTCGAAGCGTTGCGCGTGTTGGGCCTGCGCGAAGAGGACATGAACATCATCCAGGGCGTGCCCTATACCGCGAAGATGTTGGGCCGGCCCAAGCTGCACGAATTTCCCTGGTTCAGCATCCTGGGCGCGCTGGCCGGGTTCGGGGTCGCGCTCTTCTTGACGTGGGGCACGCTGCTGCTCTATCCGGTGCGCGTGGGCGGCCGGCCGATCCCGACCATTCCGACTTCGATCGTGATCGGGTACGAGCTGACCATGCTCGGCCTGCTCCTGGGCACCTTCCTGACGCTGATCTGGAAGTGCGGGTTTCCGTCCACCCGGCCGCAATACTATGATCCGCTCATCAACCACAGCCGGATCGCGCTGCTGTGCGATTGCGATCTGCGGATCGAGGCCGACGTGAAGCGGGTGATGCTGGAGCGCGGGGCCGAAAAAGTCTACGAGCCGGAGCGGAGGCCGCTATGATCCCACCTGCCGGGGTATTTCGTCGCATCATCCTGACCTTCGCGGTCGTCGGCGTGCTTTTCACCGTGCCGCTGATCTTCCTGTACGACGTGATCAAGATCAACTGGCGGAGCAACATGGAGGTGCAGGCGTCGGTGGGACCGCAGGAAGGGCCGCGCAAGTGGGCGCCGGCCGACGCGGTGAGCTTCGAGGCGCCCGGCCTGCCGCACAACGGCGAGCTGCCGGCCAATCCCGTGCCGGCCGATGCGGTCTCGTTGGCCCGCGGCAAACAGTTGTACGGCTATCATTGCGCCGTGTGCCACGGCCCCGCGGGCAAAGGGGATGGCCCGGTCGTCCAGTTCTGGAAGGCCGACGCCAAACGACCGGCCAACCTGACCGAGCCGCGCATCGGCCAGCAGACCGACGGCGCGTTGTACCTGACGATCTCTCAGGGTTTCGGTGTCATGGCGCCGTTGCGCGAGAACCTGAGCGTGCGCGAACGGTGGGATGTCGTGAATTATGTGCGCACGTTGAGCAAATGAAGCAAGCAAGAGGAGTGCTTATGAAACAAGCGTTCATCCTGGCCGCGTTTGCGATCTTGATCCTGGCGGGCTGTAGCACGCCGCAGCCGTTGCCCGTGGCGCCCACGAAGATCCCAACATTGCCGCCGGCCACCCTGCCGCCGGCCGTGACGCCCACCCCGCGGCCTGCGGCCGTCGGCATCGCCTTCCCGGCCAGCGCGCCGTCGGCGGCCGCGGGCGAGGCGATCTACGCGGCGAAGTGCGCGACGTGCCATGGCGCGGACGGCAAGGCGCAGGTGGCCGGCGCGCGCAACTTCACCGACGTGGATTACATCCGGGCGGCCGTTCCCGCCGAGTTCTACCGGGTAATCACCAAGGGCAAGGAGCAGATGCCCGGCTTCGAGAAAGACCTCTCCGACCAGGAGCGCTGGGACGTGACGTTCTACATCTGGCATTTCGCCGTGCCCCAGACGGCCCTGGCCAAAGGCAAGACGATCTTCGAGGCGAACTGCGCGAGCTGTCACGGCCCGGACGGCAAGGGCCTCATCCCGCAGGCCGCGCCGCTCACCAACGTGGAGTACGTCGCCAGCCGGTCGCTCACCGAGTTTTATCAGTCGGTGACCGCCGGGAAGGGGATCATGCCGCCCTGGCAGGATCGCCTGAGCCCCGAGGAGCGCTGGGCGGCCGTCGAATACGCGCAGGCGTTTGCCTATAAGGCGCTGGGAAAGTGATCGGGGCGTCTCTCGATATATGTAGCGACGGGTAAGCGGGCCTGGGCGGTCCGGCTTCCCGTCCGGAAAGCCTGATCCCATCGGGATCAGGCTCTTTTTTGACATGGCATGACGAGGTGTTTCTGAACATGAGCATCAGCAAGCGATTGGACGACGCGCGCAGGGCGTTTGCCAAGGGCGATCGGACGGCGGCTGCCGCCGCGCACGACTTCCGGCGGATCGCCCATGCCGCGCGCGAGCAACATGCCGGCAGCAGCGCGCAATACCTGGGCGACCTGGTGTACGGCGGGCTGGACGGCATCATCACCACGTTCGCGGTGGTGAGCGGTGTGGCCGGCGCCAGCCTGGGCACCGGTGTGATCCTGATCATGGGGTTGGCCAACTTGCTGGCCGACGGCTTTTCGATGGCGACCGGCGCTTACCTTTCGACCAAGAGCGAGCAGGAGTACTATGAGCAGGAGCGCCGTCGGGAGGCGTGGGAGGTCGAGCATTTCCCGGAAGGCGAACGCGCGGAGCTATATGAGCTGTATCGGGCGCGCGGCTACCCGGAGGAGGACGCGGAGCAACTGGTGGCCATCCAGAGCCGCGACAAGACGCGCTGGGTGGATGCCATGATGCTTGAAGAGCTGCAGATGTTGCGGGACGACAGCAATCCGCTGATGAGCGCGGCCGCAACGCTGCTGGCGTTCATCGTGGCCGGGAGCGTGCCGATGTTGATCTATCTGGTAGGGTTGGTTGTGCCGGTGCCGGCGCACCTCGCCTTCCCGATCTCGTTGGTGCTTTCGGCCCTGGCGCTCTTTGGCCTGGGCGCGGCCAAGGTGCTGGTGACCGCTCGACAACCGCTGCGCAGCGGTCTGGAGATGCTGCTGGTCGGCGGGTTGGCCGCGGCCGTCGCGTATGCGGTCGGCGCGCTGTTGCGCCGTTTGGGCGTGCAGGCGTAACGCCGGGCGCCTCCACGTGCCCGGCACTTCCGAAAGTGCCGGGCACGTGGAGGACAAAACCGCGATCTATTGATACTTCTCGACGCGAAAGCGGTATAGCTTCACCGGCTCTTGCGGCCCGATGCCCGCCTTTTGCCGCGCGATGCGCACCTGGGTGGCCACATCGTCCACCCCTTCGATGTCGGGCAACAGCAGGCCGCGGCGGCCCCCGCGCTGGACGATGACGCCGTACTGTTTCGGGTCAAGCTCGTCCGTGCTGGCGATCGGCTCCGGCGGGTAGAGCACGCTGACCTCGTACTCCAGATCGTCCAGTTCGTCGGGGCCCACCGGCTCGAAGCGCCAATCGCGCGTCGCGGACGAGATCGCGTTCTGGATCACCTCGTGGGCCAGGGTCGGCTGGGTCGGGCCGATGGTGCCGATGCAGCCGCGCAGTTCGCCCGTGCTCTTCTTGTGAAGGGTGACGAACACGCCGGCCGGTTCCCCCTCGACGGCGGCCGGCGCTTCGGCCGGGCTGATGATGCGGCCATCGCGGACGTAGTGCTCGATGGCCGCGCGGGCCAGTTGCACCAGGGGATGATGGGCCTCCGCCTGTTTCTTCATGATTGCCTCCTCCTCGCTCGCCGTTTGTTCTCAGCGCAACGCGCCGATCAGCTCCGGCTCGCCCCAGACGGCCCAGGCAAAGGGATGGCTGCCGAGCGCGTCGGTGGCGAAGGCCAGCCGCAAGACATTGCCCGCCTGAAACGGCAACGCGATCTCGAACGGTTGCCACGTCGTCGGCCAGGCCGCCCGGCTCCAGATCTGCCAGCCGTCCACGCGCACCCGAAACGCGACCAGGTGATCTTGCGCGTTGGCGCCATCGCGGATGCCGATGCTGAAGCGCAGGCGGGCGCCCGGCGCGGCGAGATCGGCCGGGATCGGCACGTGGTACTCGACGATGGATTCTCCCATCACGGGCGGGTGTTGCCACAGCGCCGGCCGGCGTTCGCCGCCGACGCTCGCCTCCGCGATCTTGACCTCCATGCCGGCGGCCCCTCGGCTGGCGCTCACGTCGGCCTCGGCAAAATGCTCCAGCAGGCTGAAACGCCAGTTGCGGCCGGCCTGGAGCGGTTGGGCCGGTGCGCTCGCATCTGGCCGGCCGGCGCGCCAGCGCAAAAAGGCGATGTATTCGCGCACCCGCTCCCGGTCGGCCGGCGATAGCGATGCCAGTTCGCTCATCAACGAGTCCATATCTGTCATGGCATGTCTTCCTTGCGTACGGCGCTCCGCGTGCCAGGCACCCTCCCAGGTGCCTGGCTCGTCCGGCACCATGTACGGCGAGCTTAAGCTCGCCGTACGACACAGTAGGGCGAGCTTAAGCTCGCCGCACGATACAGTAGGGCGAGCTTAAGCTCGCCCTACATTAGTAGGTCAACCCGACCGCCTGGCGCACGTAGGTCGGGTCGGTCAGGTTCTTCAACATGAAATCGGCAACATCGGCGCGGGAAATGACGGGCCGGCCGACCTTTTCCGTCGCGTTCGCGGGGATGACGCGATAATTGCCGGTGCGCGGGCCATCGGTCAGGCCGCCCGGCCGCACGATGATCCAATCGCCCGGGCTGGCCATGATGATGCGCTCCTGGATCTCCTTTTCTTCCAGAAACGGCCTTAGGAAACCGCGTGCGATCACGTTGCGGGCCAGCCAGTTCATCTGGTGCAGGCTCTCGCCCACCCCAAACGAACTGACCCAGATCGAACGTTGCACTTCGGATTGATACATCGCGTCCAGGATATTGCGCGTGCCCTGAATCAGATCGGGCAATCCGGCCTTGCGCGTGCCCAGGGCTGAAAGGACCGCGTCTTTGCCGAAGACGGCTGCCAACACGGCGTGGGCATTCAACACGTTGCCCTGGATTACGGCCAGTTTCGGATGTTGGACGTTCAGTTTTGCCGGATTGCGTACATACGCGGTCACCTCGTGGCCCTGCTCCAACGCCTGGGCGACCAGTTGGCGGCCGGTGCCGCCGGTTGCGCCGAAGATGATCAGTTTCATCCGTGTTTCCTCAGCGGTGAAATGTGCCTTTGAACTTATTATATCACACCTGTGGAGAGAGGGGCTTTTTATCTCCAGTTTGCATGATCGCCCTGGGAATGGCCGGCCGGATTTGACCGCCGGCCACGATCGGCGTATATTTGCTGTATTGGCTTCTCCAGTCGCGCCGGGCCCGCCGGCCGGAAGGCGGGCCTGTCACCTCACAGGAGCAATCGCCGATGTCGTATCCTCTGCCTGCTGTCTTGCGCCTGCTCTTGACCCTTGTCTTGTTGGGGCCGGCCCTTGTGGCGGCCGCCTGGCCGGCGG
>DAOTZV010000123.1:0-46467 GCA_034434235.1 Anaerolineae bacterium
CGGCGAGACGATCGTTCCATCCTTATAGAACCCGGGATGACGAGGGCAGATCTCCAGCGATCTGCCCTCGTCTTATCTATGGGGCTAGAAAAATCTTGCAATCTGGTGTAGAATCAAGATGAAAGCTCGCAGCTCAAGCAAGGACGATCCCATGGAAAACCTGGTCGGCATGGTCGAACTGCCCCTCTTTCTCTTGAACACGGTCCTGTTCCCGGGCCAGGTGTTGCCGTTGCACGTCTTCGAAGACCGCTATCGGCTGATGATCCGCCAATGCCTGGCCGAGGACAAATCGTTCGGCGTGGTGCTGATCCAGGAGGGCCAGGAGGTCGGCGAGACGGCCACCCCCCACGCGGTCGGCACGACGGCGCGCATCGTGGAAAGCAGCCACCTGGCCGATGGCACATTGAACATCGTCACGGTCGGGGTGGAGCGCTTCCGCATCCGACGCTTGCTCTACGATCAGCCCTATCTGCGCGGCGAGGTGGAGCCCTTCCCGTTGGTGGGCTCGGCCGACCATCCCGCCGTAGCGCGCCTGACGCAGCGGGTGCGGGAGCGCGTGATCCGCTACATCGAGCTGATCGCCGAGGCGGCCGGCCTGCGCATCCAGGTGGAAAGCGTCCCCGAGCTGCCGCAGCAGGTGGGCTACCTGGCGGCGGTAGCCATGCAGATCGAAAACGCCGAGAAGCAAGCGCTGTTGAACGCGGCTTCGGTCGACCGCATCCTGGCGGCGGAGGTTGCGCTGTTGAACCGCGAGAACGCCCTCTTGACCTGGATGGCGCGCACGAAGGGGTGGCCCGATCGCGCGCAGTTCGGGCCGGGCGGCTCGCTGTTGCCCAACTGAGCCGAAGCCCTCAGCCCGGCGCTGGGGGCTTTTTGTTGGCCCGTGAAAACGGCACAAATCACTTGCCAACCCGCTGGTTTGCATGTACAATGTCCTTGAGCGTCTTGGGCCCACCGATGCGCGCCTCGCAGCAGGCGACCCTGGCGTGGGCGGCAGACGATCACGTTCAGGCAGGAGATGGCGGTGATTCGGCCGTTCGGTCTGACCGACGTTTTGCTCGTGCGGCGGCTGCAACGATGCAGCGCGATCCTGGCGATCGAGCACGCATTGACCCACCCGCGCGATCCGTTGTGGATCGCGTTGACGGCCCCGTGGCCGTGGGCCGGGTTCGGCGTCGCGACCTATGTCCTGGCCGCGCCCTTCTGCAGCGATGAACCGGCCGGATTCGTCCAACTGATGAAACGCCCGGCCCGGCCCGAGGCCGACATCCTGTATCTGGCGCCGGCCCTGCCGGCCGGCGAGGCGCGCGATGCCGCGGTCGAAACCCTCTGGCATGCGCTGCTGGATCATTGCGTGGCTTCGGCCGCCGGGCACGGCCTGCAACGGTTGTTCGCCAGCATTCCCGACGGCGGCCCGGAAGAGGCGTGCCTGAAGGACGCCGGCTTCAGCCTGTACACGCGCGAAACGGTCTATCGGCTGGCGGTGGCGCCGGCCCCGGCCGCAGCGCCGGTCGCCGGCTTTCGCAGCCAGGGGCCGCAAGACGGCTGGGCATTGCAAAGGCTCTACACGTCCAGCACGCCCAGGCTCGTGCAGCAGGCCGAGGGCGCCATGACGGGCAACGTGGGCACCCCGACCCTCTCCTGGTGGGAGCCGGATAGCTGGCAGGGCGCGGTGTGGGAGCCGGCCGGCGAAGTGCGCGGGGCCGTGCAGGTCCACCTGGGGCGGGCCGGCCACTGGCTGCGGCTGTGGGGGGCCAACGGGCTTTCGGGCCGCGAAACGCGCAACCTGATCGAACAGGGCCTGCGCATGATTGCCGCCGCGCAGGCCGCCGGCAAGGCCCGCGCGGTGCCGGTGTACACGACCGTGCGCGATTACGAGCGCGATCTGGCCGCGATCCTGGCCGGCTTTGGCTTCGCGCCGTTTGCCGATCGCGCCCGTTTCGTCAAACATACTCTGGCGTCCATTCGCGAGGCCGTGGCGGCGCCGGCGCTCCCGGCCCTGGAACCTACACATAAGATAGTCATTCGTAGTATCAGAGAAGGTTAGTTAAGACGAGATATGCATCAACAGAAAATCACAGATGACCTGGAAGCCCTGTTGCAGGTGTTGCCGCCTCACGTCGAGAAGGCGTTGCGCGCGGCCAACCAGGGCGAAAATCTACTGGAAATCATCCTGGATATGGGCCGCGTGCCCGAAGCGCGCTTCATAGACCACGAGGTGATCCTGAGCCCGAACGAGATTACTGCCGCCGACCTGGACTACGTCATCGCACGCATCGGCCAGTTCACCGGCGACAATCGCGCCGGCATCGAACGCACCCTGCATCGCATCTCTTGCATCCGCAACCGGCAGGGCCGGATCATCGGCCTGACCTGTCGGGTGGGCCGCGCCGTGTACGGCGTGATTGATATCATCGAAGACATCATCCAGTCGGGACAGAGCATCCTCCTGCTGGGGAAGCCGGGGGTGGGCAAGACCACCCTCCTGCGCGAGGCCGCGCGCATCCTGGGCGAGAAGAAGCGGGTGATCGTGGTGGACACGTCCAACGAGATCGGCGGGGACGGCGACATCCCCCATCCTGCCATCGGCCGCGCCCGGCGCATGCAGGTTGCCGCGCCTGAGCTGCAACACGAAGTCATGATCGAGGCGGTGGAAAACCACATGCCCGAGGTGATCGTCATAGACGAGATCGGCCGGGAGCAGGAGGCCGCCGCCGCCCGCACCATCGCCGAACGCGGGGTGCAACTGGTCGGCACCGCGCACGGCATCACGCTCGAAAACCTGCTGATGAACCCGACCCTGTCCGATCTGGTCGGCGGCATCGAGAGCGTGACGCTGAGCGATGAGGAGGCGCGACGCCGCGGCACCCAAAAGGCGGTGCTCGAGCGCCGGGCGCCTCCCACGTTCGATGTGCTGATCGAGATCCAGGACCGCCAGCGCATGGCGGTGCATCACAACGTGGCCGCGGCCGTGGACGCGATGTTGCGCGGCCGGCCGCTGATGCCCGAGATCCGCTATCGGGACGAGAACGGCCAGGTGCGCATCCAGGCCCCGCCGCCCCAGCCGGCGGTCGAGGCGCGCGGGGTGACGTTCACCCCCATGGGCCGCCTGCCGTTCGAAAAACAGGGCAACGGCCGCCACACCGAGGAGCGTACCGAAGTGACCCGCACGCCCGCCGAACAGGAAACCGCTACCGCTACGTCGCCGCGCACGAGCCAACCCCTGCGGGTCTATCCGTATGGCGTGAGCCGTGGCCGCATCACCCAGGCCGCCCAGAACCTGAGCGTCTCCGTGGTGATCGTGGACAATCTGGACGCGGCCGATGCGGTCGTGACCCTGAAGAATTACTATCGCAAGCATCCGCAGCCGATCGCCGACGCCGAACGACATCGCACGCCCGTTTATGTGTTGCGCGCCAACACGGTCAACCAGATCGAGTCGTGCCTGGGCGACATCTTCGGCATCCCGGTGGAGGTCGAGGATCCCGTCGAGCGCGCGCTGGCCGAGGCGCAGGAAGCGATCCGCCGCGTGCTCGCCGGCTCGCCGTCCGAGGAGCTGCGACCGGCCTCGGCCGAGGTGCGCCGCATGCAGCACGAGATGGCCCGCGCGGCCAACCTGGTATCGCACAGCTACGGCAACGAGCCGCGACGCCGCGTGCGCATCTTCCCGGGCTGAGCATGGGGCGCTTCATCACTTTCGAGGGGGGCGAGGGGAGCGGCAAGACCACCCAGGTCCGGCTCCTGGCCGCCTGGCTCGCGGAGCGGGGCTACGACGTGTTGACCACCCGCGAGCCGGGCGGCACGCGCATCGGCGACCAGATCCGGGCGCTCCTGCTCGATCCGACCTACGCGGAGATGCGGCCGGAGACGGAGATCTTGCTCTTCTCGGCCGCGCGGGCGCAGATCGTCGGCCAGGTGATCCGGCCCCATCTGGCCCGCGGGGGCATCGTCCTGTGCGATCGCTTCGCGGATTCCACGCTGGCGTACCAGGGCTATGGCCGCCAGTTGGACCTGGCGACGTTGCGGCAGATCACGGCTTTCGCCACCGGCAATCTGATCCCTGATCTCACGATCTGCCTCGATCTGCCCGTCGAGATCGGCTTGCGGCGCAAGCGCGGGGGCGACCAGGCCGAATGGAACCGGATGGAGCAGGAACAGCGGGCGTTCCATGAGCGGGTGCGCCGCGGATTCCTGGCGCTGGCGGCCGCCGAGCCGCAGCGATGGCTGGTGCTGGATGCGACCCGGCCCGCGGAAGAGCTTCAAGCAGAGATCCGTCAACGAGTTGTACAACTTTTGGAAAGGAGCGTTGTCCCATGAAACTCATCATGGCCATCGTCAGCAGCGATGACTCTCGCGAAGTGCTCAACCGGCTCACCAAAGCCGGCTTCCGAGCGACGGTGATCAGCACGACGGGCGGATTCCTGCGGGAAGGGAACACCACGCTCTTCCTGGGCGTGGACGATCAGAAGGTGGCGCAGGCCGTGGACATCTTGCGCCAGACGTGTCGTCGGCGCACGCAGTGGGTCTCGCCGTTGCCCACCCTGGAAGGCCCGGGCCTGGAGATGTCCGAGCCGATCGAGGTGAGCGTGGGCGGCGCGGTGGCCTTTGTGATGAACGTGGAGCAGTTCGTGCAGGTGTGAAAACGGGCCTGGCGCGCCTGTCGCCCGCGCGCGGGCGCCGCGGCGGCGCCCAGAGGAGGCAGCGTAGGGGCGCATGCCGTGCGTCCTGATGCACGGCACATATGCATGTCGGGGCGCACGAGCTGCGCCCCGACACCCGTTGTGCGTCCCTACATGACGCCGAAGTCGTCGCCGGCCATGTCGCCGCCTTCGCCGGCCAGTTCGGGCATCGAGCGTTCGATGTCTTCGGGATTTTCGCCGGCTTCGAGCCGCTCGACGACTTCGGTGAATTCCGGCCCGAGGTCTTCGCCGGTCTCGTTGGCCATCTTGCGCATGAAGCGCGCCAGCGACTTCGGATCGTTTTCGTCCAGCCCATCCAGGTTGCTCGGATCGGCCAGACTGTCGAGCCGGCTCTCTTCGGAGCGCACGACCGAAACGCGCGAGATCAGGCGGGTCAGGTTCGTGCCGCCGCAGCGTGGACACACCGCCGGCCGCGATGCGGCATCGGCAAAGCTCCGCCAGAGCAAGCTGACCCGCCGTTTGCAATCCAGGCAGGTGTATTCGTAGATCGGCACGGCTATCACCTCATCGGAACGGGGAATCGCTTTTGACGGAGATTATACTCGAAACGCCGGTTTGCATCAAGCAAGGGCAGCTCAAGGAACTATTCATGACAGATCGCGCGCAACCTGCGGATGCAGAACAGGAAAGTGGTGCATCGGCCTGGTACGAGGCGCTCGACGAGCCGCGGCCGCTTCTGGTGGTTATCTCGGGGCCATCGGGCGTGGGCAAGGATGTGACCATCCGCCGCATGAAGGAGCGCTGCTACCCTTTTCACTTCGTGGTGACGGCTACGACGCGCGCCCGGCGGCCGGACGAGGTGGATGGCGTGGATTATCATTTCGTCTCGACCGAGACGTTCGAACGCATGATCGCCGAGGGAGAGCTGCTGGAATACGCGGTAGTGTATGGACAGTACAAGGGCATCCCGAAGGCGGCCGTGCGCGCAGCGCTCGCGAGCGGCCAGGACGTGATCTTGCGGATAGACGTCCAGGGTGCGGCCACGGTGCGCCGGCTGGTGCCCGAGGCCGTCACGATCTTCTTGACCGCCGAGTCGGAGGAGGCGTTGATCCAGCGCCTGCGCCGGCGCCGCACGGAAAACGAGGAGCAGCTCCAGCAGCGCATCAAGATGGCCTGCGAGGAGCTGCGCCGGGTGAGTGAGTTCAAGTATCGCGTTGTCAACCGCGAGTGCGCGCTCGACGCTACGGTGGATGCGATCATCGCCATCATGCAGGCCGAAAAGTGTCGGGTGGATTGGAAGCCGGTGACCATATGATCGAAGATGAGATGGGGTTGCCCGTGCCGCCGCGGGCCGCGGTGACGTTGCCGCTGGCCCGGCCCAAGATGGTCTATTTCCTCCTGGGCCTGATCCTGATCGTTTTTCTGGCCGAGACGCTGCTCGGCGGGTCCACCCGGCCGGCGGTGTTGGTAGCGCTGGGCGCGCAGGTGAACCTGCTGGTGTGGCAGGGCGAAGTGTGGCGGCTCTTGACGGCCATGTTCCTGCACATCGGCGTGATGCACGTGATGTTCAACGGCTGGGCGCTCTATAGCCTGGGCCGCGATGTGGAGATGTTCTTCGGCTCCACGCGCTTCACGATCATCTATCTCTGCTCTGGCCTGTTCGGCGGGGTGGCGTTCTATCTGTTCGGCGGCCCGGCCACCGCCACGACCGTGTCGGCGGGCGCGTCGGGCGCGGTGTTCGGCATCATCGGCGCGGAGCTGGCCTATTGGCTGCGCAATCGCGAGGTGTTCGGCGCGTTCGGCCGACAGCGCCTGCTGAACCTCAGCACGTTGGTGATGGTCAACCTGGTCTTCGGTTTCACGGTGCCGGGCATCAACAACCTGGCGCATCTGGGTGGGCTGATTTCCGGGTTTTTGTTGGCTCTGGCGCTGGCGCCGCACTATCGGGTGACCTGGCGCTGGAACGGCCTTGTACCGTTGCCCGAGCTGGTGGATCGCTCCTCGGGCCTGGTGCGGGCCGCGGCCGTCATGATGGCGTTCGTCTTGTTGTGGGCCGGCATGGCGCTGGGAGATCAACGCTGGACGGCGCTGGCGCCCCTCCTCAGGTTGTGACACAAGCGGAGGCGCCTATGTCTCACGTAGCCGGTTTGGATGTTCGGCCATCGGCCATCGCGGGCACGTGGTATCCCGGCAGCGCCGCGCTCTTGCGCCGCACGGTCGAGGAGTACCTGGCCGGCGTGAAGCCGGTCGCCTTGCCGGGACCGGTGCTCGCGCTGATCAGCCCGCACGCGGGATATGCCTATTCGGGGCCGACGGCTGCGCACGCGTTCGCGCAGGTGCGCGGGGCCGCGTTTCGCCGCGTGATCCTGCTCGGCCCGCTGCACCGGCCGATCTGGGGCAGCCGGCTGGGGCCGTTCATGACGCCCCAGGAGGCCGCGTATCGCACGCCCCTCGGCGACGTGCCGGTGGATCATGCCTTCATTGCCGGCCTGGGCAAGCTGGTGGATCTGACGCCCGTGCGCCGCGACGAAGAGCATTCGCTGGAGATCGAGCTGCCCTTCCTTCAGGTGGCGCTCGGCGAGTTCAGCCTGGTGCCGATCATGCTCGGCGAGCACATCGGCGAGCCGCGCGCGCTGGCGCGGCTGGAGCTGCTGGCGACGGCCCTCGCCCGGTTGAGCGACGCCTCGACCCTGATGGTGGCCAGCACCGACCTGAGCCATCTGGACGATTACGACGAGGTCGTGCGCACCGACCGCCGGCTGGTGGAACTGGTCGACGCGTTCGCGGTGGATGAGCTGGCCGAAGCGCTGCGGACCGAACAGGTGCAGGCGTGCGGCGCAACCGGACTGGTGGCCGTGCTCAAGGCCGCGCAAAAGCGCGGCGCGCGCGGCGCGCGCGTCCTGGCCTACGCCTCGTCGGGCGATGTCACCGGCCGCAAACAGCCGGGCATCTATACGGTGGGCTATCTGGCCGCGGCCGTGTATGGCTGATGGCCGCGCGCGTGCTGCCATGTGGTATGCCGATGTCTGCGTCAATACGCCCCTCGGCCGTCGGGTCACGCCGGCCCCGGCCGAGGAGAGCGAATACGATCCGCTCGGCCAGACCTTCACCTACGCCGTGCCCGACCATCTGGCCGGCCGGCTTCGGCCGGGCCATCTGGCCTGGGTGCCCTTTCGCAGCCGGCGCTTGCAGGCCGTCGTCCTGAAGCTCAGCGACGTTCCCCCCGATTTCGAGGTCCGCGAGATCATCTCGCTGGTGTGGTCGCAGCCGCTGTTGACCCCCGTCCAGATCGCCCTGGCCCACTGGATCAGTCATACGTATCTGGCGCCGCTCATCGAATGTCTGCGGCTGATGATGCCCGTCGGCCTCAGCCAGCGCGGCCGCACCGTCTTCGTCCGCACGGCCGAGCCGGCGCCTCCCGACCTGACCCCCACCCAGGCCGCGCTGCTCGACCGCATCGCCGCGGCCGAGGGGGAATGGGCCGAGGTGAGTGCCGGATTGCGCGGGGTCACGCAGAAGGCCGACCTGGAGCCGCTCATCGCGCGCGGCCTGGTGACGCGCGAGGTCGCGTTCCCCCATCCGCCCCCGCGGCCCAAGACCGATCGCCAGGTGCGCCTGGTGGCCGACAGGGAGGCGATCGCGCGCGCGTTGCCGACCCTGGGCCGGGCGTCGAAGCAGGCCGAGGTGTTGGCGCAGATCGGCCGATCGGCCGATCGGCAAATCGGCCTCGATGAGCTGTGCGCGGCGGTCGGGTGCGGACGCGAGTCGGTCAAGGCGCTGGCGAAGCGCGGCTGGGTGACGATTGCGCGGGCCGGCCCCAGGGCGCCGGCGCTGGTTAGCCTGGCGCTGGAAGGGGATGCCGTCCTGGATGCCATCGTCGAGCTGCGCGGGGCCGAGAAGCATCGGGCGGTGTTGGAGGCGTTGCAGCAACACGATGGCCCGGCCTGGATCGGCTGGGTGTACGCGGAGACGGGCGCAACGCGGGATACCCTGCGCGATCTGGAGGCCGCGGGATTGATCGCCATCGCCGAAGAGATGGTGTGGCGCGATCCGCTGGCCGGCCGCGAATTCGCCCTCGACCGGCCGCCCGTCCTGACGGAGGATCAGGAGCGGGTATGGCAGGCGGTGGCCCAGCGGATCGGGGAAGCGGCGAATCGGCAAGTCGGCGAATCGGCCAATCGGGAAAGCGGCCAGGCGGCGGAGCGGCAGGTCAACGGGGCGGCGAGTTCGCCGTGGGCCATGTTGCTGCACGGCGTGACGGGATCGGGCAAGACGGAGATCTATCTGCGGGCCATCGGAGAGACGCTGAGGCGGGGCCGGCAGGCGGTGGTGCTGGTGCCCGAGATCGCGTTGACGCCGCAGACGATCCGGCGCTTCGCGGCCCGCTTTCCGGGCCAGGTGACGATCTGGCACAGCGAGCTGGGAGAGGGGGAACGGTTCGACGTGTGGCGTCGGGTGCGCACCAACCACCCGGCCGCGCAGGTGGTGGTCGGCTCGCGTTCGGCGCTCTTCCTGCCCTTCCCCGACCTGGGCCTGATCGTGGTGGACGAGGAGCACGAGCCGTCCTACAAGCAGGAACGCACGCCCCGCTATCACGCCCGGGCGGTGGCCCTGGAGCTGGGGCGGTTGAGCCGGGCGGCGGTGCTGCTGGGCAGCGCGACGCCGGCGCTGGAGACCTATTACGCGGCGCGGCGCGGGGAGATCGAGCTGTTGGCGCTGCCGAAGCGCATCCGTTCGGTATCCCCGGCGCCGGGCGCCGCGCCGACCCTGATCGCCGAAGCCGCGAACGACCTGCCGGCCGTGCGGGTGGTGGACATGCGGCAGGAACTGCGCGCGGGGAATCGCAGCATCTTCAGCCGGGCCCTGGCGAGCGGCCTGCGCCGTGTGCTGGCGGCCGGCCAGCAGGCGATCCTCTATCTCAATCGTCGCGGGGCCGCCACCTTCGTCATGTGCCGCGATTGCGGCCATGTGGAGGCGTGCCCGCGCTGCGCCACGCCGCTCACCTATCACGGCGCGAGCGAGGCGCTCCTGTGTCATCACTGCAACCGGCGCTATCCCGTCCCCACGCTCTGCCCGGAATGCAACAGCAAGCGCATCCGCTTCTTCGGCGCCGGCACCGAGAACGTGGAGGAGGCGGTCAGGTTGGAGTTCCCCGAGGCGCGCACGCTGCGCTGGGATCGGGATGTGACGGCCGCCAAGGGGAGCCACGACGCGATCCTGGCCCGCTTCATTGCGCACGAGGCCGACGTGTTGATCGGCACGCAGATGATCGCCAAGGGGTTGGACCTGCCGCTGGTGACGCTGGTCGGCGTGATCGCGGCCGATGTGGGCCTGTTCCTGCCCGATTTCCGCGCCGGCGAGCGCACCTTCCAGTTGCTCACCCAGGTGGCGGGCCGCGCCGGCCGCAGCGCGTTCGGCGGCGAGGTGATCGTCCAGACCTACCATCCGGATCATTATGCGGTGGTGGCCGCAAGCCGACACGATTACGAGGGGTTCTATCGCCAGGAGATGAACTTCCGCCGCGAACAGGGCTATCCGCCCGTGCGGCGACTGGCGCGGCTGGTGTACCATCACAGCCGCCGCGATCAGGCGCAGGCCGAAGCGACGCGCCTGGCCGGCCTGCTGCGGGCCCAGATCGCCGGCGCGGGCTCCGAACCGGCCTTCCCCGACACCGACCTGATCGGCCCGGCGCCGTGCTTCTTTGCCAGGGAGCGCGGGGAATATCGCTGGCAGATCATCGTGCGCAGCCCCGATCCGGCCGCGCTTCTCCGGCGCATCGTCATTCCCCTGGGCTGGCGGCTCGATGTGGATCCGGTGGATGTGTTGTAGGGCCACGGATCAACGGACGAACGGACAATGAGCGATTGCGAGACGGTTGTGGTCTATCGGGAGGCCGGCCGGTACGCCGGCTGGCCGGCAAACTACGGCATCTGGTCGTGGGGCGATGAGATCGTCGTCGGCTTTACGGTCGGCTATCACGATCCGGCCGGCGGATTCCATGCGCGCGATCGCAGCCGGCCGTTCGTGCCCATGCAGGCGCGCAGCGTGGACGGCGGCCGCACCTGGCAGGTGGCGCCGACCCCCTGCCGCACGCCCGGCAACCGGGGCCTCTCGGCCGATGAGCACGTGGTACCCGAGCTGCGGGCGCAGGCCGCCATCGAGCAGGGCCTGGAGAACGCGCCGATCCCCTGCCCCGGCGGCGTGAACTTCGCCCACCCCGATTTTGCCCTGCTGTGCGGCCGTACCGGCCTGAGCGCCGGCGCGCGCTCGTGGTTCTATGTTTCATACGACCGGTGTCGCGCGTGGCAGGGCCCTTACGCGTTGCCCATGTTCGGCTTCGGCGGGGTGGCGGCGCGCACCGATTACCTGGTGTCCGGCCCGGATACCTGTACCCTCTTTTTGACCGCGGCCAAGGCGAACGGCGAGGAGGGTCGGGTGTTCTGCGCGCGCACGACCGATGGCGGCCGCACGTTCGCCCTGCTCTCCACCATCGGGCCGGAGCCGGCGGGCTACGCCATCATGCCCGCGAGCTTGCGCCTGGGCCCGACGCGGCTGTTGTGCGCGGTCCGTTGCTGCGAGCGGCCGCCGCACGCGCCATCCGCGCATTACTGGATCGATCTCTACGCCTCGGACGATGACGGCGCCACCTGGCGCTATCTCACCCGGCCGGTCCCCGACACGGGCACCGGGGGCAATCCGCCCGCGTTGATCCGCCTGCAAGATGGCCGCCTGTGCCTGACTTACGGTTATCGCAGCCGGCCGTTCGGCATTCGCGGCCGCCTGAGCGCGGACGAGGGCCACACTTGGGGCGACGAGATCGTCCTGCGCGACGACGGCGGCAGCCACGACCTCGGCTATCCGCGCACGGTGCAGCGACCCGACGGGACGATCGTGACCGTCTACTATTTCAACGACCGCCCCGGCGACGCCTGTTATATCGCGGCGACGCTCTGGCGAGCGTGACGCGCAAAAACCGACCTTAAAATTTTTGCATTGTGCTTGACATCGGTGCTCTGATTTGCTATACTATGATTGCCAACGGGAGAACTGCTCTGAAGAAACCAGGGCTTAGAAGAAAACCGGAAAAGCCATCAAAGAGCGCACAGCTCGATGATGAAGCGAACGGAGAAATCTAGGTACAGTTTAGAAAAAGCAGTTCGAACAATGGCGAGGGAACCCCGAGAAATCGCAGGCAAGAAAACTAAGCCCTAAGCGATTCCAGGAATTGGAATACCTCGGTGGCCAAACCTGAAAGCGATGCCAGAGAAAAAGGCGTTGGCGCAGGGGAGGGCCGTGCAGACGAGGCCAAAGTAAGGGCTGGGGAGTAGGTAAAAAGGCCGGGCGGTTGCTTGGGGTCCCTCTATTTAAGGGGACTAACCTGAAATAGATGTAGGACGAAATTAATTTCGTCCTACATCTTGAATCACGCGATGTTGAGCACTTCCGGCAGCAGCTCGGCCACGAACGGCAGATGGCGGTACGCCTCATGGTAGTCCAGGCCGTACCCCACGACGAACCGATCGGGCAGGTCGAAGCCTTTGTAGCGGATCGGGATGTTCACCAGCCGATGCTGCGGCTTGTCGAACAGCGTGCAAACCTCCAGACTGGCCGGGCCGCGCGCCCGCAACGTGCGCAGCAGGTAGTTCAGGGTCAGGCCGGTGTCTATCACATCCTCCACGAAGAGGACGTGTTGCCCCTCGACGATTTCATCCAGGTCCTTGATCAGGCGCACGGGCCCCTTCGCCTGCCCGCGCGGCGCATAGCGCGAGATGGCCATGAAGTCGAGCCGCGCGGGAATGGTTACCGCGCGCATCAGATCGCTGATGAAGAAGACCACGCCCTTCAAGACGCCCACGAACAGGGGATTGGCGCCGACGTAGTCCCGGCTGATCTGCGCGGCCAGCTCGCCGATGCGTTGTTGGATCTCGGCTTGCGAGTAGACGATGCGGCCCACGCCGTGAGTCAAGGCGAGAGAAGGAGAGGAGGAAGGGAGGGCATTGGACGGGATCATTTTTTCGGCTTCGCGTGTCTCCTGATGCGAATTCAGTGCCGCGCCGGCCGCCGCGCCACCATGACCAGATCGGCCGACTTCCCGGCGTCGAACGGCTCGGCCGGCAGCGCCATGCGGCCGAAAGCCCGGTCGCGCTCGAAGCCGGCCTCCGCGAGCGCCGCCAGCAGGTCGGCCCGAAAGAGCGGCCGCTGCGGCGTGGTGTGCACTTCGACGGCCCAGTCGCGGCCGGCCTGGCGAAAAAGGGCCACGTGAAAGTAGATGCGGCCCGCGGGCACATCGTAATCTGCGAAGCGCCAGACGAGCACGGACCGGCCATCCAGCTCGCCGCCCTGGGCCGCGAACCAGCGCGGCTGTCGTTGCCAGCGCAGATCGTAGTTCAGGTTTTGCAGGATCAGCACGCCGTCGGGCCGCAGGAGATGCGCCATCTGCCGCAGCGCGGCCACCAGCGCGGCCTGAGTGAGCAGGTGCGGCAGCGAATTCCCCAGGCAGATCACGGCGTCGAACGGCTCTCCTAACCCCGCCAGCGTCTCGTCCGGGCCGATCACCGCGAAGGTCGCGTTCACCCCGCGGGCCTGTGCCTTCTGTTGGGCCAATCGGATCATGGCCGGGCTGATGTCTACCCCCACGACCGCATAGCCGCGCTCCGCCAGCCACAGTGCATGGCCGCCGCTGCCGCAGGCGAAATCCAACACGCGCCGCGCGCCGGCCGCCTCTAGCTGGTCGCGCAAAAAGGGCCCCTCGATGGATAGCCGGGCGTCCCAGTCGGTCATCACGTCGAACATGGGCGCCAGAGCGTCGTAGAAATCGGCGGGCGAATGCGCAGACGACATGGATGGGGGCATCAGGTGCGGTCGAACACGATCAGGTACGGCAACTGGATCGCGCCGACCGGGCAAACCGGCTCGCAGCCGCCTTCATACTGACACCGTTCGGGATGGGCCAATACGGCTTTGTTGTTCACCAGCGCCAGGGCGCGCGGCTGGCACGCCGTGATGCAGTCGCCGCAGCCGGTACACAATTGGGGATTGATTTCCGGTAACACCATCAGGTCCACAGGAACCTCCGCCCAGACTTCGCTTATCGTGTCCGATATCTTTCCAACAAGTGGGGGCGACGGGGGTCGCAGACCCCCTTTGAGCAGGCTCGCAGGCGGTCTGCGACCGCCGTCTCTCCGGATGAGAGTATATTATGTTCACAGTATAGCACCGATCGGCCTTTGTGTCAGGGACTTTTGTCGCAACGGATGTGTGTTTTCACCCCACTTCGGCCACTTCGGCAAGCCGATCCCGATCGGCGATCACGATGCGATGGCGATCGAACGCGATCAGGCCCTCGTCGGCCAGGTCGCGCAGCGCGCGGCCGATCATCTCGCGCACGGTGCCCAGACGGGCGGCCATCTCGGCCTGGCTGATCATGTGGCTGCGGTCCAACGTGTCGGCGTGGCTGGCCCGTTCCGCCTCGGCCAACAGGAGCCGCGCCAGCCGCGCCTTGACCGAGCGCAACGACAGGTCTTCGACCATGGCGACCAGGTGCCGCGCCCGTTGCGCCAGGCTTTCGATCAACGCCCATGCCAGCTCGGGATGGGCGAGCGCCAGTTGGCGGATGTCGTCCCGGCGGATGCAACACAGCGTCGCGTCGGTGATCGCGGCCGCGCTGGCCGGATTGGGGCCGCCGTCCAACACGGCCACCTCGTTGAAGGTGTTGCCCGGCCCCAGATGTTGCAGGATCTGCTCGCGGCCCTGGGGCGATAGCTTGAAGATCTTCACCTCGCCGGCGGCCACGATGAAGAACCCGGCACAGGGTTCTCGCTCGAGGAAGATCACCTGGCCGCGCGCATAGCGCCGGAATCGCGCCGCCTGCGCCAGCGCGGCCAGGACATGTTCGGGCAGGGCCGCGAAATAGGGCACGCGACGCAATAAACCGAGAGTGGAAACGGTCGAATCGGCCACCTGTCACCTTTGTTCTGTCGCCCGAGCGACGAACTCAAATCCGCACGGCCTGCCAGCGGCCCTGGCGAAAGCGGCCGACCAGCAGCAGCGCCTGCACGGCCATGCCGAGCACCAGCGCCCACCAGATGCCGTCCGCACGCCAGCCCAGGCGCGCGGAGAGCAGCCACGCGGCCGGCAACTGGACGATCCACAGCGCGATGATGTTGATCACCATCGGCGAGACGGTGTCGCCCGCGCCCGTCAGGCCGCCGTCCATCACCGTGCCCAATGTCATGAATGCCCGGTAGAGGCTCAAGATGCCCATGGCGCCGACTCCAACCGCGATGGTCTGTGGATCGGCCGTGAAGAGCGCCAGAACCGGCCCGGCGAAGAGGGTCAGGAGACCGAGCAGGACGACCGAGAGGCCGGTCGCGCTGCTGGCGATCAGCGTGACGGCGCGGGCCGCGCGGCCGGGCTGGCCCGCGCCCAGGTTTTGGCCCACCATCGCGATCGTGGCGCCGGCCAGGCCGCCGGCCGGAATCAGCAGCAACATCGCGATGCGGCCGAAGAGGCTGAAGACGGCCAGGGGCGCCGCGCCGTAGCCGGCCAGGAAACGCATCATGATGGTGTTCGCCAGGTTGGGCAACCCGCGCTGGGCGATGCCCGGCACTGCGATCCGCAAGATGCGTCGGATCATGTCCCAGTCCGGCCGCAGGTAGCGCCGTTCGATCCGCACGGCTGCCCGGCCGCTCGCCAGCAGATAGAGGCCGTAGCACATGGCCGCGGTGTTGGCCAGGACCAACGCCAGGCCCGCGCCGCCCACCCCAAGCCCCAGCCAGATCAACAACGGCTCCAACACCAGAAAGGAGAAGAGCGCCAGCAGGTTCATCTGCAACGAGAGGTGCGGATTGCCCGCGCAGTTGAGCATGTTGCCCATGCTGGGCACCATCTCCATGGCGATCAGGCCGGCGAAGATGGCGCGCGCATAGGCCGTCGTCGGCGCCAGCAGGTCGCCGCCCGCGCCGACCAGGATCAAGAGCGGCTCGGTGAAGAGCAGGCCGACGATCCCCAGGCCGCCCGCGGCCACCGCGAACAAGACCACCGCCTGCGTGGCGGCCTGATTGGCCCGCGTCGCATCGCGCGCGCCGACGTAGCGCGCGATCACCGCGCCGCTGGCGCCGCTGAGGGCCATCAGCACGCTGATCATGGTGATGCGCAGTGACATCGCCAGGGTCGCGGCGGCCAGGGCCTGCGGACCCAGCCGGCCCAACCAGTACGCGTCGTAGATCCCCGGAAAGAAGGAAAGGCCCTGGCTGATCATCAGCGGCCAGCTCAATTGCCAGATGTTGTCGCGCAGCCGGCCCTGGGTGATGTTGACCGTCCGTTGGCCCAGGCCGAGCCGCCCAGGCGACAAACGCAGAGACACGTTATCGTCCCTCGACTGGATGAAGGTGTGATGCGCCATGCATGATCGCCGGCCGCAGCGTGCCCTGCTCTACCGTCAGGCAATGCGCCTGCGCCAGCAGATCGGCCGTGAAATCGGACCAGTCGGTCGTGGTGACCACGGCCTGCTCCACTTCCCTCAGGGCCGCCACGAGCATTCGCCGCCGCGCCGCGTCCAGTTCCGACATCACATCGTCCAGGAGCAGCAGCGGGCTTTCGCCCGTCTCCTCGCGCATCATCTGGAGTTCGGCCAGCTTGAGGGCCAGGGCGGCCGTGCGCTGTTGGCCGCGCGAGCCGAACGCGCGCAGATCGCGGCCGTCCACCGTGAAGGCGATATCGTCGCGGTGCGGCCCCGTCAGGCTGGAGCCGGCCGCGATGTCGCGCGGCCGGGTCTGCCGCAGGCGCTCCAGAAAGCCTTCCTGGATGCTCTCGCGCGTGGCCGCCTGATAGGCCGGCCGGCCCTCGGCCAGGCGCAGCCGCCGCGCCGCGTCGACCTGCCGCTCGGACGCATGGGCCAGAGTGGCCGGATCGGGACTGGGCAGATAGCCCAGGTGCAGCCGCTCCGCGCCGGCCGTCAACGCCAGGTGGCGCTCGGCCGCGATCCGGTCAAGCGCCTGCACCGCGGCACTCCGGCGCTGCAACAGCGCGCTGCCGTGCTCCGCGAGATGGGCGTCCCAGAAATTGAGCTGGCCCGGATCGCCCCCCTCATCGCGCAGCCGGCGCAACAGCGCGTTGCGCTGCGCCAACCCGCGATTGTACTCGCTCAGCGCCCGGCAATACGCGGCCGAGATCTGACACAGCGCGATGTCCAGATAGCGCCGGCGTTCGGCCGGCGCGCCCGCCACCAGGCTCACATCTTCGGGCAGGAAGAGCACCACCCGCAGATGGCCCACCAGGTCCATGCCGCGCTTCGCCGCGCCGTTGATGCGCACCTGCTTGCGCACGGTCGGGCCGTTCGCGCCGCCGTTCGGCGCCAGCTCCAGCACCAGCTCCAGCTTCTCGGCCCGCGGCCCCGCGCCGATCTCGCCGGCGAGCCGGGCATAGGGCAGGGGGCTTTCCAGCGCCAGCCAGGAGATCAGCTCGCGCTCGGCCGTGGCGCGCGGGGAACGGCCCGTCGCCAGCAGGTGGATGGCCTCCAGCAGGTTAGTCTTCCCCTGGCCGTTCGCACCCTGGATCACGGTCAGGCGGTCGGCCAGGCTGAGCTCCAGGCGGACGTAGTTGCGGAAGTTCGTGAGGGAAAGATGGTTGAGGCGCATCGCACACTATGCAAAACGAAGGACGAAGGGAGATTCAGCTCCTTCGTCCTTCGACCGCTTGTCTGCTCTACCGGCTGGTCGGCGCATCGGCCTACCGATTCAACTGCATCGGCATGATCACGTGGATGAACTCTTCCGGTCCGGTGCCGACCGGCCGGAAGACGCCCGGCCGATCGGACCGCGTGGTCTCCAGCACCACCTGCGGCGTATCTATCACGCCCAAAACCTCCAGCAGGTAGCGCGCGTTGAACGCGATCTCCAGGCCGTTCCCTTCCACCAGCGCATCCACCTCGCCGATGTTGTCGCCCGCCTCCACCGACGTGGCGCGCAACACGATGCGGCCGGGCACCGTATCGCTGCCGGGGACGATCTGGAACAAGACGCGGTCCGCGGCGTCGCGGGCGAAGAGGGACGCGACCTTGAGCGCGCGCTGGAACGCCGCCGTGTCCACCACCGTGCGCGTCGTATAGCTCTTGGGGATGATGGCGTTGAAGTCGGGGAACCTGGCGTCAATGAGCTGCGACACCAGGTCCACCTGATGGAACGCGCCCTTTTCTCCTTCGCCCTTGCCCTTCATGCGGAACAAGACCTGGTTGCGGCCGGCCGCGATGGCCACCTCCACCGGCTGTTCCGGGTCGCATTCGCCGCTGATGCGGCTCACCTCTTGCAGCGAGCGGGCCGGGATGATCACGCTCTGATCGGCCGGCGCCGGCGCGCTCAACTGGGTGCGCCGCACCGACAGGCGATAGCCGTCGGTGGCGGCCATCGTCAGGCGGTCCCCCTCGAGGCGCAGCAGCACGCCGGTGAGGGCCGGCCGGCTGGTGTCTTTGGCGTCGGCCGCCGCGAAGGCCACCTGTTCGATGATCTGCCGCAAGGTCGCGGCCGGCAGGCCGAGCGACCGTTCGCCGTCGGCCGTGGGAATGAGGGGGAACTCGCTGGCGTCAATGCCTTTGATGTTGGATTCGAAGCGCGCGCACCTCAGGTTGACGCTCATCGTGCGCACCACCATCTCCAGATCAATGCGTTCCGACGGCACCGAGTTGACCCATTCGGTCAACAGGCGGGCCGGCAGGGTGATGGCGCCGTCATCTTCGACCTGCGCGCCGAGCCAGCAACTGACCCCCACCTCCAGGTTGGTCGCCGCCAGCTTGAGCCGGCCGTCGTCGGTGCTGAGGAGGATGTTGCCGAGCACGGGCAACGTGCTGCGCGACGATACGGCGCGTCCCACGATGGCCAGCCCTTTGGCGAAATTCTCTTGGAGGATGGACAGACGCACGGTGAAACCTCCTGGGAAAGGATGCAAAAGTCCGGTTATTAGTATAACACAAACTGCACGCGCAACGCAACATAGGAGCTATTCGCACTCTCCATGATCTTGTAACCAGCCGCGCTCCAGCCCGGCCGCCTCGAACGCCTCCAGCGCCGCGTCGTACTCTTCGGGGGTGATCTTGCGCCCCAGGACCGGGTCGTTGACCGCCTGGTAGGCCGGGAAGTATTGATCCATCAGGCTGATGTGGACGCGCGGGGAAAGCTCGGTGGCGATCCAGCGCAAGACGCCGGCCGTGCCGGCGAGTCCGTCGGGCAACACCAGGTGCCGGATGATCATCCCCCGCCGGGCGATGCCGGCCTCGTCCAGGATCAGCTCATCGCCTACCTGGCGAAAGATCTCGCGCAACGCCGCCCGGTTGTGGGCCACGTAGTCCTTGAAGCCGGAAAGCCGGCGGGCCACCGCATCGTCGTCGTACTTGGCGTCGGGCAACCAGATATCTATGACCCCTTCCAGGAGCCGCAACGTCTCGACCGTCTCGTAGCCGCTGGTGTTGTAGACGAGCGGGATGCGCAATCCGCGGGCCGCCGCGTAATCGGTGGCGGCTAGGATCTGGGCTGCAAAGTGGGTGGGCGTCACGAAGTTGATGTTGTGACAGCCGCGGCGCTGAAGCTCGAGCATCATCTCGCCCAGCCGCTCGCAGCTCACCTCGTTGCCGTAGCGATACTGGCTGATGGGATAGTTCTGGCAGAAACAGCACTGGCCGGTGCAGCCGGAAAAGAAGATCGTGCCCGAGCCGCGGGTACCGCTGATGGGCGGTTCCTCCCAGGGGTGCACGTTCCAGGACGCGACGACCGGCCGCGCGGCCATCCGGCACACCCCGCGGCCGCCGGCCGTGCGATCCACGCCGCAGCGCCGCGGGCACAGCCGACACGCCTTCAAGCTCGCCAGCGCCATGCGGCTCCGCTCGGCCAGCTCGCCGCTCCGATGCAACGCCAGGTAGCCGGGCTCCCAATCGGACGGGCTTGCCATCTTCATCTTCCTCCCGTCGCGCCGAGGCGGACCACCGCGATCTTCAGGTAGGCCAACTGGCCGGCCGGCGTCGGAAAGTCGAGGGCCGGCTCGTGATACACCGCCTCCACGGTCGCGCGGCGGCCGGTCGCGGCGATCCCCGCCAGCACGCGCTCGCGAAACGCGCGCCACGGCAGCTCGGCCACGTTGCAACAGGCCAGCAGCAGGCCGTCGGCCGCGACCACCCGTGCGGCGAGGCCCGCCAGTTCGTCGTAGTCCTGCGCGGCCGCGAAGCGCGTCGTCTTGGTGCGCGAGAAACCGGGCGGGTCGAGGATCACCAGGTCGAACCGCTCGTTGCGCCGGGCCAGGCGGCCCAACCAGTCGAACACGTCGCCGAACACGAAGTCGTGGTCGTCGGTCGGCAGGCCGTTGGCGCGATAGTTGGCCTTGCCCCATTCCAGGGCCGTCCGGGACAGATCGAGGTTCAACACCCGATCGGCGCCGGCCATGCTGGCCGCCACCCCGAAGCCGCAGGTATAGGCGAAGCAATTGAGCACGCGGCGGCCGGCCGCCCAGGCGCGCACGCGGCCGCGCATCTCCCGCATGTCGGGAAACAGGCCCACGCTCAGCCCGGCGCCGGGCCGGATCAGATAGGCCAGGCCGTCTTCCTGCGCCACGATCTCCTCCAGATGGGGACCGAAGATCGGCCGGCCGGGCGCGCGCGCGGCCAACTGTTCCCCGGTGAGCCGGCTGGCCTGTTTGGGCCGATATTTCACGTAGATGCTGCGGCATCCCGTCAGTTCGCTCAGCATCTCGATCAGGGCCGGCGGGCAGGGCTGGAGCGGCTCCGCCTCCTCGTAGAAGCTGACCACGAGCGCATCGCCGTAGCGGTCTACCGTGAGGCCGGCCACGCCATCGGCCGCCGCGTTCACCAGCCGATAGATCGTCACGCGGGGATCGGCCGCCAGGGCCGCGCGCCGGCCGATGGCGATCTGCAACAGGCCGCGGAGCGCGGCCGGCGCGCGGTCGGCCAGGGCGCGCACATGGCCGGCCACCGCCGGCAAGACCGCGGGCATGAGGGCCCACCACTCGGCCGGAGGCGCGGCGAACGCGATCGGCTTTCCGGTGGTGGGATGCGGCAACGCCAGCCGCTGCGCGTGGAGGCATAGCCGCGGCGCGGGCCGGCGCAACGGATCGTAGAGCGGATCGCCCACCACGGGACAGCCGAGCGCGGCCAGGTGGACGCGAATCTGGTGGGGCCGGCCGGTTTCGGGCGTCAGCTCCAGGCGGCTCAGCGCGCCTCCGGCGAGCGTCTCGAGCACGCGGTAGCGCGTGCGCGCCGGCAGGCCGCGCGGATCGGCCGTCGCGGCCGGCCGATAGAGCTCGCCGCGGTCGCGCACGATCGCCGCGTCGATCACGCCTTCCGCTCGCGGCGGCCGGCCGTGCACCAGCGCCAGATAGCTCTTCTCGACGGCCCGGCCCTCGAACGCGCGGGCCAATCCCGCATTCGCCTCGCGGCGGCCGGCGAACAGCAGCACCCCCGACGTCTCCGCATCCAGCCGCTGGTGCATGCCCAGGTAGGGCCGGCCGGTCTGCGCCTGGACGACGCGCAGCGCGTCGGCCGGGTATGGATCGCCGGGGTCGGCCGCGTGCGTCGGCACCCCCGCCGGCTTGTTCACCACGACCAGATCCTCATCCTCATACACCACCGGAATATACATCAACCCCAATCCCCAATCCCCAACCCCCAGTCCCCAGCCCCTCACGGCGTCAGCCGGCTCAAATCTCGCGGGAACAGGGTCGCCAGGCGGATGTTCTCCAGGCCGAGCAACTGCATGATGAAGCGCTCCAGGCCGATGGCGAATCCGCCGTGGGGCGGCATCCCGTATTTGAAAGCCTCGAAATAGGTTTCGAACGGCGCCAGATCAGTATACCCCTTGCGGCGGGCCGCGTCCAGATAGTCCTGGTACAGATGCAGGCGTTGGCCGCCCGTCACCAGCTCGGTGCCGCGGAAGAGCAGGTCGAACGAGTTGGAATAGCGCGGATCGGCCGGGTTCGGATGGGTGTAGAAGGGCCGCTTCTCCATCGGATAGCCGGTGACGAAGAGGAAATCGCTGCCGTACTCTTCCTGGGCCCAACTGCCGAGCCAGCGTTCGTGTTGCGGGGCCAGATCGGGTTCCCCGCGGCAATCTTCGCCCCAACGCCGGTAGATCAGCTCCTGCGCGTCGGGGAAATAGATCGCGGGGATGGGCCTGGGCACGGCCGGCAACCGCACGTCGAGCAGGGCCAGCTCGGCCGCGCAGGTCTCTTTCAGGTGGCCGACGATGCCCGCCACGACCTCGGTCAACACGGCCATCACATCCCGATGGTCGCGGATGAAGCCCATCTCCACATCGAGGCTCACGTACTCGTTGATGTGGCGCACCGTGTCGTGCGGCTCCGCGCGGAAGACCGGGCCGACTTCGTACACCCGCTCGAAGACGCCGACCATGATCTGCTTGTAGAACTGCGGGCTTTGCGCCAGATAGGCCCGGCGGTCGAAGTACTGGACCGCGAAGACGTTGGCGCCCCCCTCGGTGGCCGAGGCGACCAGCTTGGGGGTTTGGATCTCGGTGAAGCCCAGGCGGTCGAGGGTGAGGCGAAAGCCGGCCATGATGCCGGCCGCCAGGCGAAAGAGCGCGCGGCGGGTCGGATGGCGCAGGCCGATCACGGCGTGATCGAGGAAGACCGGCAGGCTGGCCTTGATGACCGGTTTGTTGAGGCTAAACGGCAGGGGATCGCGCACGGCCGAGAGGACCTCGATGGCCGGATCGCGTATCTCGACGCCGGCCGGCGCCTGCGGCTCGGCCACGACCTGCCCCTCGACGGCCAACACGCTTTCGGGCAACAGGCCGTCGAGCGCGGCCAACGCCGCGGGCGTATCCACGACGATCTGGGCCGTGCCCTGGGCATCGCGCAGGATGAGGAAGTTGATGCCGCCCAGCCGGCGCAGGGTATGCAACCAGCCGGCCAGCCGGACGCGTTCGCCGATATGCATGGGTACTTCGGTGGAATAAATTCGTTTCATCGCAGCTCCATCATGCCACACCTCATGTAGGGCGAGATTTATCTCGCCTTACAGCAAGGATGAGAGATATGGGGGCGAGATTCATCTCGCCCTACAGCAAAGAAGAGATAAAAACAACGCGCTCCTCGTCCGTCCGGGACGAGGAGCGCGCTCGTGGTGCCACCCAGATTTGTCGCGACCTCACGGCCGCGACCTCAACGGTCTTCGGCGACCAGGCCTCGTAACGGGAGGCGCCGGCCTGGGCCTACCCTCGCCGCGGCCCCTTCGTTACAAAAGGGGCGCGGCAAGCTCGACCCCGCAGCTCCGGAGTGTCTTTCCGGGGGAACGCGGGCGACGTTCGCAGCCCATCACGCCGCTCTCTGAACCGCGTCCGCTCCCCGTACTCTCTCCATCATGGCTTTTGCGCTATAGCAGGATGTGGGCCGATCGGCGCCACATCGAGGCGAAGGATACCATAGGGGCCGCGAGATGTCAAAGTTCTTTCGGCGGCCGCAACTGAGGCGCCTGCGGCCGACGCCGGCCCTGCGCCGATGATCACCCCGCAATGTTGCTCTCCGTCGCGAATATCCTGGCATACAAATCGCCCCCATAGCTCGTCTCCAGCGGCTCCCCCTCCTTGATCTTGAACGTGCGCCGTCCATCCGGCAGCCTTTCGGCTCGCAGGCACAGGACATCCGCCATGTGCTGCTCTTGCATCCGACGACTGAATTCGTACAGGTGCGTGACGTAGAACACCTTGACGCCGACATCCAGCAGGGCGCCCACCACCTCCCTCGCCACCTCGGAGCCCTCGCGCTCGTTGGTGGCCGCAAAGGACTCGTTGAGCAAGACGAGGCCGTTGGGCCTCACCAGGTCAACGATCGCGCTCATGCGCTTCAGTTCCTCTTCGAACTTGCCGCTTTCCATGGACTTGTCCTCTTCTCGCTTGAAATGCGTGAAGAGGCCCGAGCAGAGATTGGCCCGAAACGACTCTGCCGGCACGAACATGCCGGCCTGCATCATCAACTGCGCCTGGCCGACGCTGCGCAAGAAGGTGGTCTTTCCGCCCTGGTTCGGGCCGGTGATGATGATCAGGCCTTTTCCGTCGGCACTGACCTCGTTCCCCGTGACCGCGCGCTTCATGGTCAACGCCAGCGAAACATCGTACAGGCCTGCACAGGAGAATCGGCGCTCATCGGCGGGCGCGAGTTCGGGGAAGGCAACGGGTTCGTTCAATTGCCCGAGCTGGTCGTACAGGTTCAGGCAACCGATGTAAAAGGCCAGCTCCCAGCGCAACACGTTGAGAAAGCTCTCGATATGCGCGGCCGCCTGGGCCACCGCGTCGGCCGCGCGTGCAACGCCCCTGTCCCGTAGCTCTCCCAGCACTCGCGCGCCGGCGTCATCGCGCGGATGGAGGGTAAAGGCATAGACCGGCGATCGGGGGGCGAAAACGCGTTCGATCCAGTTTCGGTCGGCATCGTTCGGCCGGCAGAGGACATAATTGGTGCCCTCATTTCCGTTTCCCAACTGCGCGCTGATCAAGACGCCCCGGGGAAAGCGCAACATCCGAATGTGTTGCTCCACCGCGGCCAGATATTCATCGTCCAGTTCCCGTTGAATCATGGTTAAGAACCGGCGCAACCCCTGCGAGGCAAAGGCACCGACGTGCGCGTCGGCGATCTGGCGCAACCGTCGCAGCAAATCAAGCGAGGCTTCGAGCAGGTGTCGCGCGCTGCTCAAGATGGAAGCCGGGCTGGAATGCCGCGGGGAGATCCATAACCATTGTTCTTGTTTCCTTTTCAGGAATTCCAGGGGAATGCTGTAGAGCTGCCGGACGACGTCGGGGTGGCGCAGACAATCTCTGAGGATCTCCTGGCGATACAGAATGATGTCAGACCGGTCGGAGCCGGATAACACCACCCGGCGGACCACATCCAACAGGAATGGGTCGCCCTGCGCCATGGCCGCAAAGAGCGTGTCCAGCGCCAGGTCTTGCGAAAGCGCCATTGCGTGAGCCGGTAATTCCCCGGCAAAATCCCGATCGGGGTACAGGAGAAAAACTTTCATCCCAGGATCCGCTCTTTGATCTGTCTGCGAGTCAAACGGTGTTTTTGCGCCAGCGAGAACGCGTAGGCCAGCCCGTCGGCAGGTCGCCTCACGATCTTGAAGGTGCGCACGGTCGGATCTTGCGGATCTACGGTCGCCACCATGCTGACCGTCTTTTCGCTGAGCGAGGCCAGCTCATCCAGGAACGTCACCCACACACCGCTGACATCGAGAGCGATCAGCCGGGCCATGATCTCCTTGCTCAAGAAGACCGCGTCCTGCAGGGTTGTCGAAGCGAAGATCTCGTTCAGGATGAACAGGCTGTCGGGCGTGGCGCGGGAGAGCATCTCGTGAATGCGGGCCAGATCGTCCTCCAGCTTGCCGCGCAGGTTGCGGATATCTTCCGTTCGCTCGAAATGGGTGAAGATGCGATCGCACAAGAAGAGATGCGCCTCCCGGCCGGGAACCGGGCAGCCCAGGCTCGCCAGATAATGGACCTGCCCGAACATGCGGGCGAAGGTCGTCTTGCCCCCTTGATTGGGGCCGGTGACCACGATGAGGCGCTCTGGGCCGGCCAGATAGAAGTCGTTGAGCACGACGGCTCTGGCGTCATCATGTACAGCGTGCGCCAGCGCCAGGTCGAAGCCGTCGCGCACATATACCTGTCTGTCCGTCGCGCTCACCTGCGGATAGGAGAACGGCAAGCCCCGGCGTTCGAGTTCGGCGATGAAGTCCAGATACGCGATGTAAAATTGGATCTCGCGGTCAAAAGAGCGAACGGTCTCGTCGAGAAAATGCGCGTGCTGCGCGCAGAAGCGCTCCAGGGCAGCGAAAGGTTCGGGATAGAGTCTGGCCACGAACTCGAGGATCTTGGCTTCGACGTGGCTCATGCCGACCCTTTCCGGCAACTTAACCAGGTAGCTTTCGACCTTGCCCTGCTGGAACTTGGCAAAGGTCTTCTCGATTTCCTGGCTATAGTCCGCCTCGTCCTCATAGCGTTTGACCTTGAATCTCCCGCTCTCGATGATCACGCAATATTTCAGGGCAGACAGGGCTTGCTTGACCTGTTGCGCTTCCGCGACCAAAGACCGAAACGCCTGCGACTGGACGTAGTGTTGTGCCCATTCCCGAAAAGCCAGAAGGCCGCGTGATCTCAGGGGAGCATCGGCGAGGTCGCGCGCCAGATCCGCAACGGCGTCGCCGTAGACCAGGGCGGCTTCCAGGATCCATCCCTGCTTGTGAACGTCGAAGTCCAGCTTTTCCACCAGAGCCAGATAGCGGCGCACCGCTCTCATTTTGGCGGCAAATGCGTTGATGTGTGCCTTCAGGGTTGCATCTTCCAGATCCTGCATCACTTCCTGGCGATAGCGAACCGCGTCGGGGTCGCGCAACGGCGTCCAGAAGAAAGGCTTCAGGTCGTATTCCTGCTTCGGCGCGGTGATGGCTTCGATGACCTGATCCAGGTTCAAATCAGGGAAAAAATCGGGCTGGCGCGCGGGTTCGTATGGTACGCCGTTTTGGGCGCACAAGATGCTGCGAAAAATCACGACGGCTTCTCTCCTCATCCTGCACAAAAAGAAAAAGCCTCTACGGAGAATTCGCGTCTCCGTAGAGGCTATCAGCCGAAACGGCGATCAAGGGCGAGCCTCATCGCCCAAATCGGGAATCGCTTTCAATTATAAGCCCATCGGCTCAAAGTCGTCAAATCGAACGGGAGTAGAGCCACTCATTCCAATCAAAGTATCTACTTTAAACCTCTGTCACTGTTGCGCCATGGGCCAGCAAATTAAGGACATATTCTACTCAAGCCCCTTTTCGACCGGCCAGGTGAGGCCAGAGCGCAAAACGGTCGGTGACTTTGCGGTAGATCAGGCGCCGTCTGGCACGTCCGGCGGCCGTGTTCGGGTTTGTTCGTGCCCAGGTACAGCCAGGTGTATTCAAAGCGCTCGCGGCGATCACCCCGCGCGCATGGCCCGAATGCGCGCCACATCGGCGATCGTGCGCGTGAACTCCGGCGGCCGCAGCGCGCCGCCCATGAAGGCGCGGGTGTTGCGATAGATCATCGGCCCATCCACCGTCGTTCCGGCGCTCACGTGCACTTCGGCCGCGGCGGTGGCGGCCACGATCTTGCCGATGTTGCGCTCGTTGATCCCCCCGCCCGGCATCACCACGATGCGGCCGCGCGCCTGCTGCGTCAGCTCCACGAGCAGGTCGAGCCCTTCCAGGGCCGAGCTTTCGCCGCCCGAGGTGAGCACCCGTTCCACGCCCAGGCCGATCAGATCCTCCAGCGCGCGGCGCGGATCTCGTGCCATGTCGAACGCCCGATGGCACGTCACCGCCAGCGGCCGGGCCTGCGCGATCAGCGCGGCCATGCGTTCGACATCTATGTCGCCTGCGGGCGTCAGGATGCCGAAGACCACCCCGTCCGCACCCAGCTCTTTGGCCACCCGCACATCGTGTTGCATCACCGCGAACTCGGCGTCCGAATAGCAGAAATCGCCCCCGCGCGGCCGGATCATCACCATGACGCCGATGGAGACGGCGCGGCGCACGGCCGCGATCATGCCCGCGCTGGGCGTGATGCCGCCTTCCAGCAGGTCGGCGCACAGTTCCACCCGGCGCGCGCCCGCCTCTTGCGCGGCCAGCGCCGATTCCACCGAATCAACGACGACTTCGAGAAAAAAATCACGAGACATGGCAACCTCGAAACGCGAAATGTTAAGAAACCTTGCCTTGACCGGGCGTGTCACCTTTGCTATAATCGGCGTGTCTTGAGCAGATTGCACCAGGGCCGCGCTTTTGTGGCCGGAATCAAGCATTGCCAGGAGATCCAACCTATGACTTCGCAGGCCATCGCCGCCGGCCGACCGCTCTCGTTCTTCAGCCCTCGCCGTTTGCGCAAGCTGCGCGAGGCGGGCCTGGGCTATCTGTTTCTCCTGCCGGCCTTTGTGGTGTTGATCGTCTTTGAGTTCTGGCCGATCTTCTATGGGGCCTACATCAGCACCTGCAACTGGACGGTTAAAGGATGCACCAAACAGCTCGGACTGGCAAATTACGTCCGGGCGTTGAACGATTCGGAGATGTGGCACTCGTTGCTGGTGACGGCCAGCTATTCGATCATCTCCGTTCCGCTCCAACTGGGCATCTCGCTCCTCCTGGCCTATCTCCTGTTCCAGCAGATCCGCGGCAAGTCGCTCTATCGCGTCCTCTTCTTCATGCCCTACATCACTGCAACCGTGGCGTCGGCCTCGGTGTGGGCGTTTCTCTATAGTCCCGATCGCGGCCTGATCAACGAGGTAGCGCGGCTGTTGGGCCTGCCGCAGCTCAAATGGCTGGGCGAAGCCCGAGGCATTTTTGCACTGATCGGCGATGCGCTGAACGTGCCCGTTCCGCCGTGGTTGGCCGGGCCGAGCCTGGCACTGATCGCGATCATCATCTACACCACGTGGGTTTTCGTCGGCTACGATACGGTGATCTTCCTGGCCGGGCTGGGCAACATCCCGAACGAGCTGTATGAGGCCGCCAAGATTGACGGCGCCAACGGCTGGCAGCTTTTCCGGCGCATCACCATCCCGTTGCTCTCGCCGACCACCTTCTTCCTGCTGCTCTACACGGTGATCGGCACGTTCAAGGCGTTCAACCATATCTACGTCATGACGATGGGCGGGCCGGGAGACGCCACCACGACGGCGAGCATCTTCATCTTCCAGCAGATGTATCAGTACAATCGCTACGGCTACAGCGCGGCGCTGTCCTTTATCCTGTTTTCGGTTATCCTGATCATCACCATCATCCAGAACCGCGTCGCCGGCCGGGCCGTCGTTTACGCGTAAAAGGGGGCGAGAGATGGCTGTTCGCACGCTGCAACCGACGATCATCCGTTCGCGCCGCGTCTCATGGACGCAGATCCTGATCTATGTCGTCTTGACCCTCGGCGCGTTCATCGCGGTTTTCCCGTTCTTCCATATGGTTGCCACGTCGTTGAAGACCTACGGCAGCGTGATCACAGGCGCGTTCTGGCCGTGGTTCCCGCTCGGCGACGAGCCGCTGCAATGGCAGAACTATCCCGAGGCGATCACCACCATCGGCTGGGACAAGCAGTGGAACATCTATCTCTTCTTCCGCTATGCGTTCAACAGCATCTTCGTTTCGCTGGTCATCGTCGCCGGGGTGATGATCACCTCGGCGCTGGCGGCCTACGCGTTCGCCCTGATGGAGATCCCGGGCAAGAACCTCCTGTTTCTCCTGTTGCTCGCCACCATCATGATCCCGCCCGATCTCACGATCGTGCCCAAGGCCGTCATGATGTATCAGTTTCCCAACCCGTTCGGCGCGGGATCCTGGTATAACACCTATCTGGCGCTGATCATTCCCTTCCTGGCCAGCGTCTTCGGCATCTTCCTGCTGCGGCAGTTCTTCTTGCAGATCCCGCGCGATCTGTATGACGCGGCGTTCATAGACGGCTGCGGCCATCTGCGCTATCTGCTCACGATCGTTCTGCCCCTCTCGAAGCCGGCGCTCGTGTCGGTGGCGCTCATCAACTTCATCTGGGCATGGGATAGCTTCAAGTGGCCGCTATTGGTCACGCGCGATCCGCAGATGCGCGTGTTGGCGGTCGGCCTGCAGCAATTCCTGGTGCAGGAGGGCGGCACAAAGGTCCAACTGATGATGGCTTTCTCTTCGATGGTCGTGGTGCCGGTCATCATCTTCTACTTTTTTACCCAGAAGTACTTCACGGAAGGCATCACGACGACCGGCATCAAGGGATGATCATGTAACATCGGTTGATCGGGAGACATCAAAGGAGGTGATGCATTCGCCTGCGAAAAGAGGGATGGCCACCCGCTTGCTCGTTCGAGATCATACTTGACCCAATTTCAAGGAGGTAGAATGAAATCCCGTAAGTTGTTCGTTGCATTGAGCCTGTTTGTGGCGCTGGCGTTGTTTGTGACGGCCTGCGCTGGACCGACGCCGACCAAGGCGCCCGCACCGACGGCCGCGCCGGCCGCCAAGGCCGAGCCGACCAAGGCGCCCGAGCCCACCAAAGCGCCCGAGCCGACCAAGGCGCCCGCACCCACCAAGGCGCCCGAGCCGACCAAGGCGCCTGAACCGACCAAGGCGCCGGCCGTCAAGGTGAACAACCCGCCGAAGACCGCCGCCGAGGTGGATGCGATCGATCTGAAGGGCAAGAACATCACCGTGACCTACTGGCACAACCGGCCGCAGAAGGATCAGGACTTCCTGCAGGGGATGCTCGACGAGTTCAACAAGAGCAACCCGTATGGCATCACCGCCAAGGCCGAGATCGCCGGCGCGTCGTACAACGACGTGTACAACAAGATCAACGCGGCCATCCAGGCCGGACAACCGCCCGAGATCTCGGTGGCCTATCAGAATCAGGCCGCCACGTATCGCAATCAGGATGCGGTCATTGATCTGACCCCCTTCATCCAGAGCAAGACCTATGGCCTGAGCGAAGCGGACCTGAAGGACTACTTCCAGACCTTCCTGGACAGCGACAAGAACCCGCAGTTCAAGGGCGAGATCCTGGGCTTCCCGACCCAGCGCTCGATGGAAGTGCTCTATTACAATGCCGACTGGCTGAAGCAGCTCGGCTACAGCGCGCCGCCGAAGGATTGGAAAGAGTTCGAGGAGATGGCCTGCAAGGCGTCTGACAAGACCAAGAAGTTCGGCTGGGCCTTCCGCCACGACGCGTCGAACTTCGCCACCCTGGTCTTCACGCGCGGGGGCCGCATCCTGGCCGAGGACGGCAGCGCTTACGTCTTCAACAGCGACGCCGGCGTGGATGCCGTCAAGATGATCCAGCGCATGGCCGAGAACAAGTGCCTGGTCGAGATCCCGACCAGCGAGCGCTACGGCGAACAGACCCGCTTCGGCAACGGCGACGTGCTCTTCGTCATCGCCTCCTCTTCCGGCCTGCCGTTCTACAAGGACACGGTGGACAAGGGCGCCAAGTTCAAGTGGGACATCGCGCTGCCGCCGCAGAGCGGCCCCAAGCCGGCCATCAACCTCTACGGCGCCAGCGTCAGCGTCTACAAGACCACGCCCGAGAAGGAGCTGGCCGCCTGGCTGGTGATCAAGTTCCTGGGCGAGAAGGCGCAGACCGCGCGCTGGGCCGTCTGGACCGGCTATCTGCCGGTGCGCCAGAGCGCGGTGGCCGACGTGAAGGAGGCCTACGCCAAGGATCCGAAATGGGCCGGCGGCCTGGCCGACTCTTACGCCAAGATGTTCGAGTGGGCCAAGTACGCCATGGTCGAGGCGCCGGTCGCCGGGTATGATCCGGTGCGCAGCCTGATCGACAAGGAGATCCTGAGCAAGGCGATCACCGACACCAAGGCCGACGCCAAGAAGATGCTCGATGATGTCGTCAAGAAGGCCAACGATATCTTGAAGGAGAACGCGCCCGCGAGCAAGTAGTCTCGCCACGGAGCAGATAGGGCCCATTTGCGGCGCCGGTCTCGCTGGCGTCGCAAATGGGCCTTTTTATTGCGTGCTGTCATGCACCTGCAGCCGCAAGCCTCCGGCTTGCGTTACGGGAGGAGGGGAGAAGAGGTCAATTCGAGCGCCATGTAGAGGTTGCCGTCACGACGGTCGTACTCGCGGAAGCCACAGCTCCGATACAGCCGGATCGCGGGCTCCCAATCATCGTTCGTCTCCATCCATAGCCGACGCAATCCGCGCGCTCGGGCCGCGGCGATCAGCCGCGCCACCAGCGCGCGGCCAAGGCCCCGGCGCCGATAGCCGCGCGCCACCGACACCCGCACCAGCCGGCCGACCTGCGCGTCTTCGACGATCAGCGCGCCGGAGCCGATCACCGTCGCGCCGGCCACGGCCACCAGGAACACGTGCCCCTGGGCGATGTAATGGGCCGCGATGTCATCCAGGTCGGGATTGCGCGTCTCGTCGATGGCGCCGAAGTGCTCGCCCAGCCCTTCCAGGATCAACCGCCGGACGGCCGGCTGGTCCGCGGGCTGAAAGGGACGGATCAACCAGGGAGCAGCGGCCATCGCGTTCATGCGCCGGCGCGGGTGCGCTTGCTGACATACAGGATGTCGCGGTGGTAACTGTAGCCCAGCGACTCGAAGAGGGCCAACGAGGCCGTATTGTGCGCCTCGATCAACGCGGCCCACACCTCCAGGCCCAGGTCCTGGGTGAACCACCGCTCGGCCTCGGCAATCAGCCGCCGCGCCAGTCCCCGGCGACGGCAGGCCGGATCCACGGCCAGGCGGTTGATCCAGCCCTTGCGGCCGTCGTGGGTGAGCACGGCCACGGCCACCAGCCGGCCCTCCTCGCGGATGCCGATCGTCCGCTGGATGCCGGAAGCCATCTGACGGGCAAACTCGGCCGGCGCATCGCGGCCATCCGCGCGCACCGGCAATCCGGCGCGACGCCACAAGGCGAGGATCTCATCGTAGTCGGCGACGCCCAGATCGCACACGGAAGCTACGGCCGAAGTCATTCTGAGATGCTCCTGATCGCGAGAGTATGATAAACGCATGAGAACCGTATGAAAAGTGTAGCTTGATGGTCAATTGCGCGTCCAGCAAAATATCTGCACTTATATTAGAATAACGCATGAGAGACGCAAACAAAGTTCTCTCCTTCTCCTCCTTTTTAGAGCGCCGGGGTAAGGGCAGCCCTGGCGCTCGCGCGTCCAGCGGCCGTCCCTGATCCGCTTGCTCCTCCGACCATATCGAGTATAGTCCCACCGCGCGGTATAGGCAAACCGGAGAGGTCCTCGTCGCGATTAACGCAATTCTTAACCACTTCTTAGCGCCCCTTAAAGACAAACACCCTCCATCCTGCTATACTTGGCAAACGGTAGGGATCTGTTGAGCGATTCCTTCGAGTCCGCATAGAAACGTTGGAGGGAAGTATGACCAGGAACTGGCGTTACATCGTGTTGCTGGTAGTATTGATCGGCGCGCTATCCCTGTCGGCATGTTCCGCGGTCTTGCCGGGCGTCGCCTCGCTGGCCGACAGATATGTGCTCGATCAACAGGCGGTTGCCACGGCCAGCGCGGAAGCGGCGCGGCCGGCCGGACAACCGTCGGCCACCGCGCCGCTGGCCGGCGACCTGGAGGCGCGGCTGCAAGAGATTTATAACTCGGCCAACCCGTCGGTGGTCCATATTCGGGTCGTCGTCCAATCTGCCGGTGCTTCGGGCGGCCAGGCCATCCCTGGTGCGCCGATGGCCCAGGGCGAGGGGTCGGGCTTTGTGTGGGATCGCCAGGGGCACATCGTGACGAATAACCATGTGGTGGCCGGGGCCAGGAAGATCACGGTGACCTTTGCCGACGGCGCTGTGGTGCCCGCGACCGTCGTCGGGACCGACCCGGATAGCGACCTGGCGGTGATCAAGGTAGATCCGACCGCGGTCAAGCTGCAACCGGTCACCGTCGGCGATTCGACCCAGGTCAGGGTCGGCCAATTCGTGGTGGCGATCGGCAATCCGTTCGGGCTGGAAGGCTCGATGACCTTCGGCATCGTTAGCGCGCTGGGCCGCATCCTGCCGGCCGGCGGTGAGAGCGCCATGGCCGGCATGGTTGCCTCCTACACGATCCCCGACATCATCCAGACCGACGCGCCTGTGAACCCGGGCAATTCCGGCGGCGTGCTGCTCGACCTGAACGGCAACCTGATCGGCGTGCCGTCGGCCATCGAGTCGCCCGTGCCGGCCTCGGCGGGCGTCGGGTTCGCGATTCCGTCGGCCATCGTGAAACGGGTCGTGCCCGAGCTGATCCAAAACGGCAAGGCCGAGCATCCATGGATCGGCATCAGCGGCACCACTCTTTCGGCCGAGGTGGCGCAGGAGATGGGCCTGTCGCCGGCCCAGCGTGGGGCGCTGGTGGTGGATGTGGTCAAGAACAGCCCGGCCGACAAAGCCGGCCTGATCGGCAGTACCCGCCAGGCCACCATCGAAGGCGTGCCGGTCAGGGTGGGCGGCGATGTCATCACGGCCATTGAGGACCAGCCCGTCAGACGTTTCGAGGATCTGGTCACCTACCTGGCGCGCCACAGCAGGGTCGGACAGACGGTCCGGCTGACGATCCTGCGCGACGGCAAGGAGCTCACCGTATCGTTGACCCTGACCGCCCGGCCGACCGCGCCGCAGAGCGCTACACCGCCGCGCGGGGGCCGGGACGATCAGGGGCAACCGCAGCCGCCCGCGCCGCGCGAGAATGCGCCGCAGGCCGGACCAAGCGCCTGGTTGGGGGTGGCCGGGATTGACCTGACGCCGGAGCTGGCCAAAGCCATGAACCTGGACGCGCAGCAGACCGGCGCGTTGATCCAGGAGGTGGTGGCGAACAGCCCGGCCGAGAAAGCCGGTCTGCGGTCGGGAACGCAAGATTACCGGCTCGGCGGCCGCAACATCAAGATCGGCGGCGACGTCATCGTGACCGCCGATGGTAAGAACGTGACGACCATGCAAGATCTGGTGCAGATCGTGCGGGGGAAGAAGCCCGGCGATCGGCTCGACCTGGTCGTCCTGCGGGACGGCAAAGAGCTCAAGGTGACCGCCGAGCTGGCGGCCCGGCCGGCCAATTGACCTGAGAATCGGGGTGTAGGGCGAGATTGTTCTCGCCCTACATTTTCATCTTTATCCTCCTCGCCTGCCCTCGATTTCGACGAAACCGCAAACTTTGCATTCCTTTGTGTCCTGTGCTACAATTCGCCCGTTCTCAGCGCGGGCAGACTGCGATTTGCCCGCCCACGTGCGGATCATTGCCCGTTTGAAGCGTCATTGCTGAAGAAACCCTGCGCCCAAAGGAGGGAAAACGGTGCAATCGCAGTATCTCTTTGTTGCGATCTTCTTCTTGATTGCCCTTGCAGTTCCCGCGATCGGCCTGGCCGTGGCCTGGGCCTTACGTCCCAAAAAGCCCAATCCCATCAAGAATGCGACTTATGAATGCGGCCTGGAAACCATCGGCGAGACCTGGGTCCAGTTCAAAGCTCAATACTACCTGTATGCCCTGGTCTTCGTCGTCTTCGATGTCGAGGCCGCTTTCATTTTCCCCTGGGCGGTCGCCTATCACAAGCTCGGCCTCTACGCGCTGGTCGAGATGGTGCTCTTCGTCCTGATCTTGCTCGGCGGGTTGCTCTACGCCTGGCGTAAGGGCGCGCTGGAGTGGCGATAATGGAATACATCAGCAACCTCTTCGTGAACCTCGGCAACTCCTGGACCGCGTTGCTCAGCTCCTTTTTGCCCTCGTGGGCGGTGACCCTCGTTAACCATCTGGTCGTCGCGGTCCTGCTCGTCCTGATGCCGGTGATCGCCACCCTGACGCTCACGGTCATGGAGCGCAAGGTGATCGCCCGCATCCAGAACCGCATCGGGCCGAATCGGGTGGGGCCGTGGGGCATCTTTCAGGCGATCCCCGATGCGATCAAGTTGCTCACCAAGGAAGACATCGTGCCGGAGCGGGCGGATAAGCCGGTCTTCAACCTGGCGCCCCTGTTGATCTTCGTCGGCGCGGCGCTGCTCTGGGCGGTGATCCCGTTCGGCCGCGGGGTGATCGGCCAGGACCTCAACGTCGGCGTGCTCTACCTGGTGGCGGTCGGCTCGATCTCCACCATCGCCATCATCATGGCCGGCTGGTCGTCCAACAACAAGTTTGCGTTGGTCGGCGCGTTTCGGATCGTGGCCCAGCTCCTCAGCTACGAGGTGCCGATGGTGCTTTCGATGGCCGCGGTGGTGGTGCTGGTGGGCACCATGAAGATGGGCGAGATCGTCGAAATCCAGACGATTCCCTTCGGCCTGGTGCTGCCGGCCGCGTTCATCACCTACATCCTGGCCGCGGCGGCCGAGACCGGCCGGGCGCCCTTCGACCTGGTCGAGGCCGATTCCGAGATCGTGGCCGGCTATTTCATCGAGTATAGCGGCCTGAAGTTCGGCTGGTTTTACATCGCGGAATACGGCAACCTGCTGGCGGTTTCGGCCATTGCCTCGACCCTCTTTCTGGGCGGGTGGCGCGGGCCGTTCGCCGACCAGTGGCCGGTATTGGGGCCGCTCTATTTCAGCATTAAGACCATCCTGATCGTCTTCCTGCTCATGTGGATCCGCGGCACCTGGCCCCGCTTCCGCATTGACCAGATGCTGGCGCTCGCCTGGAAGGTGCTGGTGCCGCTGGGGCTGTTCAATCTGCTGTGGGTGGCCGTCGTCGTCAAGCTGCCGGTAGCGGTCGGGCTGCAATGGCTGCTCGTCCTGGCCGGCAACGTCGTCGCGATCATGGTGACCCTGACGCTGATGGGCCAGGCGGCGAAGCGCTATGCGGCCGCGCGCGGGGTCGCCTCGGCGGCATGAGGGGCGTTCGATAGCAAGGAATCTCTGTCATGGAGCAGATCTTCTTCATCCTCTTGGGCCTTTGGACCCTCGGCGCGGCGTTGCTGGTCGTCACGACCCGCAATCTGCTGCACGCCGCGCTGTGGCTGATCGCCGCGTTCTTCGGCATCGCCGGCATCTTCATCCTGTTACAGGCCGAGTTCCTGGCCGTGGTCCAGGTGCTGATCTATATCGGCGCCATCTCGACCCTCATCATCTTCGCGATCATGCTCACGCGCCGGCTCATGGATCCCCAACAGCCGCGCTTCAACAGCCAGTGGGGGCTGGTCGGCGGGTTCGCGGCCCTGCTCTTCGTGGGCCTGGCTGCGGTGGTGACGCGCGTGGCGTGGCCCGTGGCGGCCGGCGCGGCGGTCGCCGACCCGATCGGCCGGCTCGGCGCGGACTTCGTCGGCCCCTATACGGTGCCGTTCGAGGTGGCCTCGGTCCTGTTGGTGGCGGCGATGATCGGCGCGATCATCATTGCTCGGGAACGGGAGTAGCGATCATGGTTCCACTCACCTGGTATCTGGTTTTGGCGGCCGCGCTGTTCTGCATCGGCCTCTTCGGCGTGCTGGCGCGCAAAAACGCGGTCGCCGTGTTGATGGGCGTCGAGCTGATGTTGAACGCCGTCAACATCAACCTGCTCGCCTTCTGGCGCTACACGGCCCCCGGCGAGTTGATCGGCCAGGCGTTTGCCGTCTTCGTGATCACGGTGGCGGCCGCCGAAGCCGCGGTCGGCATCGCGCTCTTCATCGCCATCTATCGCCTGCGCGATACCGTCAACATCGAAGAGATAGATACCATGAAGGGATGAGCCATCGGAGCCTTGCCGCCTTGTCTATTCTCACCGATTTACCAATTTACCAATCTACCGATTTACCGATTTCTCGATTTCCCGCCTTTCACCGAGGCTGCTATGCATGAATCTTCCACTCCGTTCATCTACAACCTGACGATCCTCCTGCCCATCTTGCCGTTCCTGGCGTTTGTCCTGATCGTGTTGTGGACGAACCGCAACAAGAAGCTCAGCGCGGGCCTGGCGGTGGCCGGCGTGGGCCTCTCGTGGCTGATCGGCTGGGCCATCGCGTTCACGGCCTTCGGCCAACACGAGATCGCCGGGCAGCCCTTCCGCCTGTTCCGCGCCTGGTTGCCGGCCGGCCGCGCGTGGCAGGCGTTCGGCTTCATGGTGGACCCCTTGTCGGCGCTCATGCTCTTGATGGTGCCGTTCGTCTGCTTCCTGATCTTCGTTTATTCGGTCGGCTACATGGGCGTGGGCAAGCCGGTCGGCGCGCACGATCAGCGCGGGTGGCCCGCGGAGCCCGGACACGTGGATCCGCTCGCCAGCCGCTTTTTCGCGTATATCGCCCTCTTCGCCACCGGCATGATCGGCCTGGTGCTCGCCGACAACCTGATCATGTTGCTGATCTTCTGGGAGATCATGGGCCTCTGCTCTTACCTGCTGATCGGTTTCTGGTTCGCCCGCAAGTACGATGACCCCAAGAAGATCACGCCCAAAGAGGCCGGACTGAAGGCGTTCCTCACCACGCGCATCGGCGATACGTTGATGTTGGCCGGCATGTTGCTGCTCTTCGCGCAGGTCGGCTCGTTGAGCTTCGCCGAGATCTTCAAGCCGGAGACGCTGGAGCATCTGGCGACCACCACCACGAACATCGCGCTGATCGGCCCGGTGCCCTGGGCCACGTTGATCGCCATCCTGATCTTCTGCGGCGCGATCGGCAAGAGCGCGCAGTTCCCGCTCCATGTGTGGTTGCCCGACGCCATGGAAGGCCCGACGCCGGTCTCTGCGCTGATCCATGCCGCGACGATGGTGTCGGCGGGCGTCTATCTGATCATCCGCACCTTCCCGCTCATGGCGGCCGTCGAGCACGGCCCGGCGCTCCAGTTCATCGCGTTCATCGGCGCGTTCACCGCGCTTTTCGCGGCCACCATCGCGGTCGCCCAAAACGACATCAAGAAGGTGTTGGCCTATTCGACCATCTCGCAGCTCGGCTTCATGTTCGCCGCGCTCGGCATCGGCGCCTACGTGGCCGCCACCTTTCATCTGCTCACGCACGCGTTCTTCAAGGCGCTCCTCTTCCTCGGCTCCGGCAGCGTGATCCACGGCATGGAGCACGGACATCACGCGGGGCATGGGGAAGCTGGTAGATTGGTAGAGGGGGAAGCGGCCGCGCATGGCCACCAGTCTACCGGTTACCAATCTACCAGCCACCAATCTACCGATCTACCCTCTTTCGATCCCCAAGATATGCGCAACATGGGGGGGCTGTTCCGCCGGATGCCGCGCACGGCGTGGACGTTCATCATCGGCGGGCTGGCGTTGGCGGGCTTCCCGTTCGTCACCGCGGGCTTCTGGAGCAAGGATGAGATCCTGGCCGACGCCTGGGCGCACAACCGGCTCGTCTTTGCGGTCCTGGCCGTGGCCGCGCTGCTGACGGCGTTCTACACTGCGCGCCAGATCACGCTGGTCTTCTTCGGCAAGCCGCGCACGGCCGCGGCCGAACACGCCAGCGAAGAGGATAGCATTTTCCGGTGGATGACGATCCCGCTGATGGTCCTGGCCCTCTTTGCCGTCGCGTTCGGCTGGGTGGGCATCCCGACGACCTTCCCGCTCCTGGGGCGGCTCTCCGGCAACCCGTTCCACCACCTGATGGCCGGCCTGGCCGAGGCGCTGCGCATCGAGGCGGCCGAGCTGCCCTTTGCGGCGGCGCCGTTGCTTACCTCCATCGTCGTCGCGCTGGGCGGGCTGTTGTTGGGCTGGCTCACCTATCGCGGGGTCGCGGAGATCGGCCGGCGAGAAGGGGACGCGTCCTGGTCGCCGTTGCGCCTGGCCGATCCGCTGGCGCGGCCGCTCGGCCGGCTCTACACGGTGTTACAGAACAAGTACTACTTCGACGAGTTCTACGGCAAGGTGTTCGTCAAGGGGGTGCAACGGCTGGCGAACTGGCTCTTCCGCTTCGACGACGCCTGGATCATAGATCCGATCGTGGACGGTGTGGGCGAGCTCTGGCGGCGCATTTCGGAGTTCGGCCACACCTTTGACGTGCACGTGGTGGATGGCCTTGTGAACGGCGTCGGCGCGGTCACCGCAGCCGTGGGCGGCGCGGCGCGGGTCATCCAGACGGGCCGGGCGCAGAACTATCTGTTGGTGGCGCTGGTCGCCCTGTCGGTCGTGTTGGGGGCATTTCTGGTGTTGCCGAAGTGACAACATGATCAGAGGACGGCTGGTTGGCTCAGTACTATTTCCTTGACGAATCCGGCGATCCCGGCCTGAGCGGTTTAGCAACCTCGTCGAGTCACTTTGCGCTTGCGATGGTAGAATTAGCAAGTCGAGAGCCCTTGTCTGAATTGGGAGATCTTCGCCGTCAGTTTCGATTGCCGGGCTTTGAATTCAAGTATCAGAAGACAACAGCGATTCATAAGGAGGCTTTTTTCGCTGCGGTCGAGCCAATCCCGTTTCGCGTTCGGGCGGTTGTGGTAGAAAAAGGGAGACTAGACAAACGATTTGCGACTTTAAGCGGCCAAAGCATCGTGATCGAGTTCCTTATTGGCCTCGTGTTGCGAGCGTCGGAGTGGGAGTTGGCTGATGAGATATTGATCATTGATGGTATGACCCCTGGATTTCGACGCGCGTTGCGAATTGGATTATCGGTCGCATGCAGCAGGATCGGCAGACGAAGTCGTCCATTCAAGAAAATCATTAGCGGAGATTCCAGTCGAGAGGATGGTCTTCAACTGGCCGACATGATTGTGGGCGCAGTGAGGCAACATGTCATGAATATTGAAAGCCGATATTATCATACATTTGCCGGGAAGGTGGTAGATCTATGGAGGGTGCCTTGATCCCAATAAAACACCCCCGGCTATCCCCTTCCAGAGGGGAAGGCAGCCACACCTGGCTACCTTGTCGCCGGGGGCGGGTAAACCGGTCGAACCGGTTTATTGAACGGCTTTATTATATATCAGAATAGCCAATAAGTCAACCATTGCTCTTCCGGTTTTTCGCTTTCGACTCGTTGAGGGTATGCAACGAAGATCTCTCAACCAATATAGTCCGAATTCTTCGGAGGTTCTTTGATGACCAATTCGCTTCTGACCGTCATTACCTTTGCGCCTCTCCTCGGGGCCATTCTCACGCTCTTGCCCTGGGGCAGATGGTTGGGCATGGACAGGGAGCGCGAGGAGCGCCTGATCAAAAACGGCGCCATCGCCATCAGCCTGTTGCCGCTGGGCCTGGCGATCGCGATAGCCGCCGGCTATCAACCGGCAAGAAGCGGCTTTCAGTTCGAGATCAACGTGCCCTGGATCGCGCCGCTCCACGTGAACTACCATCTCGGCGTGGACGGCCTGAGCGTTCCGCTCGTCTTCCTCACCACCCTGTTGACCACCCTGGGCCTCTGGTATTCGGCACAGGTAATCAAGACACGGGTGCGGGAGTTCTTCTTCCTGTTCCTGCTCCTGGAGATGGGCATGATCGGCGTCTTCGTCTCGCTCGATCTGGTGCTCTTCTACGTCTTCTGGGAGCTGGGCCTGGTGCCGATGTACCTGCTCATCGGTGTGTGGGGCCAGCCGAAGGATCGGCCGCAGTATTCGGCCATCAAGTTCTTTCTCTACACTATGGCCGGCTCGGTGTTGATGCTCCTGGCCATCATCGGCATTTATCTCTCGGTCGGCACCTTCGACATGGTCGAGGCCGCGCGACTGAAGCCTTTCGCCGATAACTTCCTGGCGGCCAGCCTGGCGTTCTGGGCCTTCTTCATCGCCTTTGCCATCAAGGTGCCGAGCTGGCCCTTCCACACCTGGTTGCCTGATGCCCACACCGCCGCGCCGACCGCCGGCTCCGTCATCCTGGCCGGCATCTTGTTGAAGCTGGGCGCCTACGGTATCCTGCGCATCAACCTGCCGATCTTCCCCGAGGCGTTCAAGGCCTATGGCCTGGTCGTGGTGATCCTGGGCGTGATCTCCATCGTTTACGGCGCGCTGGTGTCGCTGGCGCAATGGGACCTGAAGCGCCTGATCGCCTACTCGTCGGTAAGCCACATGGGCTACGTGCTGTTGGGCGCCGGCGCGGCCGGGCTGGCGGTCGGCTCGCAGGAGCTGATAGATTCCGGCGCCATGGCCCTCAACGGCGCAGCGCTCCAGATGTTCAACCACGGCATCAGCACGGGCGCACTGTTCTTCCTGGTCGGCGTGATCTACGAGCGGGCGCACCTGCGCGATCTGAAGATGTTCGGCGGACTGAGCAGCAAGCTGCCGTACTACTACGGCCTCTTCGCGGTGACCGCGCTGACTTCGCTGGGCCTGCCCGGTTTGGCGGGCTTTTGGGGCGAGTTCTTCGTCTTCCGGGGCGCGTTCGACATCGTGCGCATTTGGGCCGCCATCGGCGTCATCGGCATCGTGCTCACCGCGGCGTACATCCTGTGGAAGATCATCCAGTACGTGTTCCTGGGGCAATATGACCCGCACAAGATCGAACACTGGACCGATCCCGTGACCGGCGCCGCAGGACACGAGCCGACCGACGTGGCGCTCTTCGAGAAGATCACCCTCTGGCCGCTGGTTTTCTTCATGGTGTTGATCGGCGTCTTCCCTGCGGTGTTGTTGAACTTCTTCAACGGCACCTTTGTGAACCTGTTGGCCGGCCTTGCCGGAAAATGAAGTGATCGGATTTCGTTTTCGGCTTTGAGCCGGGGAGGCGATCTCTTGAGCCTGCACGATCTGATCTTTCTGTTGCCCGAACTGATCCTGCTGCTTGCCGCGGCCGTCCTGTTCGTCCTCGACATCCTCGGCCGCCAGCCGCGCGATCCGGTGACGCTCGAGCGCCGGCCCAAGCCCTGGTTGCCCTATGTGGCGCTCGGCGGGTTGGGACTGGCGTTGCTGGGCCTGCTGCCGGCCGCCGGCCAAAAGGCCCAGGTGGCGACGATGTTGGCGGCCGATCCGTTCGCGCTCTTCTTCAAAGCGCTGGCCATCATCGGGGTGGCGCTCGTGATCCTGGCCGCCATCCCGTTCATGCGCACGCGCACGCCCTACCGCGGGGAGTTCTACGCGCTGCTCCTGGTGGCGGCCGTCGCGATTTGCCTGGCGGTCAGCGCGACGAACTTCGTGATGCTCTACCTGGCGATGGAGTTTCTGAGCATCACCAGCTACATCCTGGCCGGCTTCTTCCGGGAAGACCGCAAGTCGGGCGAGGCGGCGATCAAATACTTCTTGTACGGCGCGACCGCGTCGGCGGTGATGCTCTACGGCATGTCGCTTCTGTACGGCGCCACCGGCACGACCGACTTCGCGGCCACCGCCGCAGCGCTCGGCCGGCTGGGCAGCTCCGACCTGATCTGGCTGGGCGTGCCGGCGCTGTTGTTGCTGATGGTCGGCTTCGGCTTCAAGGCGAGCCTGGTGCCGTTCCACCAGTGGGCGCCCGACACCTACGAAGGCGCGCCGACTCCGGTGACGGCCTTCCTCTCGACGGCCTCGAAGGCCACGGGCTTCGCGATCCTGATGCGGGTGCTCCTCGTGGTGTTGGGGCCGTTCCAGCCGCAATGGACGACGTTGTTGGCCGCCATCTCCATCTTGACGATGACCCTGGGCAACCTGACGGCCATCCGCCAGAGCAACATCAAGCGCATGTTGGCCTATTCGTCCATCGCACAGGCCGGCTATATCCTGATCGGCGTCGCCGCGGCCACGACGGCCGGCGCCGCGACTATGGCGCCCTTTGCCGGCATCAACGGCGTCCTGATCTATCTGTTCGCCTACCTGGTGACCAATGTCGGCGCGTTCGCGGCCGTGATCGTCGTCGAAAACCGATCGGGCAAGGTGGAGATCAAGGATTACGCCGGAATGGTGCGCCGCGCGCCGTGGCTGGCGGTGGTCCTCTTCGTCTTCCTGTTGTCGCTGGCGGGCATCCCGCCGACGGCCGGCTTCGTCGGCAAGCTGTTCGTCTTCGGCGCGGCCGTGCGCGCGGGCATGATCCCGCTGGCCGTCATCGGTGCGCTCAATGCGGTGGTGTCCGCGTTCTACTATTTGAACGTCGTGCGGGTGATGTTCTTCGTGCCGGCCGAGGCCGATGCCGAGCCGATCGCCGCCGAGTGGCCCCTGCAGGTGGCCGTGCTGGCAACCGGCGCGTTGACGTTGCTGATCGGCCTGGCGCCCGAGCCGCTGATCCGGTGGGCGGCGCAATCGGTGCAACTGCTGGCCTGGCGGTAAGCCGGGCTATGATCTGACGAGGGGATTATGCCCGAGGAGCTTCATCGGCATCGCCGCGAACGGCGGCGCTTTACGCTGCCGCCGTTCGTGCAATCATATTGGGTCGAGGTGCTGATCGTGCTGGGCCTGGCGCTCGGCATCTTTCTGATTTTCGAGCGCATGCAGATTCGCGCCTCGCTCTTGCGGTTTCTGCGGACGGTCGTCGGCGCGAGCACGAGCACGCTGAACCGGCTGGCCGATAGCCTGATCTACTTCTTCACCCACATCGGCCTTTCCGAGCTGATCGCGATCCCCTTGTTGATCGTGGTCTTTTGGGCGCTGATCTGGCGCGTGCGCTGGCGCGCGCAAAACAATCCGGCCCTCACCGACCTGCATTGCCCGCGCTGCGGGGGCAACATCCACCGCGTGCATCGGCACACAGCCGACCGCCTGATCAGCATCATCGTGCCGGTGCGGCGCTATCATTGCACCAACCGGGAGTGCGGCTGGTCGGGCCTGCGGGTGTCCACGCGAGTGCATCGGGCGCGCGGCCACCCCGCGCCGGAATGAGGCGCGGCGCATGGAGCTCCGCCGTCTGGTCGCCGATCTGCCCCAGGTGCTTGCCGCCTGGGGCCCGACCGATCTCCCGATCACGCACATCACGGCCGATTCGCGGCAGGTTGTCCCCGGCAGTTTGTTCGTCGCCTATCGCGGGGTGGCCGCGGACGGCCATCGCTTCATCGCCGACGCATTGGCGCGCGGCGCGGCCGCGGTCGTCGGCGAGCTGCCGCGCGCGGCGCTGCCGGCCGATCCGCCGAGCTACATCCAGGTGCCCGATGGCCGCGCGGCCCTGGGATGGCTGAGCGCCGCGTGGCACGGCCACCCCAGCCGGACGATGGCGCTGGTCGGCATCACCGGCACCGACGGCAAGACCACGACCGCCAATCTCCTCTTCCACATCCTGCGCGCCGCGGGCCGCCGCGCTGGGGTCATCAGCACCGTGAACGCTGTGATCGGCGACCGGGCCTACGACACCGGATTGCACACCACCACGCCCGACGCGGCCGACATCCAGCGCTATCTCGCCGCGATGCGCGCGGCCGACACCGAGGTCGCGGTGTTAGAGGTCACCTCGCACGGCCTGGCGCAACAGCGCGTGGCCGGCTGCGCATTCGACGTGGCGGTGATCACCAACATCACCCACGAGCACCTGGACGCGCACGGCACCTTCGAGGCTTACCGGCAGGCCAAGGCCATGCTCTTCCGCGGCCTGGCGGAAAGCCCGCGCAAGCCGGGCGTGATCAAGACCGCGGTGTTGAATCGCGATGATGGCTCGTTCTCTTTCCTGGCCGCCATTCCGGCCGAGCGGCAGATCAGCTACGGGTTGGCGGCCGAAAGCGCGGCGCCCGCTTCGGCCGCGCTCGCGTTGAGCGCGGCCCACATCCGCCAGGCGCCGGCCGGCATGGAGTTCGACATCGTGTGCTCGCCGGCGGCCGGCGCCCTGTGCGAACAGGAGGCGCTGCATGTGGTCACGCCGTTGATCGGCGCGTTCAACGTGTACAACATCCTGGCGGCCGCGGCTGCCGCGCTGGCGCTGGGCGTCGCCGCGGAGGCGATCCGGGCCGGGGTGGCGGCCATGGCCGGGGTGCCGGGCCGGATGGAACGGATCCACTGCGGACAGCCGTTCACGGCCATCGTGGACTTTGCCCATACGCCGAACGCCCTGGCACAGGCGCTGACGACCGCGCGCACGTTGCTCGGTCCCGGCGGCCGGCTGATCGCGGTCTTCGGCTCGGCGGGCCTGCGCGACCGCGCCAAGCGCCGCCTGATGGGCGAGGTGGCCGCGCGGTTGGCCGATTTTACCGTGATCACCGCCGAGGACCCGCGCACCGAAGACCTGGCCGCCATCATGGCCGAGACGGCGGCGGCGCTGACGGACGCCGGCCGGGTCGAGGGGGAGTCCTATGTGCGCGTGGCCGACCGCCAGCGGGCCATCCTGTTCGCAGTGCAACGGGCGCGGCCCGGCGATGTGGTCATCGTCTGCGGCAAAGGGCACGAACAGTCCATGTGCTTCGGCACGATCGAGTATCCCTGGCGCGATCAGGATGCCCTGGCGTGGGCGCTGGATGCCCTGCGCCGGCCGGCCGTTGCCGATCCGCCCTTCATCCTGCCGACGTGGTCGCCGTCCGATCTGGCGTCGGCGGATGGGGAGCACGCGAGATAGCGGCGTTCGTGGCGCACACGCGCCATTTTAACCTTGACGTAAAAATCGCCTTCGGATATAATATTGACACTGATCGCCGTGTCCGTGTGACTTTACGTTGTCGGAGGGATCTGCCACGCCCGAAGAGCCGATCTGCATTCTTTCGGAGGCATTCCGTGAACTATCTGCGTGCTCTTTTGGGGCTGGTTATCATAGGCATTCTGGTCGTCGCGCCGGCCGCCTCGGCATCTTCCGAGCAGGGGACCTACGTCGTCCGGCCGGGCGACACGCTCGCCAGGATCGCGGCGGCGCACGGTGTCTCGATACAGGCGCTCATGCGCGCCAACAACATCACCAATCCGGACTACATTCGTTCGGGCCAGGTTTTGGTGATACCCGGCACAACGACTCCGAACACGGCCACCAGGCCGGCGAGCGTTGCGCCGGTACCTGTGCCGGCGCCGGCCGGCGGCACAGGGTTCGTGGTGAGCGTCTCGCGGCAACGCTGCTATCTGTTCCAGGCCGGGACGTTGACCGATGTGTGGCCGTGCTCGACGGCCCGGGCCGGCTATTATACCCGTCTCGGCAGCTTTCGGGTACAGACGAAGCTCCCCAGGGCTTACGGCTCGCGTTGGGGGTTCTGGATGCCTTATTGGCTGGGCATTTATTACGCCGGCGGGTCGGAGAACGGGATCCACGGCTTGCCCTATGACGCCAAGACCGGCTACAAGGATTGGGCCAACAAGATCGGAACGCCCATCTCGTTCGGCTGCATCGTGTTGCACGATGCGGCGGCAAAGAAACTGTACGATGTGGCCTATATCGGCATGCCGGTAGACATCCGTTACTGACAGGACTGACCCAGTAGAGGCTCCCAGCCGGTCTGCGACCGGCGTTCTCGGCCTAAAGGCGCCATCTTGGACGGCCAGACGGGGGTCGTAGACCCCATAGGCATCAAGCTAAGCTTTGAAACAGCTTCCAGCCGGTCTGTGACCGGCGTCGTCGGCCTGCACATGTCGTCTCAGGCGGCCAGACGGGGGTCGCAGACCCCCTGCGAGCGAGAGAAAAGGTG
>DAOTZV010000124.1:0-43805 GCA_034434235.1 Anaerolineae bacterium
GCACAAGCTGAAGCTTGCGGCACAGGAGCACAAGCTGAAGCTTGCGGCACAGGAGCACAAGCTGAAGCTTGCGGCACAAGGGCACAAGCTAAAGCTTGCGGCACAAGGGCACAAGCTAAAGCTTGCGGCACAAGGGCACAAGCTAAAGCTTGCGGTACAAGGGCACAAGCTGAAGCTTGCGGTACAAGGGCACAAGCTGAAGCTTGCGGCACAGGAGCACAAGCTGAAGCTTGCGGTACAAGGGCACAAGCTGAAGCTTGCGGTACAAGGGCACAAGCTGAAGCTTGCGGTACAAGGGCACAAGCTAAAGCTTGCGGCACAAGGGCACAAGCTGAAGCTTGCGGTACAAGGGCACAAGCTGAAGCTTGCGGCACAAGGGCACAAGCTAAAGCTTGCGGTACGGGTGCGTCTGGTCCGCGCGCAGTTGTCGCTCCAGCTCGCCGAGCCGCTCCCCCTGCGTGACGATCAGCTCGGCCAGGAAGCCGATCAAAAAGAGCAACAGCCCGGCGATCGCCAATCCGCCCGCGGTCCAGAAGATCGGCCGGAATTGCGTCTGGGTCGTCAGCCACAGCACCAACAGGCCGGCATAGATGACGGCGCTGAGCACCAGAGCGGCCAGGCCCAGTCCGCCGAAAAAGCGCATCGGCGCCGCGCTGAACGTCAACAGGAACCACACCACCAGCACATCGAGGAGGGAGATCGGAATGCGGCTGAAGCCGAACTTCGACCGGCCCGCGCGGCGCTTCTGCCACGGCGTCGGCACCTCGCCGATGCGATAGCCCTGGTGCGCGGCGATATGGACGAGGAAGCGATGCCAGTCGGAGCGCAACGGGGGCAAAGTCTCGATGACCTCGCGCCGGAATCCCTTGATCCAGTTCATGTCGTGCAGCGTCAGGCCGAAGAGCCACCGCGAGACCGCGTTGTAGATGGCCGAGGCGAACACCTTGCCTTCCTTGCGGCCCTGGCGCCACCCCGTGACCACATCGAAGCCCTCGCGCAGCTTGCCGTAGAGCAGAGGGATATCCGTCTCGGGGTCCGATTCCAGGTCGGCGGGCAGGAAAAGGACGTAATCGCCGGCCGCGGCCCGAAAGCCGGTACGCAGCGCAGCCGTCAGGCCCTGGTTGCGGCGATGATGCAGCACGCGCAGGAAGGGATAGCGCTCGCGCAGGCGATCGGCGAGCGCGCCGGTGCCGTCGGTCGAGCCGTCGTCCACGAACACGAGCTCGGCCTCCGCGGGGGACAGGCCAAGGCCGGCGAACGCGCGGCCGACGCGCGCCACCAGCTCGGGCACGTTCTCCACCTCGTTGCGGGCAGGGATCAAGACGGAAAGGTGCGGGGTTCGACCGGCAACTTGCCGGTCGGATTCAGTTTGCAGATCTGTCATGCCGGGCCATCTTCCGCTGCCTGTCATCCGGGCTCAAGCGACGAACGCGCGCACCGCCTCGACGACCCGTTCCTGCTGCTCCAGAGTCAACTCGGGGTACATCGGCAACGAGAGCACCTGATCGGCGGCCGCTTCGGCCACCGGAAACGCGCCGCGGCTCAGGCCCATCGTCCGATATACCGGCTGCAGATGCATGGGGATCGGATAGTGGATCACCACGCCGATGCCGGCGCGCGTGAGATGCTCGGCCAACGCATCGCGCCGCGAAGCGCGGATGACATAGGAATAATACGCATGGCGATTATACTCGCGTTCGGTCGGCGTGACAACCTCGCAACCCGCCAATAGCGCGTTGTAACGTTGGGCATGGGCCCGGCGTTGCGCCACCCATGTTTCCAGATGCGGCAGCTTGGCGCGCAGGATGGCCGCCTGAAGCGCATCGAGCCGATAGCCCCAGCCGAGCTCCACATGCTCGTACTTGCCCACCCGGCCGTGATCGCGCAGCCGACGCACGCGCGCCAGGATATCGGGATGATTGCTCGCCACCAGGCCGCCATCGCCATAGCACCCCAGGTTCTTGCTGGGATAGAAGCTGAAACAAGCCACATCGGCCAGCGATCCGCACGGCCGGCCGCGATAGAGCGCGCCGTGCGCCTGGGCCGCGTCTTCGATCACCCACAGGCCGTGCCGTCGGGCCACCGCCAGGATCTCGTCCATGTCGGCCGCCTGGCCGTAGAGGTGCACCGGCACGATCGCCTTCGTGCGCCGCGTGATGGCGGCTTCGATCTTCTCCGGATCCAGGTTATAGGTGTCGGGCTGGATGTCCACGAACACGGGCGTGGCGCCGGCCTGGGCCACGGCCTCGGCGGTCGCATAGAACGTATGCGGCGTGGTGATCACCTCGTCGCCGGGGCCGACGCCGCACGCCAGCAACGCCAGGTGCAGGGCCGCGGTGCCCGACGCCACCCCCACGGCTCCCCGCACGCCGATGTAGCGGGCGAACTCCTCCTCGAACGCGGCCACCTCGGGGCCCTGGATAAAAGCGGCGCTCTCCACCACGCGGCGGATTGCCGCGTCTATCTCGTCCTTGATGCTCTGATATTGGGCCTTCAGGTCGGTCAACGGTATCTCGATCACTCGCCACCTTCCAACATGCTCCGCAGCCGCCGGATCTCCTGCTCGGTCTGGCGGATCTCCTCCAGGACCGAAGGCGCCACGTGCAACAGGTCGCGCGCCCGGATCAGCTCCAGCTCGACCAGACGACTGCGGTGGGCGTTCAGTTGCGCGGCCAGGTTCGCCGCGTCGGGCCGACCGGGCCGCGGCCCGGGACGCGCTTCCCCTTCGGCGAGCCGGCGGCGCTCCATCGTGAGCCACAGCTCCCAAAAACGATTTCCGATCACCCAACGGCCATCGCTCTGGCGCAGGTAGCCGAGCGACTCCATCTCCCGCAGATAGGTTTGCACCTCGGCCAGGGGCCGGCGCAACGCATCGGCCAGCGCGACGTCGGCCACCGGCCCCTGCTCGTGCACCATCCACACGAGCGCCTGTTCGGCCGGCGAGAGGAGGCCGAAATCGTTGGCGAAGAAGCCGGCGAGCAGCGGATCCACGGTCAGATCGCCGGGCTCCACCGGCCGCAACGAGCCGTCCGTCTGAAACACGCGCGAACAGAGCAATTGTATCAGATAGGGATGGCAATTGGTCAAATCGCAGATCGCCTCGGCGACCGCCGGATCGACGCGCACGGGCTCTTCGGACTGCGCCTGGGTCACCAACGCCATGGCGCTCGGCCGGTCGAGGCCTCCCAGCATCTGGGACATGTCGAAGCCGGCCAGGAACGGCGACGTGGGCCACGACCTGCACACCTCGTGCAGGTCGTAGATGCGTCGCGTGGAAGCGGCCACCACGCGCAGGCCGCCTCCGCGCGTCAGCTCGGCGTGCAGCCGCTGGGCCGCTTCCGGTTCGCTGCGGGCCAGGGGAATCAACACCTCCGTCTCGTCGCACAAAAGAAGTGCCGGCCGGCCGGTGCTGCGCGCCGCCCGGCGCAACATCGGCAGCAGGACGAACAGGTTTTCTTCGCCGGCCGCCTCGGCCGGCAACCCGAGCGCCACGAGCTGATCGAGGCGCTCCTGCACTGCATCGCTCAAATAGCTGCCGAGCGTGGCGAACGAATCGGCGCCCTGCATGTCCCAGAAGATCGGCACCAGGCGGCCTTCGTCCAGCGCCAGCTTCTCCAACTGGCGCAACAATGAGGTCTTGCCGATGCGCCGGTTGCCGATCACCCAACTGGCCGCGGCCTCGCCGTGGAGCAGCCGATCCAGCAGCTCGTGGCGGCCATAGTGCTTGTAGCCGGTGACATATGAGCCGGTAACATATGGATTACGCATGATCTGTCATCCTCGCTCCTCAACGCGCGCCGGCGATGATCGCCTCGGCCGCCTGCACATCTTCCAGCGTGATGCGGAAACGACCGGCGAGCAACATCTGGTTGACGGCTTCCAGCGCGAACTGTTGCAGCCGATACGGCCGACCCTCGGCACGCGCGATCACATATTCTACCGCTTCGGGCGCCCACTCATAAACTCCGCGCACCGGCTCGATCAACAACTGGCGAGCCTGCTCATCGGTGAACGGCTCCAGCGGGATCTCGTTGAACAGATTGTACCACGGGCTTTCCAGGCGGTCCCAGGCCTTGCTGATGTGCACGCCCGCCACCACCGCGCCCAGGTTCTCGGCCAGGGGACTCATGAAGATGCGACGCAACTGGAGCTGGATGATCCGCTCGTAGCCGTCAATGGCGTCCATCTCGTCAATCATCAAGATGATGCGCAATCGGCGCGGCGCGACGATCGGCTTCAACGCCTCGATGATCTCCCGCAGGTCGGCGCTGAACTCGCGGTCGGTGTAGTCGCCGGGCGGCAGGCGATGAAAGTGCAGAGAGGGCGGATTCGCCGACAGATACGCCTGCACCACCCCCCAGATCGCCTCCATCAGGACATAGAACAGGCGGTTCTGGGGCGTGCCCTCGAGGTCCACCGAGACCGGGATGAAGACCCATTCGGGGTCATTGGCCTCGCGCAGGGCCTGGCCGAGCTGATAGAGCAACGTGGTCTTGCCCATGCGCCGCTCGCCGTGGATCATGATGCTGTTCTGATGGAGCGCGTTGACGATCTTACGCAACAGATCATCGCGGCCGAAGAACATGTCGGGCTGGCGCACGGGCTCGCCCGAGATGTACGGGTTGAAGTGGCGCTCCAGCGCCTGGCGCCGGCGTTCGGCCGCGGCCGCGGCGCGCGCGAGCTCTTCGCGGCGGGCGCGCCAGCTCACGAAGCCGGCCGCGGCCACGCCGCTCACCGCGACCACGCCCAACGCGACCGTGGCCATCAGCACATCGTTCGGCACGGTCTGGCCGCCCGGCAACCTGGCCATCTTCGGCACGACGATCGTCACCTCGGCCGGCGGCGAATAGTTCATGGCATCGTCGCGCGCCCAGGCGCGCAGGCGATAGGTGCCCGAGCTCAGCCGGCGTTCGCCCAACGCGACCTGGCCGCTCCAGTGGAACTGCGGCGCGGCGTCTATCCCTTCCAGTTGGGTCATGAAGCGAATATACTCGGGCCGCGTGGCCAGGTCGCCGCCGCTCAGGCGCAGCTCGGTCAACGTATCGCTCATCAACGTCACGCGGCCGTTGACCGGCCGGCTCAGGTTGACCGATTCGACCTGCACCCACGGCGGCTGCTTATCGGGCGTGTAGCGCACCAGGCCGCTGCCGGTGCCGATCCAGACGGAACCGGTAGGGCCGGCGGCGATCGCCAGGATCTCCAGGTTGGGCAAGGCGTCGCCGGCATAGGCCTGCCAGCTTTTGCCGTCGAAACGGGCAAAGCCCTGCCGCGTGCCCACCCACAGGCCGCTGTCGAGATACTTCAGCGCCAGGATGCGCGGGGTGGGCAACGGGGCATCCACCCGCGCCCATCGGCCGTCGGCCAGGCGCCACAGGCCATCGTCGTACGTGGCCACCCACAGCACGCCGTCTTTGCCCATCGCGATGCCGTTGAGGACCACGCTGCCGAAGCGGCCGCCGCCGGGGGTGAAGATCTCCTCGAGGCGGTCATCGGCCAGGCGCCACAGGCCGCCGGCTTCGGTGCCGAACCAGAGCGCGCCGTCGCTTCCGCGCTGCACCGCGTTCACGCGCTTTCCCTCCAGCCCCGGAATGGGCTGAAACACGCCCTGTTCGTTGAAGCGGCTTGCGCCGACCTGCGCGCCGAACACGAGCGCGCCCGTGGCATCCTGAACGATCGAATAAACCGGCAATCTGGCCGCGCCGAAGGCCTCGGTCAGGCTCACCAGCTTGCCGGCCAGCGTCCGATAGCCGATGCCGCCGGCGGTGGCGATCCAGATGCGGCCGCGGGTGTCCTGGTAGAGGGTGATCACGCGGTTGTCGGCCAGGCCAGCGTCGGCGGTGAGCTGCTCCCACGCCCGGCCGTTCCAGGACAGGAGGCCGCCGAACTCGGTGCCGACCCAGGTATGGCCGTCGCTGTCCATGAGGAGGGTGTTGATCCGCTGGCCGAGCACGGCTTCGTCGCGCACCGTCTGCCACGATTCCTCGTCGTAGCGGCTGACGCCGGCCTGCGTGCCCACCCACAGGCTGCCATCGGCGGCGAACGTCATGGCGCTGACGAAGCTATTGACCAGTCCGCCCGGCTGGCTGCTGAACCAGCCATCGAGGGTATCGGGCGCACGAAAGTCGCGCGCGTAGATCAGCCCCTCATCGGTGCCCACCCACAGCCGGCCACGGCGATCCTGCGCCAGGGCATTGACGCGCGTTCGCTCCTCGCCCTCGATCAACTGGCGCCCCTGCCAGCCGCCGTTCTGATAGACGTACAATCCGACATCGGTGCCGGCCCAGATGCGACCGCCGGTGCGCTCGACCAGCAGCGCGTAGACCGTGCCGCGGGGAAGATCCTTGTTGCCCAGCGCCTGCCAGGCGCCGCTGGCGTTGCGTTTCCACACCCCCTGGCCGGCCGTGCCGACCAGCAGGTCGCCGTCGGCGCCGGCCGCCAGCGACCAGATCTCGATCCCGCGCAGTTGATCCTCCACGATGGCCCGGTCGCCTTTCAACCGCGCCAGGCCCCTGGCCGTGCCGGCCCACACGCCTTCCTCGCCGTTGCCGACCGGCAGGAGCGCGCGCACGTCGTTATCCGGCAGGCCCTGCGCGGTCGTCCAGAGGGATGCGCATTCGCGGCCATCGGCCGCGCAACGGGCCACGCCGCCGGCCTGGGTGCCGAACCAGAGCGCCGCATCGGCCGTCTGCGCGATGGCCCGCACCCGGCCGGCGGGCAGGCCGTCGCGCTCGCCGAACGATCTCCAACTGCCGTTGTAGCGGCTGGCGCCGACATCGGTGCCGAACCACAGCGCGCCGTCTTGTGCCTGAAACACGGCCGAAACGCTGCCGGATGCCAACCCGTCGTTGGTGGTGAAGGTCTGCCACAGGTCGCCCGGACCGCCTTCGGCATGGGCCTCGCGGACCGCCATGCTTAGAAGCAGACAGATACAGGCAACCGCCCAGATATATCGAACCAGCATCGCGATGGTAGCTCCTCGTCTCCTCGAATAATGAAATGACTTTTCCGTAGTTCTACGGACTGCGGCACACACTCCTCTGTGCTAGATTGCTAATTAGAGAAAAAATATCCTATCAATGACCCGGGGGCGCCGGTCGCAGACCGGCTGCAAGCTCGCTCAAAGGGAGTCTGTGACCTCCGTCGCCCCTACTTTTTGGAAAGGTACAGAAGAAAAGCCATTGTCATCATTGCCGAAATTCGAATCAGAGCATGAATCAAGCGACAAAAAAATCAGTATATTCGGTAATATGCTTTGTAATGATTGGGTATCATTAATGAATATCCAGAGGCTGGATTCTGGTTCACATGAGAGTCTAAACTGGCCAGCCTGAAAATAGCCGTCACGTGCCAGGCATCTTGCAGAGTGCCTGGCACGCAAGGTCAGCAAGTCTGATCGACCGATAATTCGCAACAGCTCCCTGCCTGACATTGATCTGGCTGCCTTCGCTCAAGGCGGTCGGGCATAGGCCTGAAGCCCTGATTGCGCAGACATGTCGGACGATGGAAAAGGAGGGACACGATGAACGCCAGACTATTATCAGCCATTTTGCTCGCATCGCTCCTCGCCATGCTCGCCTTGCCGGGCATGGGATGGGCCGCGCCCCTTGCCGTTGCGCCGGCCGATCATGTTGCCGCTTCGACGAAGGGAGCAAGCGCTCAGGTCGCCATCAGCGCCGCCGGGGCCGTCAAATGCCCGAGCGTCTATCGGGTGCGCTTCGGCGAGACCCTTGCTTCCATTGCCGCCCGCTGCGGCGTCACCACGACCGCCATCGTCAAAGCGAACGGCCTCCGCTCGACGCGCGTCTGGCCCGGCCAACGGCTCTACATCCCGGCCCCGACCACGACCTTGACCAAGCCACAACCGACGCCGTCCCCCAAGTCCGCGCTGCCCTAATGGCCTGTTCTGCCGCAAGGCGCGCAATTGATCACAAATCTGTCGCCATTATAGCACAAAAGTTCAGAAAATGCAATCCCCTTATTTGACAATTTCGACACGAGCCAATGCCGCGGCCACCTGCGGCGCTGTGGTCGGCAGGCCCGCGGCCACCTGCCCCACCCGCCAGCCGCTCACCTGCTCCTGAGCGCCTGCCGGCCCGGCCCCCACCCGGCCGATCAGCGCGTGCCCCCAGCGAAAGCGCCCCCGCAGATCCACCGTTGATCCCAGCGACCGCAACGCTTCCACCGCCTCGGCGCCCAGATTGAGCGACGCCTCATCGCGCACCGCCGCGGCCACCACGGTGCCCGGCGCCAGGCCGGCCACCCATTCGGCGAGTCGCCGCGCGGCCGCCGGGTCGGCGTGCGTGTCGAACGCGGCCACGGCGAGCACGCGGCCGTCGGCCCCGTCGAGGGCCACCAGATTGTAGCCGCGACGGTTGGGCGAGACATCCACCCCGTCTACGTAGATGTGCGCGAAATCGCCCGTCTCCTGGCCGGCGCTGCGCACCACCAGCGACACGGGAAGGGCCGGGCCGGCCCCCGCAACGGCCATGCCGCGCTCGGGCAGATCGGCTACGGCCGCCAGGCGCGAGAAGCGCAGGCGGACGTCGCTCAACGCGGGCCGCGATGCAGCGGCCGGCAGATCGAACGCCATCCACGAGCGCGTCGTGGGCAACGCGGCCCGGCCCACGAAACGGCCATCCACGTAGACCGCCATCTCCTCATCGGGGGCCATCGCCCACAGATCGAACCGGAGGCCGCGCGCCGTCGGCCCCAGCGGCAGGAGCAGGCGCGCCTCCCGGCGCTGCGCGTAGACCGCCTCGCCGAGCCCCGGCGGGCTCCACCCTTCGGCCAGCACCATCCCTCCGGCCTCCGTCTCGAACGAGAAACGAGCGGGCGGGGTCAGATCGGCCGCGACCCGGTAGAGCGCCAGGGGACCTTCTTCCGCGACGAGCTCCAGGGGCAACAACCGGCGCAGGGCCGCCTCGGTGGCCGCGGGCATCTTGTCGCGATGCGCCATCACGTAGCGGATGTTCCAGGTGGCGGCCCAGTCGCGCGCCAGCGCCGCCTCCTCGGAAGTGATCGGTTGCGCGGCAAGAGCGCCGCGCAGCGCGTCGTGTTGGGGCACATCGGCCGCGTTGGTGAGGGCGATCAGCCGGGCCAGGGTGGGCTGCTCGCTGAAAAACTGGAACTTGAACTCGGGATTGCGCGAGGTGTTGCCGCCCAGGATCCGCTTGCCGTGGGCCGTCTGGTTCCAGAGCTGTTGCATGATCACCACATCCTGCTTGCCGGCCACGCGCGCGCCATTGCGCCAGCCGGGCGGCAGCTCGAGCAGCGCGAAATCGCCCGCCGCGGCCGCCACCCGGCCGTAAAGCGCAGGAACGCGCAGGTCGGAGAGGGGCAGGGGGATCGAGAGGTGCTCGAAGAGGAGCAGCAGGGCCAATGCCGCCAACGCGGCCGGCGGACCGGGCCGGAAGCCGGGGCGTTGCGCCAGGCGGCCCGCCAGATGTGCGGCGCCCGCCGCCGCCAGCGGCGCCAGCGCCATCAGCAGCATGACGCTGTAGCGCGAGGGATAGCGATTCCCTTTGTAAAACGGCAGCCGCGCCACCAGGTCGAAGGGCAGGGGCACACGCAGGTCGTGGCCGGCCACCCGCAGGCTGGGGCCCAGGGTGAGCACGAAGAAGAGCAGGGCCGCGGCGGCCCAGAAGAACGTCCCGGCACGACGTCGGCCGCGGCGCAGGCCGATGGCCGCCAGCGCAAGCGCGACATAGCCCACGTAAATCTGTTGGCCCTTGTTCACCGGAAAATGCGTGCCGTCGGGCTGGGGCGCCGAATCGTGCGCGATGGCCCGCGTGAGGCCGCCGAAGAGCGGATGCAATTGGGTCGGCAGGAGATAGCCCGCCAGGTCGGCCGAGAAGATGTCGGCGAAGCCGCCGCCCGCGGTGAAGAAATCCCCCTCGGCGGCCAGGTCGGGCAACATGTTGGCCAGGATGGGGACCAGGCCGATGCCGCACAGCGCGACCAGGAGCGCGACGCGCGCGATCGGAGAGCCGACGGCCGGCCACCTGGCGCCGGATTGCGGCGGCCCGCCGCGTGCCCTCAGCGCGACGATCAGCCGCCAGAGGACGGCCAGGGCCAGGAAGATGCCCAGGAAAGACGCGTAAGTCAGCTCGGCGTAAGCTTGAAACACGATGAAGAGCGCGGCCAACGCGGCATCGCGCGGCCGGCCCGTGCGCCGCACGGTGCGCACGATGTAGAGCGCCGCGAACGGGATCCATTGCGAGCTGGCGATGTTGCCCTGGCCCAGCGCCGCATAGAACAGCTTGGCCGATGCAAAGGCGTAAAGCAGCGCGCCGATCATGGCCGGCCATGATCGGGGGAGAAAGCGTCGGCCATCGCCCGCCCCGTGTTCATCCGAACCAGGCCGTTCATGCCTCATTCGTGGACGGCCCCCGGCCTTCGCCAGGAAATCCAGGCACAACAGGTATGCGCCGAAGCCGCCGAGGACGAAGGACGAAAGGAGCAGCAGGTTATAGGCGGGAATGAGGCCGAACACGGCCTGCAAGGGGATGGCCAACAGACCGTTGAGCACGGTCAACGTATAGAAGGCCAGGTTGATGCCCACCGGCCAGAACTGCCAGGCCACCTGAAACGGATTCTGCGGTCGATCCACCAGCGCGTGCTTGAGCCACCACAGGTTCCACGCCAGCGACGGGTCGTCTATGCCGTCGCCGGGCACATGCGTGGCGAAATGCGCGGCGAGCGGCCAGGTCAACACCAGGCTGAGCCCGACCAGCGCGGCCAACGGCCCGATCCATTGCCATCGCGCTCGCCCTCTGCCGGAAAGCACGATCTTTTCCTCCGCTTGTGCGTCCACAAGTGCATTATGCCATTAGCCGGCCAAAACCCAAAGCCGCAATGCCCAATATCTGATGCCCCCCCGCGATCGCCGTGCCCTCCGACCACACATAGCACACATGCGTTTGACCATTTGCCCTTGCTTGCGTTAGAATGAAATTCATAGCACAAACATCTCTGGAGCCATCTATGGGCCGTTACCAGGACGCCCTGGAATATATCTATAGTTTCGTGAGCCACGAGAGACAGGTCCGCTACGGCAACGGCGCCGCCGGCCTGAGCCTGGAGCGCATGTACGATCTGTTGGAGCGGCTGGGTCGGCCGCAAGAGCGGTTCCGCTGCGTACACATCGCCGGTACGAAGGGCAAGGGTTCGACCTCGGCCATGATCGAATCGGTGCTGCGCGCGAGCGGCTATCGCACCGGGCTCTACACGTCGCCGCACCTGCACACCTTTCGGGAGCGCATCCGGCTCAACGGCGCGCTGATCACGAAGGCCGCGGTGGTGGAGCTGCTCGCGGCGCTGCGGCCGGCCATCGAGGCCACTCCCGGCATCAACACGTTCGAGATCATGACCGCGCTGGCGTTCGCCTTCTTCGCCCGACAGGGGGTCGAATGGGCCGTGATCGAGACCGGTCTGGGCGGCCGCCTGGATCCGACCAATGTGGTGTCGCCGGCCGCGTGCGCCATCACTTCGATCGGCTACGATCACATGGATCTGCTGGGCCCCACGCTGGAGCTGATCGCGCGCGAGAAGGCCGGCATCATCAAGCCGGGCGTGCCCGTCGTCAGCGCGCCGCAGGCGGCCGAGGCGCGGGCCGTCATCGAGCAGACCAGCGCGCGGCAGAACAGCCCGCTGATCCTGATCGGCCGCGATTGGGCCATCGGGTGTCGGCAGGCCGATCTGTGCGGCCAGACCGTCACCGTGCGCCAGGTGCATACCGATCGAGGGCACGTCGGCCGGCCGCCGGCATGGGACGCGGCCGACCTGGCCGACCTGCGCATCCCGCTGACGGGCGCGCACCAGCTCGACAACACGGCGACCGCGGTGGCCACCCTGGCCGAGCTGCGCAACCAGGGCGCCGCGATCGGCGCCGAAGCATTGCGCGCCGGATTGGCGACCACCCGATGGCCGGGCCGCTTCGAGCTGCTCCACCGCCGGCCCGACCTGGTGGTGGATTGCGCCCACAACAGCGACTCGGCGTTGCGCCTGCGCGAGACGCTGGGCCGCTTCTACCCGACGCAGCCCGGACGACGCCTGGCGCTGGTGTTCGGCGCCTCGGCCGACAAAGACATCCGGGCCATGTTGGCCGCCCTGTTGACCGACTCGCCGGCCGACGGATATGCCGCGCCGGCCCGACTGGTGACGACCCGCAGCGGCCACCCGCGGCAGGCCGATCCGGGCCGCCTGGCAGAGATCGCGCGCACCCTCGCGCCGGAGATGCCGATCGTCGTCAGCGACTCGCTGGCCGAGGCGCTGGCCGACGTGCGGGCGTGGGCCACGGCCGATGACGTGATCTGCGTGACCGGCTCGATCTTCGTCGTCGCGCAGGCCCGCCGCGCCTGGGCGGCCGATCACCCAGAAGCTTTCAGGGCCGATGATTGGGTATTTCAGGACGAAACCCCCGGCCAACCTGTACCGGATGATGTGACAGAAGTGGAGGTCACTTGGCATATCTGAAGTCGAATTTCGCATCTGACGCAAAAAACGATTGGGCCTTGCTCAATCTGTTTGCACGCACGCGCGGCACGCGGCGCAGCGAGCCGCGGCGATCGCATAGCCACGAGATCGAAGGGCTGGAGGGCAACGAATATCCGCTCCTGCCTTCGCCCGATGCCGTGGTCTTTCCGAACATGGTCATGCCGCTCTTCCTGGGCCGCGACCGGTCCGTGCGGGCGGTGGAAGCAGCCGAGGCGATGCACGTGCCGCTGCTGGTCGTCGCCCAGCGCAACCCGGAGGTGGAAGACCCCGACCTCTCGGACCTCTACACGATCGGCACGGCCGTAGAGGTGGGCCGCATCTTGCGCATGCCCGACGGCAGCACCACCGTGTTGGTGCAGGGAATCGAGCGGGTGCGCATCGTCGAGCTGATAGATACCGAGCCCTATCTGCGCGTGCGCGGGGTGCCCCTTTACGAGGACGAGCGCCACGACATGGCCAGCGAGGCGCTGATGCGCGCGGTGTTGGCGCTCTTCGAGAAGGTGGTCAGCCTGAACCAGAACCTGCCCGAGGATGCCTATGTCGCGGCGATGAACGAGAAGGAGCCCGGCAGTCTGGCCGATCTGCTGGCGCACGTGCTGGATCTCGACCTGGAACAGCGCCAGGAGCTGCTGGAGACCCTGGACGTCAACGCCCGGCTGCAACGGCTGAGCATCATGCTGGGCCAGGAGCTCGACGTGCTGGAGCTGGAAGATCGCATCCAGACCCAGGTGCAACAGGAGCTGGACAAGTCGCAGCGCGAATACTACCTGCGCGAGCAGATGCGGGCCATCCAAAACGAGCTCGGCGAGGAGGACGAGACGCAGCGCGACATCCGCGAGCTGCGGGAGAAGCTCGCCGCCAGCGGCATGCCCGAGGCGGTGCGCGCCAAAGCCGAGGAGGAGATCAAAAAGCTCAGCGCCATGCCGCCGATGTCGCCGGAAAGCACCGTGATCCGCAACTACCTGGATGTGCTGCTGGGACTGCCGTGGCAAACCGAGACCGAGGACAACCTGGACATCGCGCGCGCCAAACAGATCCTCGACCAAAACCATTTCGGCCTGCCGAAGGCCAAAGAGCGCATCCTGGAGCACATCGCGGTGCGCAAGCTGGCCCGCGAGAAGATGAAGAGCCCGATCCTGTGCTTCGTCGGGCCGCCGGGCACCGGCAAAACCAGCCTGGGCAAGTCCATCGCCGAGGCGCTGGGGCGCAAGTTCGTGCGCGTGAGCCTGGGCGGCGTGCGCGACGAGGCCGAGATTCGCGGCCATCGCCGCACCTACATCGGCTCGATGCCCGGCCGCATCATCCAGACCATGCACAACGCGGGCACGATCAATCCGCTCTTCATGCTCGACGAGATAGATAAGCTGGGCATGGACTTCCGGGGCGATCCGGCCGCGGCGCTGTTGGAGGTGCTCGATCCGGAGCAGAACCACGCGTTCAGCGACCATTATCTCGAGGTGGCCTACGACCTGAGCAAGGTGATGTTCATCACCACGGCCAACATCCTGGACCCGATCCCGCCGGCCCTGCGCGACCGGATGGAGGTGATCGAGTTTCCCGGCTATGTGGACGAAGAGAAGCTGGCGATCGCCCGGCAGTTCCTGATCCCGCGGCAGCTCGAGGCGCACGGCCTGAAGCCGGATCAGGTGGAGTTCACCACGGCCGCGCTGCGCGCCATCATCCGGGAGTACACCTATGAGGCCGGCGTGCGGAACTTCGACCGCGCCATCGCCAACATCTGCCGGAAGATCGCCCGGCGCATCGCCGAAGGGAAGCCGGCGCCGAAGCGCATCACGCCCGGCATGTTGAACAAGCTGCTCGGTCCGCCCGAATACAGCGAGTGGCTGGCGAACGACGCGGACGAGGTCGGCGTGGCCAACGGCCTGGCCTGGACCGAGGCCGGCGGCGACGTGATGCAGGTGGAAGTGTCGGTCATGGAGGGCAAAGGTAGCCTCACCCTCACCGGCCAGCTCGGCGAGGTGATGCAGGAATCGGCGCAGGCCGCCCTGACCTACGCGCGCAGCCACGCCAAAGAGCTCGGCATCGGCGAGGTGGACTTCGACAAGATAGACCTGCACGTCCACGTGCCCGAGGGCGCGATCCCCAAGGATGGCCCCAGCGCCGGCGTCACCATCGCCACCGCGATGATCTCGGCGCTCAGCGAGCGGCCCGTGCGCCATGAGGTCGCCATGACCGGCGAGATCACCCTGCGCGGCCGCGTGTTGCCCATCGGCGGGCTCAAGGAGAAGCTGATGGCGGCCCATCGCAACCGGCTGAAGACCGTCATCATCCCGAAGCGCAACCAGAAGGACCTGGTGGACGTGCCGCGCGACGTCCAGCGGGAGCTCAAGATCGTGCTGGTCGAGCGGATGGACGAGATCCTGCCCATCGCGCTGGTGCCCGGCGAACCCAAGCCCGTGAAGGTCCGCCAGAGCCGTTCCCGAAAGAAACGGGCCGAGACGCCGCCGGCCGAGACGGCTGAACCGGCCGCCAGCCCGAAGAACGGGGCGGCCGTGCCGGTAGCGGCACGGCCGCGGGCGTCGCGGGCGGGCATCGGCGGAGTCCGGCGTTAGCGGGGGCGCGCAAAGTCCCGATCGCTCTGATGAAAGGAGCGCACCGTGAGGTTCTCCCGCATTGTCATCATCGTGTTGGCCGTTATCGCGGGGGGGCTGCTGATCTTCTCCTCTCTCCGCTCGCGCGTGTCGTTGCCGACCGCCGGCGGCACCAATCTGCCGCTCGATCTGCAAACGATCATCCCGGCCTCCTGGAAAGTGGTGCCGGGCCAGTACAAGGCGTGCGATTTCGACGGCGATGGCGAGAAGGAGTACCTGGTCATCTACAGCTACGACGCCGGCGCGGTGGCCGACCGCAGCCTGATCGGCGGGGTGGTCTACGATCTGCAGGTCAACCGGCCGCCGCAGGCGCCCGGCGTCGAGGCGCCCTACCGGCCGGCGTTCATGACGCCCTATCGGCTGTTGCCCGACATGTACGGCGGCAAGGGCCAGGGCTATCTGGGCCAGAGCCGCGTGACGGTCGCCCTGTTTCCGCCGGTGACCGACGTCGCGAAGTGTCGGGCCGGCGAGATCGCGATCTACGGCTACAGCTACGATACCCTGCCCACCACCCTTTCGATCTTCCGGTGGGCCGGGGAGTTGTTGGGCTATGTCGGGTGGCAGGCGCAGGGCAACGTGCGGCTGGTGGCCCTCGACGCCGAGGGCAAGGCCGGCACCGACAAGCCGGTCGTCAGCGTCTATACCTATAACCAGCTCAACCAGCGCAGTCTCCTCTGCGCGGTGCGCGCCTACCGTCGCACGCCGCCGATCGGCAAAGACGAGCTGCCGGCCGGCCTCGATTTCGCCGAGATCCAGGCCGAATACACGATGGACTTCTGCTACGGCGCGCCGAAAGACCCCGCCTATCCCGAAGGCGTGGTCGTCGCGCTGTTGCGCGGGCAGAATCCGCCGGAGGGCTCCCCGACCGGCGCCAGCTATCTGACGGCCGACGCGCAGGCCGCCCTGCCGGCCGGCCTGGCGTTTCTCAAAGAGGCCAAACGCGATAAACATCCGATCCGCGTCCTCTCGGTCTCGACCCCCGGATCGCTCGGCTGGTATCCGCCGCAGGGCACCCGCTTCACCTGGACACCCCCCGGCACGCCATCGGCCACGCCGCAGGTCTGGTGGATGGGGAACGACGCGCCGGCCCAGGTGGAGACGGAGATCGCGCTGAGCGATGGCACGGTCCGCCTGGTGCGCTGGACCCTGGTGAGCTTCTCCAGCGAAAAGGCCAACGCCGATCTGATATGGCGCATCACGCGCGTGGAGCTACCCTGACGTAACGCAAGCCTCCGGCTTGCGGCCCAGGCCGCCCAACGACGTACAAGCCGGAAGCTTGTGTTACAACTATGCCTGTAACGCAAGCCTCCGGCTTGCGGCCCGACATCGAAGGCCTTTACATGATGCCCGGAAGATCCGACCACACCCTCGAAGAGATCATGGCCCTGCTCGCGGAGGGGCCGGGCGAACGCGTGGCGTTCGCGCCGCCTGCCGCATCGCCGGCGCGCCTGGCCGAACATCTGATCGCGCTCGCCAACGCGCACGGCGGCGTCCTGCTGCTCGGCGTGCAGGCCAACGGCAAGCCCGTCGGCGTGGCCGATCCGCAGGAGGCGCGGGCCGGCATCCAGGCGGCCGGCCTCCTCTCGACCCCGCCGCTGATCCTGCCGCTGCCGCAGATCGTCGAGCTGGATGGCCGGCTCATCTGTCTGGTGGAGGTCCCTCCCGGCCTGCCGCACGTCTACAGCCTCAACGGCCGCTACCTGACCCGCACGGGGGGCCGCAACCGGCTCCTCAGCGCGGGCGAGCTGACCAGTCTGCTCCTGGAACGCGGGGAGGCGGGGTTCGAGTCGCGCGTTGCGCCGGCGGCCACCCTCGCCGACCTGGACCCGGCCCAGGTGGCCGCCTATCTGGCGGCCATCGGCCAGCCGGACGGCGATCCGCAGCAGATCCTGCTCGCGCGCGGATGCCTGGTGCCCACCGCCGATGGCCCGACGCCCAGCTATGCCGGCATCCTGCTCTTCGGCCGCCAGCCGCAACGCTTCCTGCGCCACGCCGAGATCATCCTGGTGCGCTATGCCGGGCCGACGATGGGGGACGAATTCCTGCGCCACGACGCCACCGGCACCCTGCCCGATCAGATCCGCCAGGCCGAGACGTTCATCAAAGCCAACATGCGCCGCGGGATGCGCATCCGGGGCTTTACGCGGGAAGAAATCACGGAATATCCCCTGCCGGTCGTGCGCGAGGCCATCGTCAACGCGGTGGCGCACCGCGACTACGCGATCCGCGGAGAGGGCATCCGCGTGCTCATCTTCAGCGATCACCTGGAGGTCTACAGCCCGGGCCGGCTGCCGGGACACGTCACCCTCGACAACCTGATGACCGAGCGCTTCTCGCGCAACGAGGCCATCGTCCAGGTGCTCTCCGATCTGGGCTTCGTGGAACGGCTGGGCTACGGCATAGATCGCATGGTGGCGGCCATGAAAGAAGCCGGCCTCCCGGAGCCGACCTTCGAGGAAACCGCGGCCGGCTTTCGGGTCACGTTGCGGGGACACGGCGAGGAGTTGGTCAGCCAAGAGGCGACGGCCCAGCGCTGGACCAATCGTCGGCTCAATCCGCGACAGGAGAAGGCGCTCGCCTATCTGAGCGAACACGGCACCATTACGAACCGGGAATTTCGCGAGCTGTGCCCGGAGCTGAGCGACGAGACGATCCGCCGCGAGCTGGCCGATATGGTGGATCAGGGGCTGATCATGAAGGTGGGAGATCGCAAGGCGACGTATTACATCTTGAAGTAGAGGCGGCCGCCGTTTTGGATTGCGGGGCCACGGCCCCGCTTTCGCCGACCCAAGCGGCGCCCAGTCGCCGCAGGCCAAAAAGGGGCGGACGCCGTCCGCCCCTACTCGTCCAGCTCGATGATCCGGCCGTCGCGCAGGTGCAGGCGGATCGCCGTCATGGCCGGATCGGTCGCGGCCTCGACCTGGCCCACCGGGCAGCTTTCCCCCGGCCGCATCGGATAGAGCAGCGTGACCAGCCGCGCCGGGCCGGCCACCCGCCATTCGTACATCGCGGTCGGCGTGGGCGCATATTCGCCCTGCTGATGGTTCTTGATCGCCTTCCAGCCCTGGAACTCGGGGGTCTCCTCGCCGCTGACCACGCGCACGCTCAGCCCGGCCGCGGGCATCGGAATGATCGCCAGGTTGGGTTGGCCCTCGTCGGCGCTGTGCACCGCCAGGCCGTCGGCCGCGGCGCGGTCGGCGTTCAGATGCCACAAGACCTGATAGGTGTGATCGGCCGCGTCGGCCGGCGTCAGGCGATCGATCACCAGCACGCAGGGGCCGATGCCCGCCTCGGGCATCCCTTTCTTCAGGAAGATCACCCGGCGCCGATGCGTCGCGAGCGGCTCGGCCAGGGGACCGTAGCCCTCGGCATAGATCCCTTCGGCCACATCCCGCTCCGGGCCGATGAGCAAGCGGCCGTCCGAAGGGATCGTCACGTCGAAAGCGGCCCGGTTGTAGCTCAGCCGGCGGTTCTGATCCTGCCCGTCCACCCGAATGGTGTTGTGCGCCCGCGTCGAGAGGACGTAGCGCCGCATCTCGGACGCGTCATAGGCGTAGTTGCCGCCCTCGGTGAGGAGCAGCCGGCCGTGCGCATGCAGCAGCAGGTTCAGCTTGTCCTCGTGCTGGTGCCCGTAGCCGAAGTGCCCGGCGTCGAGCAGCGCCCACATGGCGTCCCCTTCCCAGCCGGTGCGCATCACGTAGTAGCCCGCGTAGGGAAACGCGTGCGAGGTCACGGCCGGCGGCCGCCCCTGCGCGCCGCGCGTGTGGGCCCACAGGAAATCGGCCCGTTCGGGGTAATCCTGCACCGCGTTCTTCATCAGCCGCGCCACTTCATGCCAGCCGCCGTCGTTCACATCGGGCAGGCGGCCGTCGGGCATCATCATCAGCACGTTGACCGTATGCATCCGCTCCAGGCCGGCGCGAAACGCGGCCGGAATCGGCTCGTCGTAAGCGCGGCACACGTCTATCAGCCACTGATAGTTGTTGATGTCCACCTGGTGGTAGCCGGTCGAAAGCTCCACCTGCCAGCCGTCGGGATAGACCTGCGCGTCCAGCTCCTCGACCAGTCGCTCGAAGGCGTAGGCCTTCCATGCGGCCGCGTCGCGGAACTGCGGATAGAGGATGCCGATCTGCGCCAGGCCGTTCATCTCCATGATCAGCCAGTTGCCGGTGCGGTGGAAGTTGCGCAGCCGCCAGCCGTGTTCCCAGACCGATTTGTACCAGTCCACGAGCACGTCGTCGGTGAAGTGCGGCGACTTGTAGAAGCTGTGCAACGCCCACTGCCACGCGCCGCCCATGCGAATGCCCGCCTCGATGGTGCGCCAACAGAGGGTGGCGGCACCGTCGGCGTTCTCCGGCACGATCGCCTGGCGCACCCAACTGCGGAAGAAGCGCACGAACGCCTCCGCGTAGCGCTCGTCGCCGGTCGCCCGATAGCGTTCGGCCAGGATCGCCCATTCGGGATGGCGGCTGAGCTGCCACGTCCACTCGCGGTACTGGTTGAAGGTGGGGTTGCTGAACCAATCCACTTCGCCGGTGAACTTGTGCGGCGTGCCGCACGAGATCAGCTCGCCCGTCAGGATGCGTTCGGCGGCCTCCTCGACCGTCTCGCCCTCCTTCATGAAGTGCGTGCCCCGGAACTCCCGCTCGATGCGCAGAAAGCGCTCCGGCTGCAGCGTCCGGCGCACCTCGGCGGCGAACAGGCGCCGCGCCGCGGCAAAGTCGCCGTGCGCCACGGCCTCGGGAATGCCTTCCAGGCCGGGGCGAGTCGTGTCTATCTTCACAAAGAAGTCCGCGTCGCTCAACCGCGGACCGACGGTGGGTTCCATATCAACGTGCTCCTTTGACCTTTTCGACTTCCGCCATCATTTCCACCACGCTGGCGCGGCCCGTTTCCGTATCCGCGCCCAACATGCGCGCCAGCTCGGCCACCCGCTCGTCCCCCTCCAGCCGGCGCACGCGGGTCACGGTCCGCTCGCCGATCACGTGCTTGCTGACGTGAAAGTGCACATCGCCGTAGGCCGCCAGTTGCGGCAGATGGGTGATGCAGAGCACCTGATGGGCGAAGGTCCGGGCGTCATCCCTCGTCAACCCCCACAGCTTGCGGCCCACCGTCGCGCCCACGCGGCCGCCGATCCCCTGATCAATCTCGTCGAAGATCAGCGTCGGGGTCTCGTCGGCGCGGCCGAGGACGGTCTTGAGCGCCAGCATGAGCCGCGAGGTCTCGCCGCCGGACGCGACCCTGGCCAGCGGTCGCAGCGGTTCGCCCGGGTTGGCCGAGACCAGAAAACTGACCGCGTCGAGGCCGTGGAGGTCGAACGCGTAGCGGCCGGGCTGTTCGCCGGCCGCCGCGGCCGCGTCGGCATCCACCACCGCGCCGGCCGGATCGGCCGTCCAGGCGATCTGCACGCCGAAGCGCGCGCGGGCCATCTGGAGGTCGGCCAGCTCGGCCTCGATGGCGCGCGCCATGCGGTCGGCGGCCGCGCGGCGATCGGCCGAGAGCTGTGCGGCCCGCCGGCCCAGCTCGGCCAACAGCCGCGCCTCCTCGGCCTCCAACTCTTCGATGCGCTCGCTCGCGTGGGTGATCGTCTCGAGCTCGGCCGCGGCGCGCTGGCCATACGCCAGGATCTCGGCGATCGTGTCGCCGTACTTGCGCTGGAGGCCGCGGATCAGATGCAGCCGCTCTTCGACCTGCGCCAGCCGCCGCGGGTTGAACTCGATCTCGTCCCGATAGCGGCCCAGCTCGCGGGCCAGGTCGTCCAGGAGCGCGGCGGCCTGCTCCAGTTGCTCGGCCAGGGGCGCCATGGTCGGATCCACGCGCGTCAGGCGACCCAACGCCTGTTCGACGCCGCCCAGGGCATCCAGCACGGCCGCCTGCTCGCCGTCGCTCTCCTGCAACAGGCGGAGCGCCTCGGTGGTGAGCTGCGCCAGTTGCTCCGCGTTGGCCAGCCGACGCCGCTCGGCCTCCAGCTCTGCCAGCTCCCCTTCCTGCAACCGGGCCGCGCGGATCTCCTGCACCTGATAGGTGAGCAGATCAATGCGCCGGGCGCGCTCGCGCTCGTCCTGGCGCAGTCCCTCCAGCTCGCGGCGCACGCTGCGCACCCGGCGCGCCAGGTCGGCCACCGCGGCCACCTGCTCGTGCAACCCGGCGTAGCGGTCGAGCAGGCCGATGTGCTCGCGCTCGCGCAACAGAGCCATGTGCTCGCCCTGGCCGTGCACTTCGACCAGGAGGCCGCCGATCTCGGCCAACAGCGCGCTGCTGACGGCCCGGCCGTTCACGCGGCCGACCGAGCGACCGTTGGCGCGCACCTCGCGCGCCAGCACCAACACATCGGCGGCATCGCCTTCCAGGCCGTGCTCGGCCAGAAGCGGCGCCAGCCGCGCGACGGCGGCCGGCGCCAGTTGAAACGTCCCCTCGATCTCGGTGCGCTCCGCGCCGGCCCGAACCACCTCTTGCGAAGCCCGGTCGCCCAACAACAGGTTGACCGCATCAATGATGATGGATTTGCCCGCGCCCGTCTCGCCCGTCAGCACGTTGAAGCCGGGGCCAAAGCTCAGCTCGAGCGCCTCGATGATCGCCAGGTCGCGAATGCGTAGTTCAGCAAGCATAGCAGATCGTCAGGACTCCAGGCGGCGCACCTGCGGTTGAAAGAGAAAAATGTAGCACGAGAACAACAACGTCACCGCGGCGCCCAGGATGATCGTCAGGGTCGTGCCGTAGGCCTGGGCCACCGCGCCGGCGAGCAATGAGCCGATCGGCATCGTGCCCATGAACATCAACGAATAGACGCTCATCACCCGGCCGCGCAACTGGTCGGGCACGATGGCCTGCACCAGCGTGTTGCTGGTTGTGTTCTGGGTGATGAAGCCGAAGCCGACGACGACCAGGATGCCGAGCGACAGGATAAACGAGCGCGAGAACGCAAAGGCAAGCAACGCCATCGGAAAAAGGAAGGAGCCGAAGGTCAGTTGCCACCCCTTGCGCCGCGAGCGCGTCAGGCTGGCCACCACCAGCGACCCGATGAGCGCGCCGACCCCGACGGCGGCCGTCAGCGCGCCCAGGCCGGCCTCGCCCACGCCCAACACGTCCACGGCGTAGGCGGGCAACAGGACCGAATAGGAGAAGCCGAAGAGCGAGGTCACCGCAACCATGGCCACCAGCGCCCGCACCACCGGCGACTCCCAGACATAGTGCAACCCCTCGGCGATCTCCTCGGTAAAGTGGCGGGTGCGGATCGGCCTGGCGGCTTCGTTCAGACGCATGCCGGCCAGGGCGATCAACACGGCCACGAAGCTCAGGCCGTTCAGGAAGAAGCACCAGGCCGCGCCCACGGCCGCCAGGATCACGCCGCCGACCGCCGGGCCCACGACGCGGGCCAGGTTGAACATGGTGGAGTTGAGGGCGATGGCATTTTGCAGATCGCGGCGGTCGTCCACCAGCTCCACCGTCAGCGCGAGCCGGGCCGGCGAATCGAACGCATTGGCGATGCCCAGGATAAAGCCCAGGAGCGCGATGTGCCACACCTGGATCAGCTTCACGCCGGCCAGGAACGCCAAAATGAAGGCGCAGATCATCATGGCGGTCTGGGTTACCATGATCATCTTGCGCCGGGAGACGCGATCGGCCAGCGCGCCGGCCGGCAACATGAAGAGCAGGGTAGGGATCGATCCGGCGAACGCGATGGTGCCCAGCGCCAGCCGCGAGCCGGTGATCTCATACACCAGCCATCCCTGGGCCACCCCCTGCATCCAGGTGCCCATCAGCGACAGCACCTGGCCGACGAACCAGCGCCGATAGTTGGCATAACGGAGCGCGGCGAACGTCGTCGGCAGCCGATCGGCCATAGCAGATCCTTGAGTCATGCGTTGTCCTTGACCGTTACCACAAACGGGCCATGATGGCGCTGGCGGCCAGGACGGCCGTCAGGAGCACATCCAGGCGGAAAAGCGCCGTGGGCGGCAAGACCCCCACGATCACCAGCAGGCCCCACGCCTCCAACAGGCCCACCGCCCACCCGCCGGCCGCGATATACTTCTGGTAGCGCCCGCGGCGCCTGCCCACCGCCCGGCGCACCGCCTCGGCGACCAGCCCGCCGGCCGCCGGGCCGACGAAGAAAGCGACGATGAAACTGAAGAGGCCGAAAATGCCCAGGAAAAGATAAAGCAGCAAACCCAATCCAAAGCCCAACGCGTCCGCCACGATCGCGGCGATGAACGGGTCGGCCGGCCGATCGTTGAAGAAGACCGCCTGTTGCTGGTTCACGCACTCTTTGCAACGATAGCCGACCGGCGTGCGCACCGCGCACTCCATGCAGATCGGCTTGTCGCAGCGATTGCAGCGCAACATCGTCTCGCGATCGGGATGATTGGCGCAGCGCAAAGTTGTTTCGACCATCAGCGCTCCATCCTACCCACCTACCCATTTACCAATCTACCAATCTACCAACCTACCCACCTACCCATCTACCACCGCAACCGCTCCATCAGCGTCCGGTAGAAATAGGCGCGATCCTGCACGCGCACGAACCGGCTGACGTGCTCGCTGGCGCGCACATCTATCCGGTCCCCGTTGTCCAGCGTGATCTCGAACTGGCCATCTACGGTGAGGATCGGGACATGATCGGCATACACGCGCAGGGTGACCGTGGCGCCCTGCGACAAGACGATGGGCCGATCCAGGCTCAGGTGCGGACAGATCGGAATCAGGAGGATGTTCTTCAGCTCGGGCGGCAGGATCGGGCCGTTGGCGGCCAGCGCGTAGCCGGTGCAACCGGTCGGCGTTGCCACGATCACGCCGTCCGCGCGGTAGCTCGTCAGATAGCTCTGATCCACCCACGTTTCGACGGTGATCAGCCGCGCCAGGCCCCCGCGGCTGACGACCACGTCGTTGAGGGCCAGATAGGAATGATCCGCGGTGGGGCCGGGTGGAGCCGACAATAAAGGCGGGTCATTGTTGGGTTCGGGTGCGGCCGCGGCGCCTTCGTGAGAGACGGTCACGTCGAGCAGCATCCGGTCTTCGAGCCAGAAATCGCCGGCCAGCAAGCGCGCCAGCGGCTCGCGCCAGTTGTTGGGCGCGATCTCGCCCAGGAAGCTCACACGGCCCAGCTTGACGCCGAGCAGAGGGACGCACGCGCGACAACCGAGGCGCGCCGCGCGCAGGATCGTGCCGTCGCCGCCCAGGGTGATCAACAGATCCAGCCCGGCCACACGCTCCAGCGCAGCCGGCTCATCCCACGCCGATCCCGTCCACACCTCGCATCCCTGCGCCTGGAGGAAGGCCTTCATTTCCTCGGCCAGGGTCAACGATTCCGGCTTTCTGGGGTGATGCAAAAGCCCGATCGAATGAAAAGATGGCGTCGTCAAGGCAAAATCCGATGATCTGTCCGGGCCGATCAGTAGGGCCGGTCCTCCGCCAGCAGCCGGCCCAACGCGGTCGCATAATCGCCTTCGATGCGCTGTACCTGACAGCCGGCCATGCGCAACCCCTGCTCCACCAGCGCGCCGACCGCGCTCAAACTGCCGAGGATCGTCACGTGACGGGCCTTGCGCGCCTCGGCCTCGTCGGTGCCCACGACCGGCCGGAAGCGAGACACATATTGCAATGTCGTCACGAAGTCGTCCTTGCCGCGGGCGCTCGACCCCACCAGCAGGTAGTGATCGAGCGTCTTGGCCGGCTCCAACGCGGTCAGATCGAGGTCCACCTCGACCGTGCTCTGGCCGTCGACGCGGATATCCCCCTGCGAGGCCGTCAGGCCGGTCGCGGGCTCGCGGTCCAGCACGATGAGGGTGTACACGCCGGCCGGCAGATCGGCAAAGCGGTACGTCTCATCGGCAGCGACAATAGCCGTGCGCGTGATATCCGCGCCCTCCAACCGGATCGTGCGGCCCGCGCCGCCTTTGACCCGGCCGGCGATGACGCTGTGTTGGGGCGGCTCGACCGGCGCGGGCGGTTTGACCACCGGCGGAGGTGCAACCCGTCGGTAGCGCACCCACAACACGCGCTGCGGCTCCACCGTCACCTCGGCGCGCAGCCCTTGGGGCGCATCGGCCGCCAGGCCGACCGGCTCGATCCAGTAGCGGCCGGGCCCCAGTGGCGCAAACTCGCACGCATCCGGGCCGTATTCGGGCTTGCTGCCGGTGCGTTGCACAATGCCCGACCAGCCGACGGTCCACAGCCGCACCTCGCGACCGACCTCCCCTTCCACCTGGCAGCGCACCACCGAAAAGCCCGGCGAAGCATCCCCCGGCTCGACCTTCACCGTCCAGCCGGCCTGGGCCGGCGCGGCCAGCGTGAAATCCACCTGTACTTCGTGAACACCGTCCACCGCCACGCCGGCCTTCTCGGCCGCCACCGCGGTCGAAGGGGGCGGCTCCAACACCTGGACGATATAGGCGCCGGCCGCCAGGTGATCGAAGCGATAGCGGCCGTCGGCGTCCACGACCGCCACGGCGAGCGGCTCCGCGACGGCCGGCAACAGAAGGCGTACGCTGCGGCCGGCGCCGTTCGTCACCACGCCGAAGATCGCGCTGGCGGCCAGCGCCGGCAGCTCGAGATCCACGGTCACGGCATTACGGCCGTCGAGCTCGATCTTGTCCTTCTCTACCTCCGTGCCCTCCACCGCCACCCGATAGACGCCCGGCCCCAGGCCCTCGAAGCGATAAGCGCCGTCCTCCTGCGTGACCGTGACCTGCTCGCCTTCCGGCCCCCACAGCTTCACCTGGCGGCCGGCGACCGCCGCGCCCGCGGCCGTCCGCAGCCGGCCCGACAACACGCTCTCGCGCGGGGGAGCAGCCGGCGCCGATGCGTTTTCCACAAACGTGACCCAGAGCACCCGACCGCCGTCCACCTCAACCTCGGCCACCGTGGCGATCCCTTCCGGCTGGACCCGGTAACGGCCCGAACCGAGCGGCGCGAACTCACAGGCATCCGGCCCATATTCCGGCTTGCTGCCGGTGCGCTGCACCATCCCCGACCAGCCCGCGGTCCACAGGCGCACGGGAAGGCCCGGTCGGCCGGTCACGCGCACCCGCACGATCCCGAACCCGGGGCTGGCGCCGCCGTCGCTCGCCTGCCATCCCCAGCCGGGCACGGCCAGATCCACGGTGACCTCGCGCTGACCGTCCACCGCGATTCCCGCTTTGACGAGGCCGGTATCGGCCAATCGAATCGTGTACATTCCAGGCTCCAGTTCAGAAAAACGATAGGTGTTATCGGGGGCGATCAACTGTTTCGCTTCATAGGGATGGCCGGTTTCGCGGGTCAGGAGCACCACCTTTCCCGCGCCCCCGAGCACCTTGCCCTTGATGCTCCCGTTCGCCAGGCGGATGGTCGCGCCGCTCAGGTCGAACTCCACCGTCGCGGACGGCTGCTCTTCCGTAAGTGCCACCTCCCGGCTCACACCGGCTTCCACGATGGAGAGCACGAAGCGATCGAAGGGCAGGTCGGCAAACTCGAACCGGCCATCGGGGCTGCTCTGCGCCACGGCGAGCCAGCCGTCCTCGCGCACCAGCCGCAAGGTGAGCGGGAACGCCGGGCCCCTGCGGATGACGCCCGTCAGGCGGCCCGGTTGTCCGGCGTCTCCGCGCCAGGCGCGCGCCTTTTTGGGCTCGGCCATCAGGGCATTCACGATCGGCAATTGTCCGGACGGCCAGTTGCTGCTGAACCAGGCCGCGTTCTCCCAGGCCGGCGCCCAACTGCCCAACGTGAAATTGCCCAACAGCCAGAACGCGGTGCAGAAGTAGTAATCGGGCGCGGGCTCGAAGAGGCGGCTGGTGCCCATCATGATGCGGCATGCTTCGAGGGTCTGGATGGCGTGGAGCTGCGGCGTGGTGGCCGGATAGCGCTTGTCCTGGCGCTCGCCCACCACGTAGCCGTTCTCGGTCGCCAGGATCGGCAGCGAGCGGCCGATCTCCCGGCGGATCAGGTAGTCGAACCGCTCATAGGCGCGCCAACAGGTGGGGTCGGTGATGGCGGTCGCGCCGGGATTGGCGCGCTCCTTGCGGAACCGGTTCAGTTGTTCCAGGGTCCACCCTTCCCAGGCGTCGCCGTTCCACCGTTCGAGCGCGAGCTTGTTGTACAGCTCGCGCGAGCAGGCCGCGCCCTCCTGGTTCACCCGGTCGTAGGGGTAATCGAGCGGGTGATTGGCGCTATAGTTGTGGATCGCCTGCCACACCGGCTCGCTGAGCAGGTCGCGACGGCCCAGGCGACAGATCTCGCCGACCAGGTTCCAGCGCGATCCCGGCAAGACGGCCGGGATGCCCGGATAGCCGCCCCGCTGGAGGATCGCTTCCATGTCGGCGATGGCGTTGCGGGCGACGATCGTCAGCGCGTCCAGCGGCACCTCGCCCCCGCGCCATTCGACGCCCATGTCCGGCTCGTTGTTGAACTCGAAGTAGCGCACGCCGGCCGCCACGAAATCGCTGACGGCCGCCAGCTCCCTGGCGCCGAGGGTGCCCGGATTGGGCTGAGGCCGATAGATGCGCACGATCGGCATGATGTCGTTTTTGAGCAGCAGCTCGGCGAAGCCGAGCGCGCCGTCGTGATCGGCGATCTTGACCCATTTGATGCCCATCTCGCGCAGGCGGGGCAGCCAGATTTGCTCGATCTGTCCCAGGCCGATCGCCGCGGCGAAGCCGGCGTTCCAGTGCACGCCGATGCCGGTGTCGTCCTTCGGGCGAGGATAATCGCGCAGGTCCATGGTCGCCTCCTGACCATGTCTATTCTTGCACCCCAAGCCTCCGGCCGGTGATTCGGCTCAGCGCCAGCCGGAGGCCTACGCCACGAGTACGTTCTCAGGCCAACCTTCGGCGCAGCCACTCCACGATGGCCGTGCGCGCCACCACTTCCTGCGCGTGGCTGCGCATATCGCGGGCCAACACCGCGTCGGCGGCCAGCTCCTGCTCGCCGATGATCAAGACATAGGCCACCTTGGCCTTATCCGCGTTCTTGAGCTGCGCCTTCAAGCTGCGATCGCCGAACGCCACCAGCGCGCCGATGCCGGCCTCGCGCAACGTGCGGGCCAGCCGGAAAGCCGGGATGCGCGCCGCCTCGCCGAGAGGCGAGATCTGCACGGCCGGCGCCGGCAACGGCGGCGGCTGGATTCCCTGCTGCTTCAGGCTCAGGATCACCCGTTCGATGCCCATGCCGAAGCCGATGCCAGGGGTGGGCGGGCCGCCGAGCATTTCGATCAGCTTGTCGTAGCGGCCGCCGCCGCACACCGCCGACTGCGCGCCGATCCCCTCGGCCCACACCTCGAACACGGTCTTGGTGTAATAGTCCAGGCCGCGCACCAGGCGGAAGTTGACCGTGTGGGGCATTTCGAGCGCGTCCAGGTAGCGCCGCAACGTGGCCAGATGCCCGGCGCATTCGGAGCACAGATAATCGCTGCTATGCGGCGCGCGGTTCAACAGCTCCTGCGCCGCCTCTTCTTTCGAGTCGAGCAGTCGCAGCGGGTTGATGGCCAGCCGACGCAAATCCACCTCGTTGAGCCGATCCCGATAGGCGTCGAAGAACTCGACGAGCGCCTGCCGGTAGGCCGGCCGACACACCGGACAGCCGGTCGAGTTGATCTGAAAGCTCAGGCCGCGGAAGCCCAACCGCGTGAGCAAGGTCCACGCGACGCTCATCACCTCCAGGTCCACGGCCGGGTCCAACTCGCCGAGCATCTCGACGTTGAACTGATGGTGCTGGCGGTAGCGGCCGGCCTGGGGCCGCTCGTAGCGGAAGATGGGGCCGATGGAGTAGAGCTTGACCGGCTGCGGCAACACGTGCATGCCGTGTTCGATGTAGGCGCGCATCACGCCGGCCGTGAACTCGGGACGCAAGGTCAGCTCTGCGCCGCCTTTATCTTGAAACGTGTACATCTCCTTGTCCACGATGTCGGTGCCCTCGCCGACCCCGCGCACAAAGAGCTGGGCCTCCTCGAAGATGGGCGTATCTATTTGCTGTAAGCCGAAAAGGGCGGCCACCGCGTGCATCTCCTCGGTCACATAGCGCCAATAGGGGCGGTCGGCCGGGAGGATATCTTGCGTGCCGCGCGGTGCATGAAACACAGGCGCCTCCTGAACAAAGTTCAAACAGGACACATTATAGCGTATCTTGAGGCGATTGTCTAAGTCCAGGCGGCCGAGGTCGCAGCCAGAAGCGAGGCGACCGAGGTCGCAGCTAGAAGCGAGACGGCCGAGGTCGCAGCCAGAAGCGAGGCGGCCGAGGTCGCAGCTAAGGAGCCGACGGCTGGGCGTCGGCCTGCGCCGACGCGTGCGCGCTCACGGAGGTGGACATCACGGCGCCAGCGCGCCCCTCAGCCGCGATTTCAATCGCCAAAAAACTACCGCACTACCGCACCGGATGGACGGCCAGGTATTGCCGCAGGAAGGGGAACACCTCGTCGAGGATCTCGTAGGTCTCGAAGCCGGGCGATGCGGCCGCGGCAAAGATGGCCGCGCCCCGCACGTAGTCGTCCTGCTGCAAACAGGCATCGTACCAGGCCAGTTGCTCCATGTAGTTGCCGGCCGCATCCTTCCCCATGCCGAGTTCATCCCAATACGCGCGGAAATCCATCCATCCCTGCGCCCGCGGGCCGGGCCGGTTGGCCACCGCGCCGTCTATGCCGGCCTCGGTGATCGCCAGGGGCAAGACCAGACCGTTCGGCGCCAGATAGCTGCGATACACCTTGCGGTAGCGCAGCGTCAGCCATCCCTCCTGGGCCGGATCGGTGCCCCACCCGAGCGGATCCTGCGGCGTGCCGAACTGCATCGTCGGCGCGGAGTATTCGTGCAAACCGAGAAAGCCACCGTATCTGAGCGCAGCCTCGAGCGCGGGCCGGAAGTACGGCCACAACGCCAGATCGGGCGTGCCCGTGCTGAAGTTGCCGATCACCGAGCGAATGCCCTGCTCCGCCAGCAGCCGCGTGCGTTCGGCCTCGAACTGTGCCAGACGGGCCATGTGTTCCGGCGTCTCCGTGACCGGCTCATTGTACGCCTCCCAGGCGTCGATCGCGGCCTTTCGCCGCGGCTCGGTGGCGATGGGCAACAGCTTATCGGCGAAGGCCCGGGCCGCGGCGAGCGGATCGCTCAGCCCGGCCAGATCGAGCTGCGGCAGGTCAATCCGGCCGATGAGCAACGTCTTCGGCGAGAGCTGCTTGATGTCGGTCACGAAGTTCGGGTCGTATTCCAGCGTTTTGATGATCGCTACATTGCCCGTGCTCAGCAGGTCGAAGATGCGCGGGTCGTTGCGGCCGATGAAGAGGCCGAGTTTGGTGGCCGGGCCGGGCGGAAACGGCGTCGCGGTCGGCGTAGGGGTCGGCGACGGAGGCCGGGTGGCCGGCGGCGTCGCAGTCGCCGCGACGCCGGCCGGAGATGAAGTCGCGATCGCCGTGGGGGCAGGGGTCGCGACGACGGTCGGCGCCGTGGCCGTCGCAGCGGCCGGCCGCGGGGTGCGGGTAGGGGTCGGCGTGGGCATCGGCGTCACGCGGCGACACGCGGCGAGCAGGCTCGTCAGTCCGCCGGTCGCCAGCGCGGCCAGGAACAGGCGTCGGCTCACGCGGGGCGGCGGGGACGAGGGAAAAGGTCGGTCCATGATCTTGCCTTTCCGGGGCGAACAAAAAAGCGGCGGCATGCCGCCGCAAGCCAGATCAGTCGGCGGCGCGGGGCCGCCACCCGAACCAGGCGACGGCAACCGCCACAGCGGTCAGGAGGCTGATCGCCAGCCCCAGGTAAGCGATCAACGGCTCGAAGCGCCATTCGACGCGCCATTGGCCCGCGGGCAACGCCACCCCGCGCAACAGGCCGTACACGCGCAACGGCTCCGCGGGCCGGCCGTTCACCCGCACGGCCCAACCCGGATAGGCCATTTCGCTCAGCACCAGGATGCCGGGCGAGGTCAAAACAACGTCCACCGCCACACGCTGGTTCGCGAAGGAGACCAGGTTGGCCTGCTCCGCGCCGGTCGGCGGCACCGGCCGGGGATCGGCCGGCCGTTCCAACACGGCGCGGGCAAACGGATCGAACGAGGCCGCGGCCGTCGCGCGGATCGCGGCGTCCGGATCGGCCGCCAGCTCGAAATCGTGCACAATCCAGGCCAGGGTGGCACCCTGAAACACCTGATAGAGGCGCAGGTCGCCGTCCTGCCGCACCAGCTTGAGCGCGCCGTGCGTCAGATCGCGGCGGGTGATCAGGTGCTGGACGTTGAGCATGCGCCACCAGCGCTCTTCGGGCACCTGGGCCAGGAACCGGTCATAGGCCGCCAGGTAAAGCGGCCCGCTTCCCACGATGTCCCGGATCTTGAACACCAGACCCGCCTCGCCGTCGCCGGGCAACAGCCCTTCGCTGCTCGTGCGCCACCCCGGCAGGCTCACGCTCTGGATGTGCGTCACGATCGGGGTGCGAGCGAAGTAGCCGCCGGGCGGCGGCGCTTGCAGGATCACGCCCTGGTTCGCCCATGCCAGATCAACGAACGCCAGCAACGCCAGGATGATTCCGCTCAACGGGAAAGGGGCCCCCCTGTCCCCCCAATCCTGGGGGGAACCCGCCTCCCCCCGAAGTCGGGGGGCCGGGGGGGCCGACGACGCCCGCCATCGGGGGGCCGGGGGGGCCGACGACGCCCGCCTGTCCCCCCAATCCTGGGGGGAACCCCCCTCCCCCCGAAGTCGGGGGGGCGGGGGGGCCAGGAACCGAATCATTTCGGTCAGAGCGGCCAGGCCGTAGCCCGCCAGCACCGCCAGGCTGAAGCTGACCACCAGCGCAATGCGCTCCTGATCGCGGAAAACAGCAAAGCCGGGGACGGCCCGGTAGAAGATCGGATACAGGAAGCCGTGGCGCCCCAACGAAAGCAACAGCGCGATCAGCGCGGCCGCGGACCAAAACCACATCTCGGCCCGACGGCGTAGCGCCATGCCGATCAGCGCCAGCGCCAGAGGAATGATCCCCACGTATAGGGGCGACCACTGGCCGGGGTTCGGTCGCACCAGACCCCACAGCTCGGCCGGCCGAAAGCCGTTCGCGACCGCGTCGTAAGAGAGGCCGGCGCGCGGGGAAAAGCCGTACATCTGGAGGCCGGGCAACCAATGCCCCGCGCTGATGCCCAGGGTCGTCGCGGCGACGACGACCGCGACCGTGGCCGCAAAGCGAAGCGGAAGGCGCAGACGCACGGCCCGCCACAAGAAGTACGCGGCCGCGAGATAGGCGATGTACAGAAACGTCTGCGGATGGCCCGCCAACACGCCGAAGCCGAAGAGCACGCCGGCCAACGCCGCCCGCCTGATCGAGCGTTCGTCCAATGCCATGTCCAGCAGCCACAAGCCCGCCGGCAGCCACACCGCCGTCTCGAGGATGATGAGCTGGAGCATGGGGTAGGAGGTCAGATAGCCGCCGAGGGAAAACGCCACGCCGGCGAGCAGTCCGCTGCTCGGATTGCCGGTGGCCCGGCGCACGAAGAGAAAGGTGAACAGCCCGGCCAATCCCAAATGGAAGATCGCCTCGATCTCCAGCGCCTCGAACGGCAACTGCGGAAAGATCACCTGCCACAGGCCGGGCGGATAGTACGGCGCGAAGAGGCTCATCGCGACGGCCGGCTCGCCGCCGAAGGTGTAAGGATCCCAGAGCGGCAGCCGACCGTGGCGGTACTCATCGGCCACGAAGACGCGCATGGGATAGTGTTGCTCGACGAAATCGCCGTAACGGAAGACCTGGCGTGCGGCAGGATCGGGCCACCAGACGCGCCAGAACACGAGGAACGGCAGGAGCAAGAGCAGGAGCTGGACGCGCGGCGCGCGGCCGCGGCTCGGGCGAGACATAGCGGCTAAACTCAACATCTCAGGCGCACGCGGCCGACGCGCTCAATGCAGCAATTCCAAATATGGACCCGGCGGGAGCTGCTGCGCGTGGAGCCGGGCTGCGGGTCATGGGCCAGGTGGCACGTCGCCGACGGCCCGCACGACCATGAATGGATCGGGCTACCGGACCGCGCCCGGTCCCACAGGGAGGCTTCGCACTGAACCGGGTTAGGCCTTGCATCGGCGCCGATCCAGCCCCGTTCACGGAGCGTTGCTTGGGTAGGCCGGCGATTGATCGCCGGGCGGCCCCGCCAGACGCACAGCGCGTCGGAAACGCGCGCGGCACATTTGGACGCGCTCAACGGGTCGCGCCATCCTTCTTCGGCAAAATGACCAACGGCACCCCTTGCGGCTTCCAGGCGGTGAACCAGGCCGCGTCCTCGGGCGACAGGCGGATGCATCCGTGCGAAGCCGGATAGTTGCCCAGCGCTTCCAGGTCCTCGTAATGCTTTTCCCCGTTGACCAGGCGATACGGTGCGCCGTGGATCAGGATGCTGCCGGTCGGGTCCTCATAGAGATACCATCCCTCGTCGGCATACGTGCCGAACGCGTGGAAGGTGCCCCAATACTTGCCGACCAGGCCATACCAGGCGGGCGTGCGATAGCCGCGCGTTTCATCCCCGGTGCTGATCGGCAGCTCGCGGATCGGTTGGCCCGGCTCCCAGATGGTCATGCGCTGGCGGTTCGGATCCACCACGATGAAACGCCGCGCCGGGTCCATGCCGTATTGCGCCACCACTTCGGCCAGATAGGGCGTCAGGGCAACGGTCGCGGCGTGATCGGCCGTTCGTTCGGCCGGCGGCAAGGGGGTCGGCGAGGGCGCGGGCGTGGGGATGACGAGGGTCGGCTCGACCGCGCCGCGCCGAGGCGTGGCCACGACGGGCCGCGGGGTGCGCGTGGGCGTGGCCGTCAATCGCGCCTGGAGCGCGGCGCTCCAGCTCGAGCGCCACGTGGCGCCCCAGGCCGCCCACACGGTCGCCGTCAACCCGACGAGCAGGGCCGCAACCAGCAAGAGAAACAGGCCGGCCCGACCTGTTCTGCGCGTGAAACGATGATCGGAAGGCATCGGATGCTCAGCTCGCCTGGGGCATGCGCGCCTCAAAGGCACGCAACGCCGCCTCCAATTCTTCTTGTCGCACCGCTATGGTCAGATCGCCGCGCGTGCGCTCCAACACCGCGCGCAAGGCGTCGGTCGTGCGGCGCAATCCGCCGGTGAGCGCGTCGGGAAAGTCCATCGTCACCAGGTGACTGTACACCTCGTCCATCTGATCCAGGTACGGCTCGGCTTCGGTCGTGCGGCCAAGGCGGATCAGATCCAGCACGAAGCGACGCAGCTCGCTGGCAGCTTCGGCCAGGCCGTTCAGATAGGCGGCCGCGGGAACGTGCAGGTCGGCGGGGCCGGGCACAGGTTCCCCGCGCACGAACGCGTAGAGCAGGTACGCTTCGACCAGCTCCTTCAGGGCATCCTGGGTATAGCCGGCCTCGTACATATCGGGATACGCGGCCAGATCGGCCGCCATGACCGCCGCGGCCTCGCGCGCCCGTTGCAGGCCCGCGGCCGCCTCGTCCCATTCATGGCGATGGATGGCGCGGATGCTCAGTGCGCAGAAGCGGATCAGCTCCCGGCTGCGGTTGAGCGTCAGGTCGCGCGCCTGGTTCTTGGCGGTCAGTTCGTTCCGGATGGCTTCGATGATGTGAGCGAGTTCAGACATGATGAGAAATTATACCCGCAAGAGGGCTGGTTGCCAAATTGCTGGAAGCTAGGGGCTGGGGACCGGGGACTGGAGGGTGGAAGATGGATAGCTGGTGGCCTTTTGGCCATGGCGCGGATTTGTGGTATGATACGGGCCGCACGCTCGTTGAACGGCGACTATGCGCCCCCGGCCGATCGTTGCTCAGGATGCGGACGGCCGGGGGCCTGAGTTCTCGGGCCATGAGATTTCCCCGCTCCGGCGGGATCACGAGGATTGCGATTTCTATGCCACAACTTCCGACCGAATTGCTGAATACCATCGGTGTCATCCTGGAAGTCGTTGTCGCGGCCATGGCCGCGTTGCTGGTTGCGTTCTGGATCGGCCTGGTGGTGTGGACGTTTCGGGACATCCGCGCGCGCACGCGCGACATCTTCGCGTGGCTCCTGGCCACGTTGCTCGTTCTGATCCTCGGGCCGATCGGCTGGTTGCTCTACTTCCTGTTGCGGCCGCGAGAGACGCTGGCGCAGGTGTACGACCGCCAACTGGAGGAAGAGGTGTTGCTGCGCGATATCACTGCGCGCCGCGCCTGTCCGAAGTGCCAGGCGGTCACCGAGGCCGATTGGCTGTTGTGCCCGCACTGCGGCGTCGAGCTGCGCCGGCGCTGCGCGGAGTGCGGCCGGCCGCTGGAGCTGGACTGGATCGCCTGCCCCTATTGCACCGCGCCGGTGGAGGGCGCCGGCCGACGCGGCAAGATCGCGGAAGCAGCGCCACAACCGGTCGCGCCTCAGGCCGCCTATCCGGCCGAACCCGCGCCGACGACCGTTCCGACGCCACAGCCGGTATTCGAGACTGTCGGCGACCAGAACTGAGGCCTCCGGCGACCGAGCCTTCCGGCGACCGAGGTCGCAGCTAAAGAGCCTGCGGCTGGGCGTCGGCCTCCGCCGACGCCGAGGCATCCCCGCAGGGGGATGTCCCGGCGCCATCGCGCCCGTTAGCCGCGATTTCAATCGCCGGCCCATCATTGCTCCCGCTCCTCATCGCTCAACTCGATGTGATAGCGCTCAGGCATGACCTCATCTCCACTTTATGTCTTGTGATGAAGTTGGTATACTATGGGGTGTTATGACTTTGAGGTGACGCATGGAGATCGAAGCTAAATTCGCAGTGCCCGACCGGCCCACATGGCGCCGGCTGGCGCAATTGCGCGAGCTGGCCGGCTTTCGCCTGGTTCCGCGGGGCGTGGGTCAGGTGGCCGACCGCTACTTCGACACGCGCGACGGGCGCCTGCGGCGCGGCGGTTTTGCCTGCCGCCTGCGCGCCGAGGGCGACCGGATCGTCGCCACGCTCAAGGGGCTGGGCGGCGCGCAGGGCGCGGTGCATCGCCGCGCGGAAGAGGAGGTGGGCCTCTCCGCGTGGGATCCCGATCCGGCAACCTGGCCCGAAAGCCCCGCCCGCGAGCTGGCGCTGGAGCTGGCCGGCGGCGCTCCGCTTGAGCCGCTGTTCGATCTGACCCAACGCCGCATCCGCAAGGACCTGCTCGCCGGAGAACGCCTCGTCGCGCAGCTCAGCCTCGATTTCGTGCGCGTGCACCTGACCGCCCTGCGCCGGCCCGCGGCCGCGGCCTATTACGAGCTGGAGATCGAGCTGACCGGCGACGGCCAGGAGGCCGACCTGGCGGCCGTGACGGCCGGGCTGAGCGATGCGTGGGGATTGCAGCCCGAACCGCACTCGAAGTTCGAGCGGGCGTTGGCGCTCCTCGAGGCGCGCCGGGCCGCCGTCGAACTGAACCTGACCCCCGCAGAGCGCCGGACGCTCGCGGCCCACGCCGCAGCGGCCGACTCGCCGCATGGCCGCCGCGCCTGCGCCATCCTTGCCTGGGACGAGGGCCGGCCGACGGCCGAGATCGTCCGGCAATGCGGCCTCTCGGCCGGCCGCGTGCGCTACTGGGTGCGCGCCTTCCGCGACCGACGGCTGGATATCTTCCCGCCGGCCGCCGCGACCGAACCGGCCGCCGCGGCGGAGCTTACGGTTTCGGCCGCGCCCCCTGCGAAGATCGAAACCGCCGGTCGGCCGGCCCCGGCGCCCCTGGCCGCGAGCCGCATCCGCACCGCGCGCCGGCTCTGCGAGGCCTATGGCGTCGACCTGCCCCACGCGCAGCGGGTGGCCGATCACGCGGCGCGGCTGTTCGAGCTGCTCCGGCCGATCCACAAGCTACCCGGGAAACGCCGCCGGCTGTTGCGCGACGCGGCGCTCCTCAACACCATCGGCGAAGGGCCGGCGGCCGGCGGCCGATCCGGCCGCGATCTGATCCTGGCCGCGCCGCTGCGCGGCCTGAGCATGACCGGCCGCCTGGCGCTCGCCTGCACCGTGGCGCTCAGCGCGGGGCCGGCGCGGCCGGAGCCGGAGGCCGATCCGATGTGGCTCGCCCTGGACGAAGCGCTGCGCGGCCAGGTGCAGGTCATGGCCGCGCTGGTGCGCGTGGCCGAAGCCCTGGATGCCTCGCGCACGCAAAGCACCGAGATCGTGGCCTGCGAGGGGGCCGACGGCCCGCTCTGTCGCATCACCCTGAGGGGACCCGCCGCCGATGCCGACGCCCGATGCGCCGAACAGGCCGCCGACCTGTGGCAGCAGCTCGTGAAGCAACGGCTGACGTTCGAGGCATTGCCCGCGGTAGAGGTCGCGGCCGCCGAGACGGCCCCCCCGGCCGGGCCGCCCGCCTTGCCATCCCCCGAGCCGCTGGCCGCCACCGACTCCATGGCCGGGGCCGGCCGCAAGATCCTTGCGCTCCACTTCGGCCGCATGCTCGCCAACGAAGCGGGCACGCGGCTGGGCGAAGACCCCGAAGCGCTGCACGACATGCGGGTGGCCACCCGCCGGATGCGCGCGGCGTTCGTCCTCTTCGCGCCCTATTACGACCCCAAGGCGCTCAAGCCGCTCGGCAAGGGCCTGCGCCGCACCGGCCGCACCCTGGGCGCGGTGCGCGATCTGGACGTGCTGATCGCCAGGGCGCGCGCCGCCAGCGAACGTCTGGCGGCCGAGGGCCGCGGCGACCTGATGCCGCTCCTCGAGGCGTGGGAGGCCGATCGCGCGGCCGCGCGCGGCCGGATGCTGGCCTATCTGGACGGTCCGGCCTATCGCCGCTTTGTGGCCGACTTCGCGGCGTTCCTGGCCGCGCCGCCGGCCGCGGCTTCTCCGACCGCGTCGGACCAGGTGCGCCACGTCGTCCCGCGGCTGATCCTGGAGCGCTACGAGGCGGTGCGGTCGTTCGAGCGATTGCTCCCCGCCGCGGACCTGGCCACCTATCACGCGCTGCGCATCGAATGCAAGGGGTTGCGCTATGCGCTGGAGTTCTTCCGCGAGGTGTTGGGCGAAGAGACGCCGGCGCTCATCAAGCAGGTGATCGCCATGCAAGACCTGCTGGGCGAGCTGCAGGATGCCCGCGTGGCCGAGGCGCTGTTGACGACGTTCCTGGACGCGCGCAAGGGGGCGGCCGCCGATCGCGAAGGCGCGGCCGCACTGGCCGGCGTCGAGGCTTACCTGGCCGAGCAGCGCAGCCGCCAGGCCGAGCTGTTGGCCGGCTTCCCTGCTCCCTGGGCCGGGCTGATCGGGCCGGAGTTCCGGCGTCGGCTGGCGCTGGCGATCGCCGCGCTGTAGGAGGCGAGTGGTTTGAGCGAGCCGGGCGCACCGTTGATCGGCGTGTTCGATTCGGGCGTGGGCGGCCTCTCGGTGGCGCGCGAGATCCGCCGCCAACTGCCGTCGTGCCCGCTGGTGTATCTCGCCGACCAGGCCCATGCGCCCTATGGCCAGCGGCCGTTGGCCGAGATCCGCGCGTTCGCGGGCGGCATCGCGCGCTTCCTGCTGGAACAGGGCGTGCAGGTCGTCGTGGTGGCTTGCAACACGGCCTCGGCGGCCGCGCTGCACTGGCTGCGCCGCGAGTTCCCGGCCGTGCCGTTCGTCGGCATGGAGCCGGCCGTCAAGCCGGCCGCCGAGCGCACGCGCACGCACCATGTGGGAGTGATCGCCACGGCCGCCACGTTTCAGGGCGAGCTGTTCGCCAGCCTGGTGAGCCGTTACGCGGCGGACGTGGTCGTGCATACGCAGGTGTGCGCCCAACTCGTGCCGCTGGTCGAGGCGGGCGAGCTGGATTCCCCGCGCACCCGCGCGGCCGTAGCCGGTTATCTGGCTCCCCTGATGGCGGCCGGGATAGACGAGCTGGTGCTCGGCTGCACGCACTATCCCTTCCTGCGGCCCCTGATCGAAGAGGTGGTAGGGCCGAAGGTGGAGGTGATCGATCCGGCCCCCGCAGTGGCCCGCCAGGTGGGCCGGGTGCTGGCGCAGCGCGGATGGCCGGCCGCCGACGGGGATGCGCCGGACGCCGGCCCAGAGGCTCCGGCCGATCGCTTCTACACCACCGGCGACCCGGTCCGCTTTCGGGCCGCGATTCACCACCTGCTCGGCTGGCAGGTCCAGGTGGAGCCGGCAAGCTGGGACACGGCCGGCCGGTTGTGCCGCTCCGCTCCATAACCCAAAATATCCCAAATTATTTGGGATATTTTGGGTTATCGCCCTTTTGGCCGTTTATGCGCGATTATGGTATCATGGCGGGCAGGTTTTTTTCTGCGGCCGCGCTTCGCCGTCACGTGCCAGGCACCTGGGAGGGTGCCTGGCACGTGAAGCAGCGCTCATTTTCATCGCGCGTTGTGCGCCGAGCGGCGCATGGATAACTGGACAGATGTCTCGCAAGATCCGTCCGCCTGTGATCTGGTTGCTCGTTGCGGCCGGCCTGCTGTTGATCGCGTGTCTGCCGGCGCGCAAACTGCACGGCGTGCCCTACGATCGGCCCCGGCCGGCGCCCGACCTGCCGCTCGCCGATCAGTTCGGCCGGGCCTTCTCGCTGGCCGATCAGCGCGGCAAAGTGGTGGCCGTCTATTTCGGCTATACTTCGTGCCCCGACGTGTGCCCCATCACCCTGGCCCAGCTCACCCAGGTCTGGCGCGGGTTGAGCTCGACCGAAGCAGACCGTTTCCAGCCCGTCTTCGTGACGGTGGACCCCGAACGCGATACCGAACCCGTGCTGGCGCGCTATCTGAGCGCGTTCGACAACGCGCTGGCCGGCGACCGGCCGCGCAACTTCATCGGCCTGCGCGGCCCGGCTGAAGCCCTCGCCCGCGCCCTCGACGGCTACGGCGCCAGGGCCGAGAAGCGTCCTCAGCCCGGCTCGGCCATCGGCTACACGATGGATCATACCGCTTCGATCTTTCTCATTGATCCTGCCGGCAATCTGATCGAGTGGTTTCCCTATGGCGCTGCTGTGGACGATATCCTGGCAGACGTTCGTTATCTCATCGGACGCGAGAGGTGACCATGAGCCTGAAAGTTTTCACGACGGTTGTTGCGCTGATCCTGGTTGTTGCCGGATGCACCGCCGTGCCGTCGGCGGGCAATGCGCCGGCCGGGCTTGCGATCAGCGAGCCTTGGGTGCGCGCCGCGGCCACCGGCAACAGCGCCGCGTACATGCTCATCCGCAACGGCGGAACTGCGGCCGATCGGCTGGTCAAGGCCGAAAGCGATGTGGCCGCGGCCGTCGAGCTGCACGAGATGAAGATGGAAGGCGGCATGATGAAGATGGCACCGGTCGAGGGGATCGCCATCCCCGCGACCGGCCAGGTCGAGCTGAAGCCGGGCGGCCTGCACATCATGCTGATCGGCCTGAAGCGCGAGCTGAAGGCCGGCGAGAGCGTGAAGCTCACGTTGCATTTCGAGAAGGCCGGCGCTCGGGAGGTCACGGCCCAGGTGCGCTGACCGGCGCCATGATGATCCTCGCATTCCTGCATTTTGGCCGGCTTGCGGCCGGCTTGTTTACCGCAGAGACGCGGAGAACGCTCGAAGAGATACGCCCATGAAATACGACCATCTCGCTCGATCCTGGTCTGTCCTGCTGCGCAGGTTCGGCCTTGCCCAGCCGACGTTCATCGGTGTGGCGATCGGCGGGGGCCGCGGGGCCAACCTGCTGCTGGCCGCCGGAGACGATCCTGGGGAGGATGTGCCCACCGTCCGCGCCGGCCGGCGCCGCGAAGTGCAACCGGCCGGCCCCGAGGGTCGCGAGCGCGCCGAGGCGCCCTCGCGACGCCGCGAGGAAGAAGCCGAGCCGCCGCAGCGCACTGCCGGAGGCGGCGGCGCCGGCGGGGCCGGCGGCCGGCCGCGTCGGCCCTCGGGCGCCGGGGGCGGCGCGGCGATGCCCTTGCCGAAGATCCCGTTGCTCTGGATCGGCATCGCGTTGCTGTTGCTCCTGTGTTGCCTGATCGCCTTCTTCATCTTCGCCGGTCGGCCGGGCGGAGAAGAGCCCACCCCCGCGCCGGCCGCGATCGGCCTGCCGACCGAGGCTTCCGCGCCGACGCCGGTCATGCAACCTTCGGCCGCTCCGGCCGGGAAGCCCGCCACGCCCACCGCGGCCCCTCAGCCCGCCGCGACCGCCACGACCGGCAGCGGCCGGCCGACGGCCGCCTCCCCGACAGCGTCTCCGCCGGCCGCGACCGTCGCGACCGGCGCCAGGGGCCAGTCCTGGACGATCATGCTCTACCAGGACGCGACCGACAAGGCCCTGGACAAAGACATCTTCCTCGACCTCAACGAGGCCGAGCGCGCCGGCTCGAGCGAAAAGGTGCAGATCGTCGCCCAGATCGAGCGCTATCAAGGCCCCGGCCGGGCGGCCGGCTGGACGGGTGCCCGGCGGTTCCTTGTCACCCGCGATCCCGACCTGAACACCGTGCGCTCGAAGCTGGTGGCCGACCTGGGCAACGTCAACATGGCCGACCCCAAGACGCTGGTGGATTTCGCGCTTTGGGCCATGAAGACCTACCCGGCCGACAGGTACGCGCTCATCCTCTCGGATCACGGCATGGGATGGCCCGGCGGCATGACCGATCCGAACTCCTCGGGCGCGCATGCCACCAACGCGCCCCTCGCCGCGCAGATGGGCAACATCCTGTACCTGAACGAGCTGGACCAGGCGCTCGGCCAGATCCGCAGCCAGGCCGGGCTGGACAAGTTCGAGCTGATCGGCCTGGACGCCTGCCTGATGAGCCAGCTCGAGGTCTATACCGTCCTGGCGCCCCACGCGCGCTATGCGGTCGCATCGGAAGAGACCGAGCCGTCGTTGGGCTGGGCCTACACGAGCTTCCTGCAGGCGTTGAATGCCAACCCCGCGATGACCGGCGGCGATCTGGCGAAGCTCATCGTGCAGAGCTACATCGTCCAGGATCAGCGCATCGTGGACGACCAGGCGCGCGCCGAGTTCGTCGGCCGCGGCTCCTATCTGGGCGAGGTGGGAGCGCCTTCGGCGCAGGTGGTGGCGCGCGAGATGCAACAGGACGTCACCCTCACCGCGCTCGACCTGGCCGCGGTGCCCGACCTGGTGAAAAGCGTCAACGAATACGCCGTGGCGCTGCAACGGGTGGATCCGCGCGCCATCGCGAAGGCGCGCAGCTACGCCCAGCCGTTCACCAGCATCTTCGGCAGCAAGACGCCCCCGTCCTACATCGACCTGGGCCACTTCGTCCAGCTCCTGAAGCGGACGACCGAGGACCGGGCCGCGGCCGCGGCCGGCGATCAGGTGTTGGCCGCGCTGCGCAAGGCCGTCATCGCCGAAAAGCACGGCCCGGAAAAGCCCGGCGCGACGGGGGTCGCGATCTACTTCCCGGTCTCGCAGCTCTATGCACATCCCTATGCCGGGCCGCAATCCTACACTGCCATCGCCAGCCGCTTCGCGAAGGAATCGGCGTGGGACGAATTCCTGGCCTACTTCTACACCGGCCGGCGCTTCCAATCCACCGACGTCGGCGGCGCGGCCGTGCCCGGCCGCTCCGAGGCGGTCCGCTCGCTGGCCGCCGGGCAGATCCAGATCGGGCCGATCAGCGCATCGAGCAAGACCGCCGCGCCGGGCAAGCCGGTGCTCCTGAAGACGACCATCAGCGGCCCGAACGTCGGCTACATCAAGTTGCTGGTCGGCTTCATAGACAAGGCCGGCCGCTCCATCAACGTGGCCGACACCGACTACCTGGATAGCCCGCAGGTCGCCGAGCTGAACGGCATCTACTACCCGGTATGGCCCGACACGGGCAAGTTCAACCTGGAGTTCGAGTGGGAGCCGGTCGTCTTTGCGATCACCGACGGCAAGAGCCGGGCCGAGGCGCTCTTCATGCCCGAGACGTTCGGAAAATCGCGGCAGGAGGCCACGTACTCCGTGGAAGGCATCTACACCTTCGCCGAGACCGGCGAAGCACGGCCGGCCCGGCTCTACTTCCGCAACGGCGTGTTGCGCCAGGTGTTCGGCTTCACCGGCCAGGAGATGGAGGGCGCGCCGCGGGAGATCGTGCCGACCCCCGGCGACACCTTCACGGTGTTGGAGCGCTGGCTCGACCTGGACGCGCAGGGCAAGGTCACCAAGGTCGCCTATCAGAAAGGCAAGACGTTGACCTTCGGCAACCAGCCCTTCAAATGGAAGACCCTCGACGCCGCGGCCGGCGACTACGTCGTGGGCTTCATCGTGGAAGACCTGGACGGCAATCAGACCGCGGCCTACACCCAGATCACAGTGAAATAGGTCGGCCACTCATAGCAAAGGCATGGAGGAAGAATGGCTCTGGAAAAACGCAATCTCTATCGCTTGCCGTGGTCCATGAACGACAACCCGATCGCGTGGCTGGAGATCACGGACGTATGCAACATCCACTGCGAAGGATGCTATCGCCAGCGCATGACCGGCCACAAGACGCTGGAGGAGATCAAGACCGAGATCGCCTTCTTCAAGAAGTGGCGCAATCCCGACAACGTCTCGATTGCCGGCGGCGAGCCGCTCATCCACCCGCAGATCGTGGAGATCGTGGCGCACATCGCCCAGAACGGCCTCAAGCCGATCATCCTGACGAACGCCGTGGCCCTGACGCCGGAGCTGCTGCGCGAATTGAAGAAAGCCGGTCTGGCGGGCTTCACGGTGCACATTGACAGCCATCAGAACCGGCCGCGCTGGAAGGGCAAGACCGAAAAGGAGCTGAACGAGCTGCGCCAGCAGGTCACCGACATGGTCGCAAGCATCGGCGGGCTCTATCTGGTCTTCAACTCGACGGTCTACCCTTCCACCTTCGGCGAGATCCCCGACGTGGTGCGCTGGGGCCA
>DAOTZV010000125.1:0-2033 GCA_034434235.1 Anaerolineae bacterium
TAAAATCCGGTGCATGCAAAATGAGAGCTGTCTCGCGAAGGGGAGGACGGCTTGCCGGCTTCCACCGATGTCCTGATCCGTCAACGTCTGCGACTCGTCGGCCATTTCCCGGAGCCGGTCACGATCGAGGCTCTCCGCCGGCTCGATGATGGCTATGAGGTGCAGGTGCGCCGCGGGGACGGCACGCTCGATGAGACCATCCTGTCGGCGACGGAGGTCGAAGCCGTGTTGGCTCACCTGCAAGCCCAGGCATCTCCGGCGCCTTTTGCCGATCCGCACCGGCTCCGCCTGTTAGTCGAATCCGCCCGCATCCGCCTGGCCTATGCCCATGACCGCCAGTTTGCCGTCTCCCTCTCCGGCATTCGCACCCTGCCCCACCAGATCGAAGCCGTCTATGAACGCATGTTGCCCCAGCCGCGGCTCCGCTTTCTGCTGGCCGACGATCCCGGCGCGGGCAAGACGATCATGGCCGGGCTGTACATCAAAGAGATGAAGCTGCGCCAGGCGGTGGACCGCATCTTGATCCTGGTGCCCGCGCCGCTGACGATCCAGTGGCAGGACGAGCTGCTGCGCTTCTTCGGCGAGACGTTCCAGATCATCCATGCAGGCAACGACCAGCAACAACTGATCAACCTCTGGCAGCGGGAGAGCCAGGTTATCAGTTCGATGGATTACGCCAAGCAGCCCGACGTGCGCGAGCGGGTCTGGCAGCAGCACTGGGACCTGCTCATCGTGGACGAGGCGCACAAATGCTCGGCCTACACCAAACGACGTACCGGCCGCGCCGACGACGTGGAGAAAACGCGGCGCTACCAGCTCGTCGAACGGTTGACCGGCATGGCCGACCATGTCGTCCTGTTGACCGCTACGCCGCACCATGGCGACGAGGATCGTTTCGGCCATTTCCTGCACCTGATTGATCCTGATGTCTTCCCGGAGCCGCATCGTTACGGCGAGCAGGCGCACGCGGCCCGCCGCAACGTCTTGCGCCTGGGTGCGGCCTCGCCGTGGGCCATCCGCCGGCTCAAAGAGGACCTGCGCGATGTAGACGGCCGGCGCCTGTTCCCCGACCGCCATGCGCAGACGATAACCTTCCGGTTGAACCGCGAGGAATACGCGCTCTACAAGGCGGTGACGGCATACATCAACCAGTTCCTGCCCCAGGCCAGCGGCCGCCAGAAACAAAGCGTGGCCCTGACCCGCACGGTGCTCCAGCGCCGGCTGGCTTCGTCGGCCAACGCGATCTACGAGTCGCTGCGCCGCCGCTTCGACAGGCAGTCCCACATCCTGGAGGAGCTGCAGGCGCTGCCGCCCAACCAGCGCCCCGCGTTCCTGGATCGGCTGCGGGGCCGGCTGGCCGATCCCGAGCAGGACGAGGACGATCTGGACGAAGCAGCTCGCGACGAGCTGGCCGACGCCTTCACCGCGGCCGAGGAGCTCGATGCCCTGCGCGCCGAGGTGGCCGCGTTGCGCGATCTGCTCGCACAGGCGCGCCGGGTGCGGGATCAGGCACCCGACAGCAAACTGGCTGCCTTGGGCGAATGCCTGAAGCGAGCTCAGTTCGCTGAGCTACAGGATGGCCGCGGCAAGCTGCTCATTTTTACCGAACATCGCGATACCCTGACCTACCTGCGCCAGCACCTGACCGCATGGGGATACGCCACCTGCGAGATCCACGGCGGCATGAACCCGCGCGAGCGCCGGGCCGCCCAGGATACCTTCCGCATGGCCGCCCAGGTATGCGTGGCCACGGAGGCCGCTGGCGAGGGCATCAACCTCCAGTTCTGCCACCTGATGATCAACTACGACCTGCCGTGGAACCCGGCGCGGCTGGAGCAGCGCATGGGGCGCATCCATCGCATCGGTCAGAAGCGCGATGTCTACGTCTTCAACTTCGTGGCCGACCAGTCGGAAGATGGGCAGCCGGTGGTCGAGGGGAGCATCCTGCGCCGCCTGCTGGAAAAGCTGGACCAGATGCGCGAGGCGTTGGGGCCGAACCGGGTGTACGACGTGGTGGGCGAGATCCTGGCGCT
>DAOTZV010000126.1:0-3912 GCA_034434235.1 Anaerolineae bacterium
GCGCCGCGGGCATCCAGCGCGGTCACGGTGCAACAGGCTGTGCCCGGGCCCGCAGGGACCCAGGCGTGTACCAGGTCACGGCCGGCCGGCGCGGCGTCGGTCGCCAGCAACGTTTCATCGCACCACAGCTCGGCGCGAGCGGCCGGTCCGCCCACGCGATAGCGCACCGCCACGGCCTGGCCGGCCGGCACGCTCACGCCGGCCGGCGGCGAGACGATCTCCACGCGCACGGTCGGCCGTCGTCCGGCGCCCAGGCCGGCCTGGACGGCGATGGCGACCGCCGCCAGGATCACCACCAGCCCGATCACGCGGAGACTCCGGCGCATGGCCCATCCTCCTGCCCGCATCATACGCGCGGCGCGGCGCGGATTCCCACGCTTCCGCCAGCGATCCGCCAGCGATCTGCCAACGGCTTAAAAAGAACACACCCGCCAAAGCCGGTAAGGCCCTGCGGGTGTGTCGTGGCAAGAGCGCTTTCTTGTGCTCTTGATCGGGCGAAGCTCATGTCATGTTGTCATTTGCCGCCGGGCGCGAGAAGCGTACGCCGAGCCTGGCGCGCAACCGGGCATTGAGCCCACGTACGAACTGATCCTTGCTGGGGAGTCCAGGATTCGTGCGCATCGCCTGGTACATCTCGTCAACCGTGATCGAGACAAACCGACGAAGGGTCAGGTTGAGCCGACCGCCGGCAGGTTCCAACGCGTAAAGGGCAAACCTGGATGCAGCTTCCGGCTCAAATCCGTCATCTCGCACGCCGTAGCGCTTGACCAGATTGGCGTGGATGTACTCCTCAATCACCCAATAACATTTGACGCCCCATGCTTCGTAGACGATCCCCTTGTTAAGCAATTGCGTGACGAAGCGCTTGATCGTGTCATAGGTGTTCATGCCGAAACGATATGTTTGGCGTTCGACGTCCTGGCCGGCAACGAAATCCTGGAGACCCTGAACGATGGCGCCGGTGCCGGTCGTCGAATCGGTTTGAAATTCGACCGCCACGAAGTCGGTAACCTCGGGATGCAATGGGGCGTGCTGGACGAGGACATAGTCTATCGTACCGATGCGTGGAAGTCCCACCTCCGGGAAAGCCACTACGTTATTGATGTCCCCAAAGTAGTGACGCGCCAGATCTTCCAGCACCTTCGGCGTTCCCGGCAGAGAGCCGCGCTGCTCGAATCGCCGAGGGCATACGGCGCAGATGCTACCCTGATGGCGCACTGAGCACACACCGAAGGGATAATCCAGGAGTCGGCTTTGCTTCGTGCAACGGCTGTCGGTGAATGGACACCAGTGGCGTCGCCGCACCGTCTCGGCCGCATCAGACCGATTAGTGATCGGGAAGCCGAATACTTCGCCCAGATAGTTGCCCGTATCTGCTGTCATTTTGCCCCCTGGATCAGGGTCTGCCATGTCGCACGGATCTCCGCATGAGAGAGCGGGCTGGCAAGGAGCCAGCCGAGCGCCGCGCCGCACTGGCGGCAAAAGGTTTCGCTGTCGCTGGTGTCTATGCTGGTCATCGGCGGCCATTTGTCGGCTTGCGCCTCGCCGTCCAGCGCCAACACCAGGATGGTGTCGTGCTTGATGGCGCGCAGGTTGCGGATGTGAACCGAAATCGGGTTCTCGGAGAAGACCACGTAGACGTTCGTCAGCTGAAAGCCGGCCGCCTTGAGCGCGATGGTCAGCTCGGCCCAGGCGTTGGGGTCCCAGTTGTGAAAGGTGAAGACCATGCGACCGGTCTCGCGCTTGAGCACCCGGCCGCATTCCCGGAAGATGTCGGCAATCACCGTCATGAAGGGGGTATCTTCGCCGGTGGCTTTGGCCGCCACCGCGCTGCGCGACACGTCGTAAGACCAGTCCAGCTCGCCCGGCAACAGGCGCGCCAGCCAGACGCGGAAAAACGCGGCCAGGTCGCTGTATTGGACGCTGTCGTAATAGGGCGGGTCGGTGACGACGAAATCCACACTGTGATCTTCAAGCGGCAACGCGCGCGAATCGCCGTGGATCAGCCAGAACGACTGCGGCGTCGTCAGCGCGCTTTGCTCGTGAACTTCGACCCCGCCATCGTATTCCCCCGCGATCCGCACCATCTGCACGGAACCGTCGGGCCCGATGCGCCGCTCGATGGGCGCCATGGCCCAGTTCCGCCCGCGCTCGATGCGGTCGCTGAACAGTTGTTGCAGGTTGCCCGAAGATTTCTGGGGATTGACCGGGTTGTTCTCCAGCGCCGTGTATGGGAAGGAGTAGGCGTGCAGCGCAAAGACGTGCCGGATCGCGCCCGGCCGGTTCACCGCCGAGCCCTTATAGCCGCACAGGAGGGAGTTGAACTCCAGCGAGGTCGAGACCAGCAGCCCCAAATTCAGCTTGACGGCGCCGGAAAAGCCCTGGAGCAAACGGATGGCGTGATGGAGATAAAGCAACTGGCGCGATGAAAAGGTGTCGAGATAGGAGCGGATGTTGCGGGCAAGCAGATCATCCGATTTGGGGCCGCCTTTGACCGCGAAGTCTTCCACCGGCCCGAAGTCGAGCCGGCCGCGCAGGTCATCCGCCTCCCGAATCCGCGCCAGATCCACCGCCGCAGGCGGCCGTACGAACAACCCGTGCTCCGGACAATGGCCGACGATCGCGACAGCCACATAGCGGCGATAATACGGCTCATCCAGGAGCTCGCGGTACTTCTGCCCGCAGGTGGTGCACGACGCATCGGCTTTGGTCGCCAGCCGGCGGTCGGTCGGCAGCGCCGGCAGCTCGTGGGTCCCGTCGCCGATGGCCCAGGTCTCGGGGTTGATGCGCACGGTGCGGCCCGCTTCGTGGCGCAATTCGTATTGATCAATCTGCACGACCTCGCCGCACGCGCAACGTTTGCGCAGGCCATGCATGACGTATTGAAGATCTACGGGCCTGGCGCAGTACGGGCATTCCGTTTGGAAATAGGGGCCGATCTCCTGGCGCAAGGCGACAAAGAAGCGGTCGAACGCTGAGCGCAACTCGCTCAGCGCAACGCGCGTGAGGGACGCGCGCACCTGGGCGACCGGGATCGGATCTATATCCGCGCCGATCACGCTGGCGCCCAGGCGGATCGCTTCGTGCAGGGTGGTGCCGCCGCCCATCATCGGATCGAGGACGATCTTGCCCTCCAGACCGCCCGGCGCATAGTAGTCGCGGCGTTCCACATCCGGCACGAACTGCTTCAGGATGATGCGAAAGGTTGTGCCGCAACGTCGCGCCCACCACTTGTGCAGGTAAGTATTGGGCCGGAAGAGGTGCTTGTTGAACGTCTCGAGCTGCGAAAGGCGACTGGCGAATGCCTCCGGGAAGAACTCGTCAATGGAGAGGCTGTAAGTCGGACTCGGCGCGCGCAGTAATTCGTCGAAGGCCAGTTGGCGGGCCTCGCCAATGAACATCTCTGGAGTCTCTGGTCGGATAAAAGTCGCAGGTTGATTCATAGCAGAGGAAGTTTACTTCATTTGGCGCGGTTTTGCCAACCTGGCATTACCACCTAAATCAACCCGGCAGTTGCCTTTCGACGCCCGGCATCGTTCCTGAGAATTTCACACCGTTAACCTGTATCCAAGACCCGTCACATTGACAATCAACACCGGCTCCGCGGCGCCCGGCTCCAGCTTGGCGCGCAGGCGCTTGACCAGGCTCTCGATCTGGTAGTCGTAGGTCTCGCCCCGGCACTCCGGCCTCGAGTGCGCAACTTCGAGAACAGATCTCTGTCGGTGCGGCTTACGCGTAACCGACGGCCCTCAACCACTCTGTCGGTGTATATAGTCGTAGAACGGCGATCATCGGCGCTCTCGCACCTGTTCGATGAGGTCTACCGCGTCGGACGTACCGTAGCTTGCCTGGATAGCCGCAGCCGCTTTATCGCTCAAGTGAAACGCATTGACGCTGGCGGTGCGCTTGAGC
>DAOTZV010000127.1:0-12251 GCA_034434235.1 Anaerolineae bacterium
TGTCCGCCCGTCGCTAAAGCGGCGGGCTACCAGGTGGAAGGGCGGTAAACCGCCCTGGGATGCAGCCCCCTTGAGGGGGCTTCCACCTCGTAGCCGGACGGCTTCAGCCTCCGGCGGACGCGGCCGGAGCGAACGCCCAGCGGCCGAGGCGCGGCTCGTCGTCGCGGATGTCCGCCCTCACCTTCACTTTATGTCTCGTGATGGAGTTAGTATACTATTGCTGGAATAATTTGTTAAAATGCAACAATCGCCCGCAACACGCGGCCGCGACACCGACGACGCGCACCCACGCAGGTGGGTGCCGCGGCGCCAGCGCGCCCTTTAGCCGCGATTTCAATCGCCCGCAACACGCGGCCGCGACACCGACGACGCGCACCCACGCAGGTGGGTGCCGCGGCGCCAGCGCGCCCCTTAGCCGCGATTTCAATCGCCCGCAACATGCGGCCGCGGCGCCGACGACGCGCACCCACGCAGGTGGGTGCCGCGGCGCCACCGCGCCCCTTAGCCGCGATTTCAATCGCCCGCAACACGCTGCGACACCGACGACGCGCACCCACGCAGGTGGGTGCCGCGGCGCCAGCGCGCCCTTTAGCCGCGATTTCAATCGCCCTAAACGTCGCTGCCGCCGATTTGACAGATTCTTCGTTGTCGAGTATAAAGACTTTGCGCCTCGTTGAGGCGCGATCTTGTGAAAGGAGGCGAGCGCAATGTGGAATATCTGCTCTAACGGACGGCCATCCCGCTCGCCGCGCCTTGCCCTGGCCCCGCACGCCTGACCATCCCGGTCGGTCCCTTCGGTCGCTCCAGGCCATGAGCCGGCGAAGCATCACGCGGCTCATGGCTTTTTTGTCGGTTTTGCCCAACTCATCCATCCCCTGAAACGCGCGGCGCGCGACAGGGGTTCCCCCGACGAATCGCCAGCCGCGCCAGATCGGTATCACGGTTTGCTCATCTTGCGGAGGTAACGCACATGGCGCCTGTCGTCGTTCCCGCGCCCTACGATCTCAAAAACGCTATCTCGTCCAATCGCCTGCTCGGCCTTTGGCGGATGCTCACCGGCTATCGCGGGCTTTATCTCGCGGCCACCGCCAGCCTGGCCATCGCCGCGCTGGCCAAGACCAGCACCTATCTGTTGTTGCGCCATTTCGTGGACAACATCCTGGGCAAAGAGGCCGCCGTGACGACCCTGCTCCTGGTGGGACTGGGCTTCGTCGGCCTGGCGCTGATGGAGGGCGGCTTCTCGTTCCTCAGCGGCCGGCTGGCATCCCTCACCGCCGAGGGGATCGCCCTGCGCCTGCGCACGTACCTGTTTGACCACATCCAGCGGCTGACGTTCGCCTATCACGACAAGACGCAGACCGGCGAGCTGATCCAGCGTTCCACCTCGGACGTGGACGCGATCCGTCGCTTCTTCGCGGATCAGGCCATCGGGGTCGGACGCATCGTGCTGCTCTTCGGCATCAACTTCGCGGCGATCTGGCGGCTGAACCGGACCCTGGCCTGGGTGTCGGTCGTGGTCATCCCGCTCATCGTGGCGATGTCCATCTTCTTCTTCAAGCGGGTCGCGCAGGCTTACGAGAAGTATCAGGAACAGGAAGCCACCCTGTCCACCGTGTTGCAGGAAAACCTGACGGGCGTGCGGGTGGTGAAGGCGTTTGCCCGCCAGGAGTACGAACGGCAGAAGTTCGAAAAGGAGAACTGGGCCAAGTTTCTGCGCGGCAAGCGACTGTTGACGATGCACGCGCTCTTCTGGCCCAGCTCTGACGTCCTGTGCGGGTTGCAGATGTTGCTCGGCTTCGCGGTCGGCGCGCTGATGGCGATCAACGGCACGATCACCGTCGGCACCTATCTGGCCTACGCGGGCCTGATCGTGTGGCTGATCTTCCCGATGCGCAACCTGGGCCGGCTGATCGTGCAAACCTCGACCGGCATGGTCTCCTACGGCCGCGTCGTCGAGGTGCTCAGCCAGGAGCGCGAGCCGTTGACCGAAGGCAGCTATCGGCCCACGGGCGATGTGCGCGGAGAGATCGAGTTCGACCGGGTGTCGTTCGGCTACGATGCCGACCATCCGGTGCTCCAGGAGATCAGCTTTCACGTTGCGCCCGGCGAGTCGGTGGCCCTGTTGGGTGCCACCGGTTCGGGCAAGACGACGCTGGTCAACCTGTTGCCGCGCTTCTACGACTACACGTCGGGCCGGCTGACGCTCGACGGCGTGGACCTGAAGGAGTATCCGCGCGAGTATTTGCGCCGCCAGATCGGCATCGTGGAACAGGAGCCGTTCCTCTTCTCGCGCACGATCCGCGACAACATCACCTACGGCGTGGGCCGCGATGTGCCCGACGCAGAGGTCGAGGCCGCGGCCCGCGCCGCGGCGATCCACGACGTGATCCTCAGCTTCCCGGACGGGTACAACACCCTTGTCGGCGAGAAGGGGGTCACTTTGTCGGGCGGGCAACGCCAGCGCGTGGCGATCGCGCGCACGCTGCTCAAGAACCCGCGCATCCTGATCCTGGACGACTCCACCTCGTCGGTGGATACCGAGACCGAGGCGGAGATCCGCGCCGCGCTGGAGCGCCTGATGGAGGGCCGTACCACCTTCATCATCGCGCACCGCATCCAGAGCCTGATGAACGCCGATCAGATCATCGTGCTGGACAAGGGCCGCATCATCCAGCGCGGCACGCACGAGGAGCTGATGGCCCAAGAGGGCTTCTATCGCCAGATCTACGACCTGCAGGCGCGCATCGAAAGCGAGCTAGAGGAGGAGATGGCGATCGCGGGGGATGGGCATCGGGCGTGAAACGTGAAACGTGAACACGTGAGCACGTGAACACGTGAACACGTGAGCACATGAACACGTGATACGGAGTGAATCATGGCTGAGAATTACGAGTTCGAGGAAGAGGAGTTTACGACCCGGTTCAATGGCGGGACGTTGCGCCGCGTGCTGGGGTTGTTGCGGCCACACTGGAAGTGGGTCGTGGGCTTTCTGGCGACGATTACGGTGACCGCGTTCCTGGATGCGGTCTTCACGCTGCTGTCCAAGCGCATGGTGGACGATGCGCTCATCCCGCGCAACACGACCGTGCTCTATCAGACGGTGGCCATGTACGGCGGCCTGGTGATCGTGCAGGCGGTGCTGGTGTTGGGCTTCATCTTCCTGGCCGGCATCCTGGGCGAACGCGTCCAGTACGACCTGCGCAAGAAGCTGTTCGATCACCTGCAGGACCTGTCGTTCTCTTACTTCAGCCGCACGCCGGTCGGCTGGATCATGTCGCGCGTGACCTCCGATTCGGAGCGCATCGCGCAGCTCGTCACGTGGGGCATGTTGGACGTGACGTGGGCCGTCATCAGCGTGGCCAGCTCGATGGCCTTCATGCTGGCGATCAACTGGCGGCTGGCGCTGATCGTGCTGGCGCTGATCCCGATCCTGCTGGTCGTCGCAGTGTGGTTCAAGCAGCGCATCCTGGTGGAATACCGCAACGTGCGCAAGCTGAACTCGAAGATTACCGGCGAGTACAACCAGAACATCACCGGCGTGCGGGTGGTCAAGGCGCTCGGCCGGGAACAGGCGAACCTGGACGAGTTCAGCGTGCTCGCCAGCGACATGTACCGCGCGTCGTACCGCGCGGCCTGGCTGTCGGCGCTCTTCCTGCCGGCCGTGCAGATCATCTCGGCCGTGGCGGTGGGGAGCATCGTGGTGTACGGCGGCTTGCAGGCGGGCTACGGCGGATTGACCATCGGCGGCATCCAGGCGTTCATCTCCTACGTCACCTTCATGATGTGGCCGATCCAAGACCTGGCGCGCGTCTATGCCGACATGCAACACGCCATCGCCTCGGCCGAGCGCAGCTTCTCGCTGGTGGATGCGCAACCCGAAGTGACCGACCGGCCGGGGGCCATAGATCCCGGCACCATCCGGGGCGACATCGAGTTCGATCACGTCTCGTTCTGGTACGAAGAGGGCAAGCCGGTGTTGACCGACTTCAACCTGAAGGTGAAGGCCGGCGAGACGATCGCACTGGTGGGGCCGACGGGCGGCGGCAAGACGACCATCGTCAATCTGGTGTGTCGCTTCTACGAGCCGAAAGCGGGCGTCATCCGCATCGGGGGCCGCGATTACACCGAACTGTCGCTGCACGCCATTCACTCCCGCCTGGGCGTGGTGCTCCAGACGCCGCACCTCTTCTCGGGCACGATCCGGGAGAACATCCGCTACGGCCGGCTCGATGCGACCGACGCGGAGGTCGAAGAGGCCGCGCAGCTGGCCGGCGCGCACGACTTCATCATAAAGCTCGAAAAGGGCTACGAGTCCGAGGTGGGCGAGGGGGGCAACCGGCTCTCGGTGGGCCAGAAGCAGCTCATCAGCCTGGCGCGCGCCATCCTGGCCCGGCCGGAGATCTTCGTCATGGACGAGGCCACCAGCTCGGTGGATACCGTTACCGAGGCGCTGATCCAGCGCGGCATGGAACAACTGATGAAGGGCCGCACGACCTTCATCATCGCACATCGTCTCTCGACCATCAAGCGGGCCGACCGCATCCTGGTGATCGAGAACGGCGGCATCTCGGAGATGGGCACGCACGCCGAGCTCTTGCGCAAACGCGGACATTACTATAAACTGTACACGCAACAATTCCGCCATCAGCGCGCGGCCGAGTATCAAGAGGTGTTCGGCGAGCTGGCGATGGTGGCGGCATAAGCGGAGAAGCGCATATGCCTTACCGAACGGTGAACGGCATACGCCTGCGCTATGAGCTGTGGGGCGAAGGGGAGACGCCGCTCGTGCTGTTGCACGGGTTGGGCTCCAGCGCCGACGATTGGATGCTCCAGTTGCCGGCCTTCGCCCCCCACTTCCTGTGCGTATTGCCCGATCTGCGCGGCCATGGCCTGTCCGACAAGCCGGATGGCCGCTACTCCATCTCTTTGTTTGCCGACGATGTGGCGAAGCTGTTGGAGGAGCTGGGGTTGACGCCCGCGCATGTCCTGGGCTTGAGCCTGGGCGGGCTGGTGGCCCAGCAACTGGCCATAGATCGCCCGGCCATGGTGCGCAGCCTGGTGCTGATCAACACGTTTCCGGGCCTGTGGCCGCCGCCGCTCCACGCGCTCGGCACGCTGGTGCGGCGCCGCGGCTCTGTATTGGGCTCGCAGAGCATGGCCGAAACGGCCGGCCGGATCGCGGCCGACCTCTTCCCCAACGCGCATCTCGACGTGCTGCGCGATCTGACGATGCGTCGGCTGGCCGCCAACGACGCGGACGCTTACCGTCGGGCCACGCTGGCCGTGCTCCGCTTCCGGCCCGGCCGCAAGCTTCAGCGCGTCACCCGGCCGACGCTGATCATCGCCGGGGAGAACGACCGCGTGGTGCCGCGCGTCTATCAGGAGCGACTGCGCCGCCAACTGCCGCACGCGCAGTTCGTCCTCATCCCCAACTCGGGCCACGCCAGCAATATTGATCAGCCCGAAGCGGTGAACGCCGCCGTGCTGGACTTCCTCCTGGCGCTGGAGCGCGACGAGCATGGCCGCACCTGAAGCGCTGGACGGCCCTGTGCTCCCGATCACCCAGGGGTTGGCCATCCCGCAGGAGGAGTTGCACTATCGCTTCAGCCGGTCGGGCGGCCCGGGCGGGCAACACGTCAACCGGAGCGAGACGCGCGTCGAATTGCTCTTCGACGTGGCCCGCTCGCCCTCTCTAACGGAGGAACAGCGGGCGCGCATCCTGGCCCGCCTGGCCGGCTACATAGACGGCGATGGGGTGTTGCACCTCGTCTCATCGGCCACGCGCAGCCAGCTCGAGAACCGGCTGGACGTGACGGAGCGCTTCCGCGGCCTGTTGGCGGCCGCGTTGAAGCCGCATAAGCCGCGCATTCCCACCCGCCCCGGCCGCGCGGCCAAACAGGCCCGGCTCGAAGCCAAGCGCGCCCGCGCGCGCATCAAACAGGCGCGGCGGCCCGTGCACGAAGAATAACCCGATGGCGGGGAGAATGCTCGCCGGAAGCTACACCAGCGGCCACGGATAGGCCCGGCGTTCCTCCGGCGGGTCGGGGAAGCGGCCCGCCTTCAGCAGTTCCGCCAGCCGACGCCGCGTGCCGACAACTTCGTCCGGGCTGAGCAGCTCCATCAGCCCGGCCACCAGCGGCGAGTCCTCGTCGCTCAACGCCTGTTCCAGGCCGTGCAGGTCGCCGCGCAGATCGGCCGGGATGCGTTGGCCGGCGAAATCCCAGATCACCGTGCGCAGCTTCGGCTCGACGTGAAAGCAAAGCCCCTGGTCAATGGCCACGATGCGGCCGGGGCCGATCGCAAGGCAGTGGCCTGCCTTGCGATCGGCGTTGTTGCAGACCACGTCGAAGAGGACCAGGGCCTGTAACACGCGGCGAAACGCCGGGTCGTGCTGGAAGGTGAAGAAGTGCGCTTCTTGATCGGCGTCGGCAAAGAGCTGGACCGAGCCGAGACCGTGGGGGCCGCGGCGCAACACGGTCGGCGGGACCAGGTTCCAGCGCAGCGCCCGGCTGACCAGGTACGCGGCGACCTCGCGACGGGCCAGCGTGCCGTGCGGGAAATCCCACAGGGGCCGCTCTCCCCGGTTCGGCTTGTAGACGACCGCCACCTGCTCGGAGCCGTCCTCGATGTAGCCCAACAGCGTGAAGTTCGAGCTCCAGGGGATCCGGCCGACGAGCGTCAAGGGGCCCGCGCGGAGGAGCTCCACCAGCCGGTCTTCCGGCTCGCGCAAGGGCGGTTGAAGGGGCTCCTCCCGGCGGTTCATTGCAGGTAATCGTCGCGGCCTCGACGGCGTGCGAGGAACGAAAGGCAGAAATGGCCGAAATCGTCGATCGGCTCGCCGCAGCGCGGGCACAACGGCCGGCCCGCGGCCACCGTCTCCTGCGCCTGGCGGCTCAACAACAGCGCCTGGCCGCGCGTCGTGAAGACCTGAACCGCGTTGCTTTCCTCGTCATCGTTGAACAAAGCCATGTCGCCGGTATCTTCGACATCCTGCAATGTGAGGACCACCAGGTCGTGCACGCGGTCATAGCTCAGGCCGATGGCTCCCACGCGGAACGCCGGCTGGAGCGGCTCGCTCAGCGCCAGATGCGGCTCGGCCGCGACCAGCGGTTCGCCCAGCTCGGGATATTCGTTGCGGATCTCCTCGAGCAATTGCGGGATGCGCCGGCTGAGCGTGAGCGCGTGCTCCTTTTCGATCACCCAGGAAACGATCTCGCCGTTCACCCACGCCTGAAGGATGAAGATCCGTTGCCCCAGCTCGCCGATGGCACCGGTCGTGATGCGTGAAACAGGGTAGATGTCATCGTCGTAGTAGGTCATAGTTCCCCTCTCGGGCAAGAAGAAATGGCCGTCGTTCGGCAGTTCGTGCATTATCCCGTAGCCCTCGCGTCGGAAAGATGCGCCGTATCGTTGCAGCGGATCAGCCGCGGGCCTTGCGGGAAGAAGGCCAGCTCGCTGATCGCTGCCGGATCAACGACCAGCCGCTGAAACAGATCTATGTGTAGCCCGGTGTAGTGCGCCAACGCGGCCTTGATGGGGTCGGCGTGCGAGAAGACCGCGATCAATCCTCCGCGATGCGCCGCACAGAGCGCATCGAGCGCGCGTACCATGCGCGCCTGCACCGCCACGATCCCCTCGCCGCCGGGGTGCGCCGCGGCGCTCGGACAGCTCTGCATTTTAAGCCAAAGCTCGGTTTTGATCAACTCGTCGATCGCCTGTCCCGTCCATTCGCCGCAATCCGTCTCGTTCAGGTCGTCCAGCACCTGGATGGGAAGGCCGCGCGCCTCGGCCAGCGGCGCGGCCGTCTCCCGTGCGCGCTCGAGCGGGCTGCTGTAGATCGCCGTGATCGGCCACGACTTCAACCGGTCGGCCAACGCCTGCGCCTGGCCGCGTCCCTTGTCGTTCAGGTGTACGCCCGGGGTGCGGCCGGCCAGTCGTCGGCTATCCAGGTAGTCATTGTGTGCGTGTCGGATCAGCAGGAGTCGCGTCGTCTCTTCGTTCATCTGATTCTTTCTCAAGCGAAAATCGGGGCGGCGGCTGAAAGTCGCCCCATTCCAGGGCCTGCCCCGCCCATTCCGGGATGCCCACGTGCGAGCTGACGAGCGCATCGCCGATTTCGCCCAGCACCGTCATCATGTCGCGCAGGGCCTGCTGCCATCCCGACCGCCGCGTCTCCTCCTCCAGGCTTGCGACGGCCTCATCCGGGCTGAGCTGCTGGCCGTATTGCGTTGCCGCCTCCATGATCCGGCCGGAGGCCCACACGTACAGGTCGGCGGCCGTGGTATCGCCGAATTGTTGGAGCAGGTTGCGGCGCTGGATGGCCGCGACGATCGGCCGGTAGACGTTGAGATACCAGTCGGCGGCTGCGTCCTGGAAGCTGATCTCGCCCTGGCCGGGCCGATCCAGGCCCATGAAATAGCGATGCGCCTGGATGTGCTCGAGCAGTCTGAGATAGCCGCCGGGCTTGGTGAAGCGGATATCGTTGATCGGGCCGAACCGCTCTTCCAGGCCGGTCTCTTGCATGAAGCGAGCGCGCTCGACTTTGATGATGGCCTGGTCGAGCGTATCGCCGGGCTCCAGGTCGGGATCCACGGGGATCTCCGTCACGTAGGCCGCGATCTTGTCGAAGCCCGCAGCGCGCGCCGCGGACACGCGATGATTGCCGTCGGATACGAAATAGACATCGCCGAGCTTGTACACCTCGATCGGCGGCACGCCCTCCAGGCTGTTCATCGCGCGGTAGACCCGCACCCAGCGGTCGCCGGAGATGCCTCCGCGCGGTCGAAAATCGCGCGTGAAATCGCGGTAGCGGCCCACGCTGCCGACGATCCTGTCCAGGGGGATCATTTCGATCTGACGGCCGGGGATCTGCTGGCGGGCCTGCAGGATCTGGACCAGGCTTTCAAAGGGCAACAGGTCATCATCGCGGCCGGTCAGTCGCGCCAGGAAGTCGCGGCGATCGGCCCGCTTGCGCTCGCGCCAGAAGCGCTCGTAGGCGTCCAGTTTGGAATCGGTAAAGGTTAGATCGGCCATCCGCAGACAGATGCGATACAAAAAAGCGCCCCGGAAACCAGGTCTCCGGGGCAGGTCACGCTTTTGTGTAGGGCGAGATTAATCTCGCCCTACATGATCGTTGGTAGCGGATACGGGATTCGAACCCGTGTCTCCGCCTTGAGAGGGCGATATCCTGGGCCTCTAGACGAATCCGCCACATCAACGCTGCTCATTATACGGATGGAGAGAGTGTCTGTCAAATCCGGCCGGGGGCGCTTCTTGAAACCCGACGCGGGACGCGACAAACGGGCCGTCCTGTGTGTGCCTCCGACGGCCCGTCGTCTTTTCCCGGCTTCCGCCCGATCAGCCGCCGCGACCGGCCAACGCGCGCGTGTTTTCTTCGATGCTGATCAAGAGCGAGATGATGCTGCCGAAAGCAAAGAGCTGCACGAACCAGATGACGCCCAGGACCGGCAAGCCCAGCATCATTCCCCATGGCATGACTTCATACCACGGCGCCCCGCGCGCCGTGGCCGACAGGAATGAAGGCAAGGCGATCAACAGCGAAATGACGGCGATCGCCAGGGCTACCCATGCCAGTACCTTGAGCACCAGAGCAATGATCCGCAAGATCTGATAGCGAGGAGCTCCAGTCATGGTCACAGCATCCTTTCCGGCTTCAGGGGACATTGCGCAACGCTCCAACGCGCATGGCCCCTCGCCTGGCGACTCAATGCATCTTCGCTTCGATCACCGGCACGCCGGCCGCTGGCGGGAAATAGACCAGGACGCCGATGTCGAGCGTATCCATGTTCGGCACCATCTGGTTGACCGTGCCGATGATCGGGCTTTGCGGGTTCATCTGGGCATACAGCTCGGCCGCGTTCTGGAGCAGTTGCCGATCCCACACGAAGCTGGGCAGGGGTTCGTTGTTCAGATAAACGAACAGTCCGTCCGGCTTGGTGCGCAGTTCCAGGGCCTGCACGTTCTGGCTTTGCAGGCTCTGGAGCATGGGGCGATCGATGGCCACCGGCAGCGGCAAACCCAGATCGGCCAGGTCATAGCCGGTGATGCCCAGGATGGCCGGCACGCCCTGGGCATCATAGCGGATGTCGAACCAGAGGATGAGGGATGCCGGATTCTTGACCGGCTTGGCCTTCGCCATCACCACGGCCGGGTCGGCCAGCGGGATGGCCTTGGCGCCCGGCCGCAGCGGGAAGCGCACCACCACGTCCAGGCCAAGTCGGCTGACGATCGGCAACAGCTTCTTGATGGCGTTGAACTGGTTTTCGTTGCCGGGCGCGAAAACTTGCGCCAGCTTGAGCGCCCGCTCCAACGACTGATCGTCCCAGGCGATATGCGGCATCGGTTTGCCGTTTACCACTACTGCCATGCCATCGCCGGTCTGGCGCATTTCGATGTGTTGGATGTCGGTGGTCGTCATCCAATTGACCAGGAACGGATCCAGGCGGATGCCGCTCAGATCCTGGTTCAGCATGGCGCCTACTTCGGCCAGCTTCATGCCGAGGACCGTCGGATTGCCGTCCTTGTCGAACTCGATCTCCAAACGGGGCAGGGCCAACAAGAAGGTGTCACCCCTGGCCGTCTTGGGACTGGTAGATGGCGGCATTGCCGGGCCGCAGGCCGAAAGAACGAGACTGATCAGCACCAGAGCGATCCACAGTGTCTTACGCATGCGAACGCCTCCCTCGTATGTGATGAATAGATGTGTGGCAATCCTGGCCGTCGCTATCGCTGCGGCAGGGGAACAGCCGGCGCGCCGGCCGCGGTCGGCAACATCAGCAAAATGTCAATATCGGCCCGATCCAGCCCGGGGGCAATCTCTTTGAGCAGCGGCAGATAAGGGCTGCCGGGTTCCAACTGGTTGTAGATCGTCACGGCATTGGCCAGAAGCTGGCTATCCCAAACCAGATGGGGCAACGGCCTGCCGTTGGCATAGAAGAACAAACCGCCGGGTTGACTGCGAATATACAGATGTTGAAGGTTCGCGTTCTTGACTCGCGCCAGCGTATCCTGATCCAGCAGCGGGGCCAGGTTGAGGTTGAGCGACGCCAGATCGGCCGCGGTGAGATCGAACGCGGAAGGCAAGCCCTGCTCGTCTATCTTCGCATCCAGCTTGACGATGGCCGTTGCCGGGCCTTCGGTCGGCTTCGGCGCCAGCCGGCCGGCTTCCTCCGGGTTGATCAGGGGAATCTCCGCCGCGCCCTCTTTTCTGGGCAGGCGCACCACGATGTCCAGGCCCAGGCGACGCAACAGCGGCAGCAGCTTCTTGGCCACCGAGAGGTCTTGCCCCAGCATCACCCCGGCCACATCGGCGGCCTGTTCCAGCGCCTCATCATCCCAGCCGATGTGGGGCATCGGCTTGCCGTTCACGAAGAGCAACAGGCCGACGCTCGCGGTGCGTATCTCCAGATGTTGAACGTCGGCTGCGATCAAGGTGTCGAGAAGAGGCTGAGGAAAGCGAACGTCCATCCCGAACGTGGCCGGCGAGAGGCCGAAGAAGCTGAGATTGCCGGCCTTATCCACGTTGACGACGAGGCGCGGAAGCGCCAACATGAACGGCTCGGCAGATCGGGGTGGCGCGGAAGTCGCTGCGGGCTGCGCCGCCGAACCGCAGCCCGTCAACAGGATGGCGACCGCCAGAAAGACAACCAATGTCCACCTTGACATGCTCTCCCTCCTTTTTGTCAAGCGAACAAAAAGCCAAACATCACGCTGCCGGTCACCGCTATTATAACCTGCCTTTTGCCAAGTGGCAACAGGCAGATTTCGACGGGAACCATACGGTTGCCCTACGCTTAGCGCGCGAAAGTGTCTCTGTGAACTTTCCCGTCACATCATCTTTGTTGTAGCGCCCGCCACACCTTTTCGCTGGTGATCGGCAGGCTATCTATCCGCACGCCGACCGCATTGTAGATGGCGTTGGCGATGGCCGGCGCGGTGGGCACCATCGGATGTTCGCCGATGCCGCGCGCGCCGAAGGGGCCATCGTCCTGGGGCACCTCGACGATGATGTTCTCCGTCTCCAGCGGCGCATCCACCGCGGTGGCGATGCGGTAATCGGTGAAGTTGGGGTTTTTCGGCACCCCTTCCTCCAGGATCAGGCGCTCCAACAGCGCGGTGCTCATTCCCTGCACCGCGCCCCCTTCCATCTGCGTCTTCACCAGATCGGGGTTGATGGCGCGGCCCACGTCGTAGGCCGAGACGATCTTGAGCACCTGCACCTGGCCGGTCTC
>DAOTZV010000128.1:0-40806 GCA_034434235.1 Anaerolineae bacterium
GGCCTGTGCGGCGCCGACCCCGCAGGTCGTCGAGAAGGTCGTGACGCAGGTCGTCACGCAGGAGAAGGTCGTCGAGAAGCCGGTCGAGAAGACCGTCGAGAAGGTGGTGGAGAAGGTCGTCACCCCGACGCTGGCGCCGGCAGCGGTGCAGAAGGTGTTGCGGATCAATCTCGGCACCTATCCCGACATCATTGACCCGCAGAAGAGCTCCTTCGTCAACGAGATCGCGCACCTGCGGTTGATCTACGAAGGGCTCACCAAGCTGGACAAGGACCTGAAGACGGTGCCCGGCTCGGCCGAGAAGTGGGAGTACAACAAGGACGCCACCGAGCTGACCTTCTACCTGCGCAAGGGCCTGAAGTACAGCGACGGCACGCCGTTGAACGCGGCGCGCTTCGCCTACGCCATCAAGCGCAACATCGATCCGGCGACCGCGGGCGAGTACGCGCAGATCACCGACGAGATCAAGGGCGCGCCGGAGTGGCGTGGCTTCGAGGATGACCCGAAGAAGTCGAAGGAAGAGAATGCCAAGGCCAAGGCCGAGGCCAAGAAGGTGGTGGACGAGAGCGTGAAGCCGCTCCATCCCGACGGCAAGGCTTGCGTCGGCGAGAAACCCGCCGATGTCTATAAGGATCCCGACTGCACCGTCTTGAAGCTGACCTTCTCGCGGCCGGCACCCTACTTCCACACCGTGATGAGCCTGTGGGTCACCTTCCCGGCAAAGGAAGAGAACATCGCGGCCAGCGAACAGTGGTGGAACAGCTCGAAGTACCAGATCGGCAACGGCCCTTATATCCTGAAGACGTTGGAACCGTATGTGCGGGCCCGCTTCACGCCGAACCCCAACTACTACGGCGAGAAGGCCAAGACCGACATCGAGTACTCCTACATCGTGGATAGCAAGGTTGCCTTCGAGGCGTACAAGAACAACGAGTTCGACATCATCGGCGCGGCCGCCGAAGACCTGGAAGTCATCAAGAAGGATCCCAACCTGAGCAAGGAGCTGATGACCTATCCTGGCTCCTGCACCTTTGCCGTGATGTTCCATCAGTTGAAGGAACCGTTCAACGATCAAAAGGTGCGCCAGGCGTTTGCGCAGGCGTTCGATCGCGAGGCCTGGGTGCGCGACGTGCTCAAGGGCCTCGGCAAGCCGACCCTCACCTGGATCCCGCCCGGGTTCCCTGGCTACGACAAGGACGAGAACCGCTGGGGCTTCGATCCGGCCGCGGCCAAGAAGGCCCTTTCCGAGTCGAAGTACGGCAGCGCGGACAAGCTCCCGCCCATCAAGCTGACCTTCTCGGATAGCCCGCGCAACCGCACGCGCTACGAGTGGTTGGCGGCCAAGTGGAAGGAAGTCCTGGGCGTGACCGTGACCCTCGACCCGGTCGAGTCCACGACCTACACCGCGCTGACCAAGGACATCAAGACCGCGCCGCTGGCCTTCATCCTGGGCTGGTGCGCCGACTACCCCGATCCGCAGAACTGGCTGAGCGTGTACTGGAAGACCGGCGCGTTCGGCGAGCGCATCGGCTACTCCAACAAGGAGTTCGACAAGCTGGTGGATCAGGCGGACGTCGAGCTGGATCCGGCCAAGCGCATGGAGCTCTACATGAAAGCGCAGCGGCTGTTGACCGACGGCGTGCCGGTGGCGTTCGCGTGGAACAACGTGAACAACTACCTGGTCAAGCCGTGGGTCAAGGGCATCGTGACCACCCCGCAGGATTCCGAATGGCCCGGCGCCATCGCCAGCCTGACGTCGGTGGACATCGATACGGCGGCATTGCCGAAGAAGTAAATCGGACATGGCGTGAGGGGATCGGCTGCACGGGAGCGGCCGGTCCCCTGCATATCGCTGGCTCCAAATGACCGGTATCCCGATGATACCGGTCATTTGTACGTTTACTCTGGTCGTAGAGGCGCTCATGATTACCTATCTGATTCGTCGGCTTTTGTGGTTGATTCCGGTTTTGTTTTTCGTGGCGTTGATCACTTTCATCCTGATGCACTCCGCGCCCGGCGGCCCGTGGGATCGCGATCTGGAAGCGCGCCAGGTAGACAAGCGGACGCAGGAACTTCTCAATGAGAAATTCGGCCTGGACAAGCCGCTCTTCATCAATACGAGCGGCGGCAATCCGTTAGATAGCCAGTTTCTGAACTACATCTGGGGCGTGTTGCACGGCGATTTGGGGCCGTCCTATCGCCAAAGAGGACAAAACGTCCAGGATATTCTGTTCAAGCCGCCTGAAGACAAGCCTTTCTGGTACAGCAAATTCGGCTATTCGGCGCGGTTGGGACTGCTGGCGGTTCTGTTCGCGGTGGTTTTCGGCATTCCGCTGGGCGTGATCGCGGCGTTGAACCGCAATACCCTCATAGACTATTTCACCCTGTTCATCTCGACCGTCGGGATCTCGGTGCCGAACTTCGTGTTGGCGATCTTCATGATCATCCTGTTCGCCAGCCGTTTGAAGCTGATCAAGATCGTCCAGCAGAGCTGGGACAATCCCGGCGCGTGGCTCATCCCGGCCGTGATCCTGGGCTTCGGCACGTTTGCTTATGTCACCCGCCTGACGCGTTCTACCATGCTGGAAGTGATGCAGCAGGATTACATCCGCACGGCGCGCGCCAAGGGCCTGGCAGAGCGCGTGGTGGTCGTCCGGCACATGTTGCGCAATGCCTTGATCCCGGTGGTGACGATCCTCGGCCCGGCGTTGGCCGCACTGGTGACCGGCTCGTTCATCATCGAGCAGATGTTCGCGTTTCCCGGCATGGGCCGGGCCTTTGTTACGTCCATCTCCCAGCGCGACTATTCCATGATCATGGGGACCGTGCTGATCTACGCCTTCCTGGTGGCCATCGCCAACCTGTCGGTAGATCTGACCTACGGCATCCTTGATCCGCGCATCAAGGTTGGAGAATAAGTTACCATGACAGCTCAAGCACCCACTCTGGACCAGGCATTGCTGGAGCAGACGCTGAGCCGGCCCTCGCGCTCGCTCTGGCGCGATGCCTGGCATCGCCTGCTGCGCAACCGTGCGGCGGTCGCCGGCGGCATCGTGGTCATTCTGTTCATGATCGTCGGCTTGGCGGCTCCCCTCCTGGCGCCGCACAATCCCTTGAAGGTGTATGACGGCAAGGGCTATCTGCCGCCGGCATGGGTCAAGGAAGGGCCGACCGGCAAGGCGGGCGAGCCGGAGTTCCTGTTGGGCACCGATACCCTGGGCCGCGATGTGCTCAGCAGGACCATTTATGGGACGCGCGTGTCCATGGTTGTCGGCATCATCCCCACCCTGATCATCCTGATCATCGGCGTCTCCGTGGGCCTGTTCTCGGGCTATCGCGGGGGTTGGGTAGACAACCTGCTGATGCGCTTGGCCGATATCATCTACGCCTTCCCCGATCTGCTTTTCTTCATCATCGTCATGGCGGCGCTGCGCGAGACGCCGATCGGCCGGCTGTTGAACGGCCTGCTGCTGCTGTTCGTGGCGCTTTCGCTGGTCAACTGGGTGGGGTTGGCCCGGCTGGTGCGCGGCCAGGTGCTTTCGCTCAAGGAGAAGGAATTCGTGGAAGCCGGCCGGATGATCGGCGCGTCGAACCTGCACATCATGATCCGGCATCTCTTGCCCAATTCGCTCGGGCCGATCATCGTTTCGACGGCGTTCCGCATTCCGGGCATGATCATCACCGAAGCCATCCTGGGCTATCTGGGGATCGGCTTGCGGCCGGCAACGGACCCCAACGCGATCTTCATCACCAGTTGGGGCGCGTCGATGCTCGACGGCCAGGCCGCGCTCAACTCGCAACCGTGGGTGCTGTTGACGCCGGCCATTTGCGTGGCGCTGGTCGTGCTGGCATTCAACTACCTGGGCGATGGCCTGCGCGATGCCCTCGACCCGCGGCTTGCCGGGACGGAATAACGATCAGGCACGGAAATAGGAGATGGTAAAAGAAGAGGGAGCATGTGCTCCCTCTTCTTTGTTTTTCACACCTGCGCCTCGGGCCCCTACCGGGGCTCACCTGACCCCCCGGCCTCTTCAGAAGTCACCTAACCCCCCGGCCCCCTTCCCTGGCAGGGAAGGGGGAGAGGGCGGCGACGCGCCCCTCCCCTTCCAGGGGAGGGGTTGGGGGAGAGGTCACCTGCTCAAGGGAGGGGTTGGGGGAGAGGTCACCTGCTCAAGGGAGGGGTTGGGAGAGAGGTTACTTGACAGCGCTCGCCGGAAGGTGATAAGATGCGGCCATCCGAACGGAGGCAGCTTCTCGATGAGACGTTGGGTTCTCCTGATCGTGATCCTGGCCGGCCTCGGCCTGTTCGGCGCCGGCTGCACGGCGCGACGTCCGCCGGCCACCGGGCAGTCCACCGGCCCGGCCGCTACCGTGGAGGTGACGGTGCCGGTGGTGCAGACGCGCGTGGTCGTGGAGACGCGCGAAGTCGTGCGCACGGTGGTCGTCACGGCCACGCCGGTCCCCACACCGACCTATGTATCGGCCCTCAACGCGCCGACCGATACCCTGGTCTATCCGCTCTCGACCGAGCCGGCCGCGCTCAGCCCCCAGGAGGCGACCGATGCCGCCTCGACGCTGGTGGCGCAGCAACTGTACGAGGGGCTTTACAACCTGCGCGCGGATGGCTCCCTCTTGCCGGCCGCAGCCACCGGCTACCAGGTCTCGGCCGACGGCCGGATGTATACGCTCACCCTGCGCGCCGAAGCGCGCTGGTCGGATGGTCGGCCGGTGACGGCGCAACACTTCGTGGATGGCGTGTGCCTGGCCCTCGATCCGGCCACCGGCAACGATTACTACTATCTCCTCACCGACATCGCGCCGGTGGTCGGCGCCAGGGCCTTTGCCAGCGGCAACACGGCCGATTGCGGCAAGGTCGGCGTTCGGGCGGTCGGCGATCATGCGTTGCAGATCTCTCTGGAGCGCCCCGCATCTTTCTTCCCCAAGCTGTTCGCCATGCAGGTCTTCTTCCCGGCGCGCAAGGAGATCACGGGCACGGCAGCCGGCGGGACGATCACCAACGGTCCCTATGTTGTGGCCGAAAATGCGCCCGGCCAACGCCTGATCTTACACGCCAGCCCGACCTATTGGAATGCCGGCCAGGTGAAGCTTCAGCGCATCGAGTTCAGGATCGTGCCGGAGCCGGCCGCACAACTGGCGCTCTACAAGCAGGGCGAGCTGGCGGTGGCCGAATTCCCCGCCGAAGATACGCCCGCGGTGATGGCCGATCCGGCCCTGGCCCGCGAGCTGCGCGTGTTGGTGCGGCCGGGGGTCAGCTACATCGGCCTCAACACCCAGGTCGGCCCCACGAAGGATGCCGCGTTCCGCAAGGCGGTCGCCAGTGCGATAGACCGCCGCAAGCTGATCGAGGACGTCCTAAAGCAACCCTGGCACGTGCCCGCGCAGGCGGCCGTGCCGCCCGACATCCCCGGCTCGCAGGCCGGCGATCCGTCCGTCGGCTATCCGTACAACCCGGAGGCCGCGCGGCGCTTCCTGGCCGAAGCCGGTTACGACCCGAACAAACCCCCACCCCCGGTCGAGATCTGGACCAATCAGGAGGGGAACAACGAGCTCCTCTTCAAGGCCGTGGCCGCCATGTTGGAGCAGGTCGGCATCCCGACGCGACTGACCCTCAGCAGGTGGCCGGTCTATCGAAGCGCGCTGGATGACTGCAACAAGCCCAACCGCGCCGCGGCGACGAAGACGCCGGCCGAATGCAACTATCACCTGTACCGCATGGGCTGGGTGATGGATTATGCCGATCCGTCCGCGTTGCTCGATATGGTCTTCAGCCCCCGGTCGGCGTTTCAGTACACCGGCTGGCGGTCGAAGCCGTACGACGAGCTGTTGGCCCGGGCGCTGGCGGAAAAGGACGAGGGGAAACGTCTGGAGCTCTACAAGGCCGCGGAGAAGATCCTGCTCAACGAAGAAGTGGCCATCGTCCCGCTGCAATACTATGACCGGACGCTGCTGGTGAAGGAGGGCGTCCAGTTCGACTACCCCCAGTTCGGCGCGCCGAACCTCCAGTATTGGGCGCGCACGCGATGACTATGTACAAATGATTTGACTTATGGGTACAGGTATGATACGATTTTGACACCGTCAGAAACGAGGAACTCCCCCCGATGAAAGGAGGTCAGGCTATGGATTGATCATCCCCCGACAGCGCCGTAAACAGCTTGGCATAATCGCTTCACAAAAAGGAGGATGAATATGAAGAAGATCGCTCTGGCCCTCTCGCTTCTGTTGCTTGCCAACCTCATCGCCGCCTGTGCGGCCGCTCCGACTCCCACGCCGGCGGCCACTCCTACCTCTGCTCCCGCCGTACAACCGACCCAGCCTCCTGCCGCGACCAAAGCGCCGGCCGCGGCGGGCGGACGCCTGGCGCTCGTCAAGAGCCGCGGCAAGCTGATCTGCGGCGTCAACGATGCATTGCCGGGCTTCAGCTTCCTCGACAAGGCGACCGGCCAATTCATCGGCTTCGACGCGGACTTCTGCCGCGCGGTGGCCGTCGCGGTGCTCGGCGACGCCAAGGCCGTCGAGTTCCGGCCGCTCAACACCGCTCAGCGCGGGCCCGCGCTGCAAACCGGCGAGATAGACGTGCTCATCCGCAACACCACCTGGACCGTCTCCCGGGATACTTCGTGGGGCCTCTTCGCGCCCACCACTTTCTACGACGGCCAGGGCATGATGGTTCGGAAGAGCCTGGGCGCCAAGACGCTCAAAGACCTGAAGGGCGCCACGATCTGCGTCCAGACCGGCACGACCACCGAGTTGAACCTGACCGACCAGATGCGCGCCGCCGGGGTGGATTTCAAGCCGGTCGTGTTCCAGGACATTGACCCCACCTATGCCGCCTACGAGGAAGGCCGTTGCGACGCCGTCACGAGCGACAAGTCGCAGTTGGCCGCCCGGCGCTCGGTCTTCAAGAACCCCGATGAACACGAGATCATGGACATCACCATGTCCAAGGAGCCGTTGGGCCCGGTCGTGCCCCTGGGCGACGATCAGTGGTTCAACGTCGTCAAGTGGGTGGTGTTCGCCACCTTCGAGGCCGAAGAGCAGGGGATCACCTCTCAGAACGTCGACGAAAAGCTCAAGAGCACCGATCCGGTCGTCAAGCGCCTGTTGGGCGTGGAAGGCGAGCTGAACAAGGGCCTGGGCCTGGAAAAGGACTGGGTGGTCAAGGTGATCAAGGCCGTCGGCAATTATGGCGAGATCTACGACCGCAACCTGGGGCCCAAGACGAAGCTCAACATCCCGCGCGGCCTGAACCGGCCGTGGACGCAGGGCGGTCTGCTCTACGCGCCGCCGTATCGTTAAGATCACTGACGAAGCATCGTTCGGTAGCCCGCCCCTCGCCTCCCATGCGGGGAAACGGAGGGCCGGCGGGCGGGCTACAGCTCACCGGATGCCAATCTTGCCATGGACCGACATTCAGCCGTGCCTTTCTGGCGAGACGTGCGCGTGCTCAGCGTCTTCAGCCAGGTCGCCTTCATCCTCATCGTCGTTGCCGGCGCTGCTTTTTTCCTGTCCAACTTCTCGGCGGCCATGCGGCAGCGCGGGATGGTCATCGGGTTCGATTACCTGCAACACACGGCCGGCTTCGAGATCGGCGAGAGCCTCATCCCGTATAGCCCCGCCGATACGTACGGCCGGGCGTACCTGGTGGGCCTGCTCAACACGCTGGTGGTGAGCGGGGTCGGCATCGTGCTGGCCACCCTGTTGGGCGTGATCATCGGGGTGGCGCGGCTTTCCACCAACTGGCTCGTCGCCCGACTGGCGGCCGTTTACATCGAGATCATCCGCAACACGCCCCTGCTGGTACAACTGGTCTTCATCTATTTCGGCGTCTTCTTCCAATTGCCCCCCGTGGCCCAGACGCTCCAGTTTCCCGGCCCGATTTACGCCAACCAGCGCGGGGTCTTCATCCCGCGGCCGCTGGCGACGGCGACCTTCGCACCCTGGCTGATTGCTGTGGTTGTCGGCCTGCTCCTTGGGATCGTGATCTGGAAGCGGAGCGGCCGTTTGCCGGCTGCTCGCTTCCGGATCGGCCGTCTGGCGGCGCTGGCGGCGGCGATCCTGATCCCCGCGCTCGTCTGGGCGTGGTCGGGCACGCCGCCCTTGACCGTGCAAGTGCCGGTGCGGGAGCGCTTCAACTTTCGGGGCGGCATCGCGCTTTCGCCCGAGTTCAGCGCGATCCTGTCGGGCCTGGTGATCTACACGGCCGGCTTCATTGCCGAAGTGGTGCGCGGGGGCATCCTGGCGGTCCGGCGCGGCCAGATCGAGGCCGCGCAGGCGCTCGGGCTCAGCAGCGCGCAGATCCTGCGCCTGGTCATCTTCCCGCAGGCGATGCGCGTGATCGTGCCGCCGTTGATCAGCCAGTATCTCAACCTGGCCAAGAACTCGAGCCTGGCCGTGTACATCGGCTTTCCCGACCTGTTCGCCGTCAACCAGACGATCCTCAATCAGACCGGCCAGCCGGTGCCGGCCATCGCGCTGGTCATGGCGACGTATCTGACCATGAGCCTGGTGACCTCGTTCATCATGAACATCTACAATCGCTACGTGCAGATCCTGGAGAAGTGAGAGATGGCCGCGTCGATCGCCGACATAGAGCCGCCGAAGAGATCGGTGGGCGTCGTGGGTTGGATGCGCAAGAACCTGTTCAGCTCGTGGTACAACACCCTGCTCACGTTCTTTGCCTTGTGGCTGATCTACACGGCCGGCAGCCGGATCCTGGTCTGGGCTTTCACGGCCGCCCGCTGGGGGGTGATCACGCAGAACCTGCGGCTGTTCATGGTGGGGCCGTTTCCGCCCGAACAGACGTGGCGGGTGTGGCTATGCCTGGTCCTGGTCTCGTTGTTGTTCGGGCTTTCGGCGGGCGTCTGGGGGGGCACGGTGCGGACGTTGGGGACCGGCCTGGCCGCGCTGTTCGCGATCTTGCTCGTTTTGCCCTTCGGCCTGACGACCCGCGCCTGGCTCGGCGCCAATCTGATCGCCATTGTCGGCGGCTTTGCGCTGGGCCGCGGCCGTTCGGCGTGGGGACGCTGGGTGCTGCTCGCGTGGCCGGTCGGATTTGTGGCGGCGGTCGTGGTGTTACAGGGCTTTCGCGGGAGCGCCTGGTTGCCCGAAGTGGGCACCCATCAGTGGGGCGGGCTGCTGTTGACCTTCATGCTCGCGCTCGTCAGCATCGTGGCCTCTTTCCCGCTGGGGGTTCTGCTGGCGCTGGGAAGGCGCAGCCGGTTGCCGGTCGTTTCTCTGTTGAGCACGGTCTACATCGAGGTGGTGCGCGGGGTGCCGCTGGTGACGATCCTGTTCATGGCGCAGATCATGGTGCCGCTCTTCTTGCCCGCGCAGATGCGCATTGCGAACGTGACGCGCGTCGTCATCGGCATGACCCTCTTCAGCGCCGCGTATGTGGCGGAAAACGTGCGCGGCGGCCTGCAGGCCATCCCTTCCGGCCAGATCGAGGCGGCGCAGGCGCTGGGGTTGAACAACGCGCTGGTGACGTTTCTGATCGTCTTGCCCCAGGCGTTGCGCCTGGTCATCCCGCCCAACGTGGGCCTCTTCATCAGCCTGTTCAAGGACACCACCCTGGCCGCCATCGTCGCGCAAATGGAGCTGCTGAGCATCGGCCGAAGCGTGCTGGCGCAGCCCGAATGGCTGGGCCGACAAACCGAGGTGTACCTGTTCATTGCCGCCATCTTTTTCATCTTCAGCTATGTGATGTCGTATGCCAGCTATCGGCTCGAGGCCGCGCTCGGCGTGGGCAAGCGATAGCTGCGGCCCGCGCATGGCAGGGGCCGACGACCGACGACGAACGAGGTGCGCGCCATGTCCAACGAAGCGCAGGGGAAAGAGATCATCATCTGTCGGGATGTGCACAAGTGGTTCGACCGGCTACATGTCTTGCGGGGCATCAACCTGACGGTCCGGGCCGGCGAGGTCGTAGTGATATTCGGCCCATCCGGCTCGGGCAAGTCCACCTTCATCCGCACGATCAATCGCCTGGAAGAGCACCAGCGGGGCACGATCATCGTGGACGGCATCGAGCTGACGAACGACATCCGCAACATCGCCGCGATCCGCAGCGAGATCGGCATGGTCTTTCAGCAGTTCAACCTGTTTCCGCACCTGACGGTGCTACAAAACATCACCCTGGCGCCCATCTGGGTGCGGCGCTGGCCCAAGGAGAAGGCAGAACAGATCGCGATGGACTTGCTCAAGCGGGTGGGCATCCCCGAGCAGGCGCACAAGTATCCCGCGCAGCTTTCGGGCGGCCAGCAACAGCGCGTGGCGATCGCGCGCGCGTTGGCGATGCAACCCAAGATCATGCTCTTCGACGAGCCGACCAGCGCGCTCGACCCGGAAATGATCAAAGAGGTGCTCGACGTGATGATCGAGCTGGCGAAATCGGGGATGACGATGCTGGTCGTGACGCACGAGATGGGCTTTGCGCGCAGCGTGGCCGATCGCATGGTCTTCATTGACGGCGGCCAGATCGTCGAAGAGGGGACGCCCCAGCAGATCTTCGGCCATCCCCAACACGAGCGCACCCGACAGTTCCTCGCGCAGATCTTGCACTGACCTGAAAATAACCGTCACGTGCCAGCCCGCCCTGGCCCGCGTGGCGGAGCCAGGGCGGGCTGGCACATAAGCGGCTCACCGCGCCGCCTGATACACGATGAACAGCGGCCGGCCGCTGCGCTCGCCGAAGCGCGCGATCTCCTGGAGGCGCTGGCCCCGTCCGGCGGCCAGCGCCCTCAGCGCCTCCACGCGGCCGCGAAAGACGACGAACTCCCCGGCGTGGGCCACGTACAGGTTGTTCGGGTTGTCCAGGAACGGTGCCACGCGGCCCTCGAAGCCCGCGTCGGGGCCGTCCAGCCGCTCATAGCCGAAGACCTCGATGGGATTGACCCGACCGGCCGTCAGAAAGCGCACGGGCGCATCTATGCCCCAATCGAGCGCCAACGGCGCGGAGGGCTCGCGCTGCTCCAGGAAGTCGGCCAGGGCGTAGATGGCGTCGGAGTGGGCCGCGTAGCCGCCGGAGATCGCCAGGATGCGATGGTAGCGCAGCGTGTTGGCCAGATCGGTCGCGCCCCACCAGACGACCGGCGCCAAGATCGCCGCCCCCAACGCCAAACGCCCGAAGCGGCCCCGGCCTTGCGCGCAGAGCCTCTCGACCACCAGCCCTATCCCCAGCGACACGAGCGGCGTGAGCAGCGCATAGTGCGTGATGAACAGGTCGCTCACGGTAAACGCGCTCTGGGCGACGATCAACCCGAGAAGCACAAAGGGAAGCAGGGGGGCCAGGTGCCGACGCGACGGGATGGAAGAGTGACGGGAAAGGACGGCAAGCAAGACGGCGAGCGCGAGCGCGGCGGCCATCAGCCACGGCGCCCAGCGGTTCGCGTAGACCTCGCCCAGATACCACAGGTGATCCCCCCGCAACAACGTGACCAGTTGCCCCACGCGGGTGGCCAGGTTCGGTAGATAAGCGCGATTGTTCACGCCGTAATACGACTGCCCCAGGTTGCTGAAGATCGAGATCAGCGTCCCGCCCGTCTGCAAGTTGAACACGATCAACGGAATGAGCGGCAGCAGAAAACAACCGATCGCCACCAGCCAAACCCCGATTTGCCGATCTGCCGCTTTGCCGCTTTGCTGCTTTGCTGCTTTGCCGCTTGGCAGCCATCCGGCGCCCCACAGCACAAGCATGACCGCGGTCATTGCGCCGATGGCCCAGACGAACAGCAGCTTGGCGTAGAGGCCCAGGCCCCACAGGAAAACGGTCAACCACAGGTCGACCGGCCGGCGATCCCGCCACCAACGGAGCCCTGTCCATAGGCTCGCCATGAAGCACAGGGCGGTCAGGTTGGTCACGAAAATGCCCTGTCGGCTCCAGAAAACGAAGGTGGGGTTGACGGCCAGGAGCAAGACCGCGACGGCCGCGGCGAGCGATCCGCCGAGCTGCCGCGCCACCCCTCCCGTGATGACCAGGGTCATCGCCGCGATGCAGATCGGCAGGCCGCGCAGCGCGCTCACGGTGAGGCCGCCGATCGCCAGGAACGGCGCCGCCAGCAACACGTTCAGCGCGCCGATGTAATCCTGCACCATCAGCGGCAGGCGCCAGCGTCCTATTCCGATCGTCGCGTCCCGGAACGCGGTCACGGGTTGGCCCAACACCAATTGCATGGCGTTCAGGCCCGCTTCCTTGGCTTCGTCATAGTGAAGGCCGGGCAGAGAAAGCTGATGGGCTGCCAGAAAGACGAAGACGACCAGGGCCACCAGGGTGGGGACGTGGCGGCCGATGAACGCCGGGTGACGAGCAACGATCTTCATCCCTCACCGCACGTTCAAGGCAATGTCCGACACCAGGCTGTTGTAGTCGTGGCCCGAGGCAAAAACGGTGATGCTGTTGATGCGCGCCGGCCGCGTCTCGCGCAACAACTCGAACAGATTCGGCGACTCGTAGGAGAACCAGATGTCCTGCAACACTTTTTCGCCGGTGGGCGGCAACCAGGTACTCCCGCGCGGCAGGTCCAGGTAATAGAAGCCCTGGTACCAGTGCAGATCCTTGCCGTAGATGTCGGTGTAGGCGATATCCACCATGACCGGGTATTCGGAAGCCAGATAGCCGCCCCCCGGCACCGATTGATAGAGCACCTTCAGATCGAGGCGCAAGGTGAGCGAGTCGTATCCCTGCACGTCGCGATTGATCTCTTGCTTTAACCCCACCTCGTTGTGTGCGCCGTCTTCGGTCTTGCGGCTGAAGCGCACCACCTGGCGCTGATCCACCGTCTCCTGCGTGATCTTGCCCGGCACCAGGCCGGGCGCCACCCTGACCACCTCTTGCCACGGCGGCGAGAGCCGGCCTTCCAGCTTGCCGTTCAGCACCAGGTTGAGCGCTATCGGCATGGGCAGTTCGGGCGGCCGGCCGGCCGCCACGCTCACCCGCTCGCCCGTGTGCGCGGTGACCTCGCGGTTGGCGGCCAACACCTGCGCCGCGCCGAAGCGCGTGCGCACCTGGGTCGTTTCGCCTTCGATCAAGACGTCATACGTGCCGTTGCCGAACGCGATCTGGCTATGCGGCGTGTTGACCTGCACCTGCGCGCGGCCGGCATCGCCGCTTTGCACCAGCACGGCCACACGGCCCTTGCGCAAATCGAACGCCAGGCGGGTGGGGTTTTGGCTCCAGCGGAAGCGCGGCGCGCGGGCGTTCACCAGCCGCACGTCCGTATCCTGGTACATCTGCACCGTGACGAGCACCGGGCTATCCGGGTTGCCCGCGAAGACGGTGATCAACGCACGCGCGCTGGCGTCGGTGGCGACGCGGCCGTTCTCGGCCATCGCCCGGCGGTCGGTCACGGCCGATGGATCATCCGCGGCCGGCGGAAAATACTGGACCGTGCCGCTGGTGGCCGCGACGAACGCCTGGAGGGGCCGCGTGGCGTTCAAGACGAAGCTACGCACGCCCAGGGGAACGGCGATGGCCGTCGCACAGCACAGGACGAAATTGACCGTCAGGATCACCCAGGCGACGCGTTGAGGGTTCTGATGCCAGTTCAGCATGTTTCACCGTTGTCCCGGTCCTCTGTTGCGGCCGGCGTTTCCTGTCTCTCTCTGATGCGATCGAGCCAATACTGCGCGTCCCGATCGTTCGGATCGGTGCGCAGCGCCGCGTGAAAGCAGACGGCCGCACGCTCGGGATCGTTGCGCTCCAGGTAGATCAGGCCCAGGTTGTAGTGCACGTTCGGCGCATAGGGGTCAATGGCCAGAGCGCGCTCGTAGGCCGCGATGGCCCGCTCCTGCTGTTCGGCAGTCGAGAGCGGCAATTTGCCCAGGTAGGCCGCGGCCAGGTTGCTCCACACCATCGCGTTGTCGGGTTCGAGCTGGCTGGCGGCCTCCAGGGGAGGTATCGCGCGCTGGTGTTTCCCCTGCAAGATGTAGGCCCCGCCCAGGTTGATCGCTGCAGAGACGTTGGTTGGATCCAGGTTCAACGCCTCCTCCAGCTTGGGGATCGCCTCGCCGGGCCGGCGGGCGGCCAGCAGGCGGGCGCCTTCTCCTACCAGGAGGCGCACCCGTTCGGCCCGCGCCTCCGCGTCCTCTTCGGGATCGCGGCCGGCCGACGGCAACGGCTTCGGAAGCTGTGGTTTGCGCGGTTTGCCCATGCTCGCTCCTCTAATGCATCAACGTGAGAAGCACGGTAATCGTGATCAGGCTGAGCAGCGAGGTGACCAGGACGCTGCCCGCCACGATGTTCGGCCCGGAATTGTAGTGGCTGGCGACGATGTTCGAGGTGACCGCGGTCGGCACGGCCGCCTCCAGGATGCTCACCTGCCGCGGCAGGCCCGTCAATCCGAACGGCACGACCAGGAGCGCGACGATGATGGGCGCGACGATCAGCCGCAAGACGGTGGCCAGGCCGATCACGCCCAGGTCGCTGCGCTTGAACGGCAACGCGGCCAGTTGCATCCCCAGCACGATCAACATCACCGGCACCGTGGCCCGGCTGAGCATCTCGAGCGCCCGGCCGAGAGGCACCGGCGGGATCCAGCCGAGCTGATGGGCGATCAGGCCCAACGGCAACGCGTAAAGCGCCGGGTTGCCGAACACCTGTCGCGCGGCCGCGCGCGCGGTGCCGTGGCCGCGTGCGGCCAGGTAGACGCCGAGCGAATTCACCATCAGGTTGTCGGTAACGAAGCAGATGAGCGCCAGGGCCACCGCCTCCTTGCCGAAGGCGAACTCCGTCACCGACAGGCCGAAGTTGCCGGAGTTGCAGAAGACCGTGGCCAACGCCAGCGCGCTGACCGTCTCCGGGGCCAGTTTCAGTTGGGCGCCGATGGCCCGCCCCAACAACAGGATCAGCAGGTTGGTGCAGAGCTTCAGCAGGAAGAGCCGGCCCAGCACATCTACCGTGATCGCCGTCGTGGACATGGTGGCGAACACCAGCGCGGGATTGAGCAGGTAGAACGCGGTGCTGGCCAGCGGAGCCGGGTCGAGCCGCCGATAGCGGCCCAACAGATACGCCAGGCCGACGATGATGATCAGCGGCAGGAGCACCGTGAGGAAGATGTTGATGAGCAGCGCCAATGTACCTCCGGCGGCCTGATGGATTGCACAGCGCGTTCGCTACGCGCAGCGGCGATCAACGCCAGCGCGACCAGGCTTCATCCTCTTCAAGCTCGTCCTCGTCGTCCCCTTCTTCTTCCTCGGCCCAATCGGACTCCTCGTCGAATTCTCCCTCGTCCGACCAGTCTTCATCGTCTTCCGCGCTGTAATCGCCGAACTCGTCCTCTGCGAGCTCGTCCGCGAATTCGTCGTCAGCGAACTCGTCGTCGAACTCGTCCTCCAGCTCTTCGTCTTCGTCGAGCCGGACCGCACGCGGCCCCGGCCGATAGTCGAAGAGGGGTGCGTCCAGCGGCTCGCTGTTGAAGATCAGCTCGTCCAGGGCTTCGTCGGCTGCTTCGGCCAGGCGATGGTCGCTCGAATCCAGGCACGCCTCCAGCGCGCGGCGGGCGGCCGGGCCGCCGATCTTGCCGAGCGCCAGGGCAGCCGTCTCGCGCACCGCGCTGTCGGCGTCCTCGAGCAGGCGGATCAGCGGCTTGACCGCGGCGTTCAGCGCCAGCTCGCCGGCCGCGGCCGCGGCTTCGTAGCGCATCCCCGGATCGTGGCTCTCCAGCTCGCGCAGGACGTACCTGGCCCAACGGCGATCGGCCGTGCGGCCCATGGCGAAGAGCGCGCTCTGGCGCATCAGGTCGTTTTCGTGATAATAGGCCGTTTCGATGATTTCGTTGATGTCTTCGCCGTCGGTGTACGCCAGCCCTTCCAGCGCGCGGCGCCGCACCTCGATGGCCTCGTCGGCGCGAAACCAGGCCGCGCGCATGGCCGCCTCGACCCGTTCGGCATACGCCTCGCCGATCTCGCCCAGGGCGCCCAACAGCGCGAAGCGGGCCAGCGAAATGGCCGCGGCCGCCCGCACTTCGACCGCCGGATCTTCGGCCAGCAGCCGCACCAGCGGCGCGATCAGGTTGGGCCGTTCGTCCTCCCACAGGCCGTCAATGGCGGTCTTGCGCACGCCGGCGTCGGCGTCGTTCAGGCATTCGCGCATGATGGCCAGGAAGTTGAGATGGACGTTCGCCTCGGCCTGTTCGGCCATCGTGGCAACCACCTCCTGGCGTCGCCGCGCGCTGAGCGCCGCCAACGCCGCGTAGACGGCCGCGGCTTGCGGCCGGGACAGGTCCGAAAGGCCCGCCAGGTTGATGGTGCGCACGGCCCGACTCTCGTCGGCCAATTGTTGCAATACGGTTTCCAGTTCTTCCAACATGTCTATCAGTTCCAGTAAAACGTTCGCTTTTCGCTGGGTGGGCTCAGGGGGATCTCCAGTTGGCCCCCCTTGCCATCGGTCGTCAGTTGTACCACCTGCACCCACCAGGTGTATTTGCGCGCCGGCTGATCGGCCCGTTGCCAGAGCCAGCTCGCCACCCGCAGGCTGGTCGCCGTGGTTTCCCACCACCAGGTGACCGGCGCGCCCTTTTCGGTCCAGGAGATCGTCAGGCGATAGACCGCGCCGCGCGGCAGGCCATCGCGCATCTGCCACTCCAACACGATCTGCGCCGTGTCGCCGGAATAGCCGGCTTGATCCCCCGGATTGAGCAGAGCCGGCGCGGGCAACGCGGACGACGGCGTTGCGGTCGGTGTCGGCGTCAAAGTGGGCGGCGGGGGCTGGGTTTGGGTCGGCCTAGCCGTGCTGGTCGGCCCAAGAGCCGGCGTCGGGGACGGAGTAAGGACCGGCGTCGGCGTGTCGGCGACGGCGGGCGTCAGGGGTCGGGTCGCGACCGGCGTCGGCGTGTCGGTGCTGGTCGGAGACGGCGTATTGGCCGGCGTCGGCATGCTCCGGGTGGGCGCGGGGGTCGGCGTGGGCAGGCGCAGCTTGTCGCCGGGCCGGATCATGGAAAACTCGCTGAGCCGGTTGAGCGCGGCGATCGTCTGCCAGGGAAGGCCGAGCTTCTCGCCGATGAGCGCCAGCGAGTCGCCGGGTCGCACGATGTATTCGAGCGCGATGGCGGTGGCCGTAGCGGTGGCCGTGGGCGCCGACGTGGAAGTAGATGTGCGCGTCGGCGTGGCCGTCGGCACGGGCGTGAGGGACGGCGACGGGGTGATCTGCACCGCGCGCGCCAGCGCGGCCCCCTGGGTCAAGGTGACCTCCGCCGCGGGCGACGGGGGCAGTTGGACCAGGCCCGCCAGTTGCGCCTGTACGGCTTCGGCTTCCTGGCGCACCGCGGCGACCGGCAATCGGTCGAAGCTGCGATAGGCCAGGAAGGCCAGCAGCGCGGCCAGCGGCAACCAGAGCGCCCAGCGCGGCCCGGCCGGCACCAGATCGCGGCCGCAATGCGGACAAACCGTCATCTCGGCGCTCGCGCGGCCCCGACAACGGGCGCAGCGAATCGTGCGGCTCTGCCGACGCTGGCGCGCGCCGCAGTTGGGGCAAATGACCATCTCCTGTTGCAGGCGAGCGCCGCAACGCTTGCAATACATCGCGCGTGATTCCTACGGGATGATAGATGGGAAGGTGCCCGTGATGAGCGCCGTCACATCGCGCAGGGTCAGAAAGCCCGTCAACAGCAACAACAAGCCAAGGCCGATCAGGTGCACCAGTCCCTCGCGCGCCGGCTCGATGCGCCGGCCGCGAATCGCTTCCAGCAGAACGAAGATCAGCCGTCCGCCGTCCAGCCCGGGGACGGGCAACAGGTTGATGAGCCCCACCGATGCGCTCAACAACGCGACGAAGAACAGGATCGGTTGAACGGTCTGGTTTGCGGCGGCCGTGCGCACCACGTCGCCGGTCGTGACGGCAATGCCGACCGGGCCCATCAGCCCCGCGTCCGCGATCGGCCGGCCCTCGCGGGCCAGGGTAGCCGGCACCAGGAAGGTCATCACGACCACGCTGGCCGTGCTGCGTACCCCTGTCCACAGCGCTTCGGGCAGGGTGGCCGGCCGCATGGCCACGCCGATCTTGACGCCGAGCGCGCCCTGGCCTTCCGGCGGGTTCGGCCGGGGGACGGCCGTGAGGGTGAGGGTCTGCTCGGTGCCCGCCGTCGGGTCGCGGCGGACGACGGTGTAGGCGACGGCCTGGCCGACATGGGTGCGCGTGTAACTTTGCAGATCAACGGTCGTGTAGATAGGCGTGTCGTCGACGCGGACGATGCGATCGCCCGGCCGGAGGCCGGCGGCTTCGGCCGGCGACCCCGGCGCCACCTCCTGGATCAACGCGCCGGGCCGGGAGGCATCCGGCATGCCGTTGAGGAGCGCGATGGCGGCGAAGAGGATCACGGCCAGGAAGAAATTCATGGTCACCCCCGCCAGCAGCACCGCGACGCGGGCGCGCTTGGGGGCCGCGGCAAAGCTTCCCTCCTGCGAGGGATCGTCTTCCCCGCGCAGTTTCACGTAGCCGCCGAACGGTATCGCGTTGATGGCATACACCGTGCCGCCCCGCTCGCCCAGCTTGATCAGCCGCGGGGGAAAGCCGAACGCGAATTCTTCGACGACGATCTTGTTGCGCTTGGCAACCAGGAAATGTCCGAGTTCGTGCACGAACACCAGGATGCTGATGACGACCAGAAACGACCCTAATGTGAGCAACATGCGCCTATCCTTCTTGTCTTTTACGCGCCTGGCACTTCCGAAGGGGCCAGGCCCGTTGAAATTCATTATACCGTCAGGCGGCCCAACTCGCAAGGCCGCGGCGAAGGGAACTTCGCGCTATGGTCTGGTGGCCGCGATGCGCGTGCCGGCGCGCCGCCGCGGATCGGCCAAGACCTCGCGCACCAGGCCCGGCGTCAGGCCCGAGATGATCTGGACGGCCTCCAGCGCGGGGACGGCCTGCACCAGGGCAAGCATGGCCGCCACCTTGGCCATCATGCCGCCCGTGACGTCTACCCCGTGGGAGCCGCCGAGCGCGCCGACCAGTTGGGGCCACATGGCGGGCGTGATCTCCTCGATGAGCTCGCCGGCCACGCCGCTCGCCGGATCGGCCGAGAGCACGCCGACCACTTCGCCGGCCAGGACGATGCGCCGTGGCGCAAGCTGCGGCGCCAGCCACGCGAAGATCTCCTCGGTCGAGATGATCGTGCCCCCCCGCGCCGCGTCGAACGCGACGTCGCCGTAGACGACCGGCGTCAGTCCGTGATCGAGCGCGGCCCGAATGGGCTGCCACTCCATGGCCACCAGCTCGCCGTCGCGACATTGCGCCGAAGCCGACGGCTGGAAGGCCAGGGCCGGCACGCCGGCCTCTCCGAGCGCCTCCATGACATGGCGATTGAGCAGGCCGGCCGCGCGCGCCGTCTCGGCGAAGCCGCGCCACCCCTCCGGCGACGCGACGCCGGCCCGCGTGTTGTACTTGCGGCCGGCCACATGGCCGAAGGAGCCGCTCCCGTGGCCGATCAGCAGGCGCAGATCGGGGCGGTCGGCCAGGGCGCCGGCGATCTCGGCCGCCAGCCGCCGCAACACCCCGGCGCGCAGCGCCTGCGGCCGCGTTTTGTCGGTCAACAACGATCCACCCAGCTTGAGAAAGACGAGTTCGCGGTCGTTCATCGGTCGTCACCGGTCGGCGCCCGGCCGCGCGTCACCGTCACCGTGCCATCCTCCACGGTCACGTGATCGCCGTCGTGGATCAGGCCGATGTCTATCCGGTCCACCATCGGGATGTCGGCGATGATCGCGCCGACCGCCACGATGGCCTCGCTCTCGGCGTTGATGATGGCGGCCGGGCCGACGCCGTTGCGCGCCAGGCGCAGGATGGTGTAGGAGCCGACCGTGCTGCCCTTGCCGGTGGGAAAGACCAGCACCTTGCCGGCGATCGAGCGGCCCTGCAGCGGATGCCCCGGCTCGATCACCGTGCCCGTGTCGGGATCCACGCCGCCCAGGAAGCCGATGGCCGCGGGCGAGACGAGCGCCGGCCCCTCCGCCCGCCCCTGTTTGATCGTACGGCCAGATAAGATGATCTGTTCACTCATTTTCGCGGTTCGAATGTACGGCGAAGTTTACTTCGCCTTGCGTCACGGTACGAGATGAATCTCGCATTACAGGTTCCACGCGGCGATGAGGGCCTCGACCAGGGCCGCGTCCGTTTCGGGCAACACGGTGCGCGGGTCGAGGAGGAGGCGATCATCGGCAATGCGGCCCACGACGGGCGGCCGACCCCGACGCAGCGCGGCGGCCAGCCGCTCGACGGCCGGATGGGCCAGGGCCAACGCGTACGTGGGCAACACCTCGCCCGGCAACGATCCCCCGCCGACCGTCGAAGTGGTCTGCACGACGGCGGCCGGTATCCCCGCCTCGCGCAACCGGCCGGCCCAGGCCGTGGCGCGCGCCTCCAGGACGTGCGTCGGCGTGGCGATCATGCGCCACACGGGGATCTCGCGCTCGGCCTCGCCGGCCAGATAGTGCAACAAAGTGGCCTGGAGCGCGGCCAGGGTGCTCTTGTCCACGCGCAAGGCGCGGGCCAGCGGATGGTGGCGCAATTGCGCGACCAATGCCTCGCGGCCCACGATCAGGCCCGCCTGCGGTCCGCCGAGCAGCTTGTCGCCGCTGAAGGTCACCAGGTCGGCGCCGGCCGCCAGGCTCGCCTGCACCGTTGGCTCGGCCGCCAGGCCGTAGCGCGTCGTGTCCAGCAGGCTTCCGCTTCCCAGATCGTCGAGCACCGGGATGCCGTGACGGTGCGCGAGCGCCGCCATTTCGGCGAGCGAGACCTCGGACACGAAGCCGATCTGCTTGAAATTGGACGAGTGGACGCGCAACAGAAGCGCGGTGTCGGGGGTGATCGCGGCCTCGAAATCGCGGAGGTGCGTGCGGTTGGTCGTGCCCACTTCCACCAGCCGGGCGCCGCTCTGGCGCATCACGTCGGGGATGCGGAAGCCGCCGCCGATCTCCACGAGCTGGCCGCGCGAGATCACCACCTCGCGGCCGGCCGCCAGCGCGCTGAGCGCCAGGAACACCGCGCCGGCGTTGTTGTTGACCACCAGCCCGGCCTCGGCGCCGGTGAGCCGACGCAGCAATTGCTCGGCGTGCACGTAGCGCGAGCCGCGCTCGCCGGCCGCCAGGTCGTACTCCAGGTTGCTGTAGCCGGCCGCGACCGCGTCCATGGCCGCGCGCGCGGCCGCGCTGAGGGGCGCGCGGCCCAGGTTGGTGTGGATGATGACGCCGGTGGCGTTGATGACCGGATAGAGCGTGCCGCGGGCGGTTTCGGCCAGGCGTTGCGCGACCGCCTCGGCCAGGGCGGCCAGGGTCGGTGCCGGCTCGCCGGCCAGGATGCGGCCCCGCGCCTCGGCCAGCACCTCGCGCGCGGCACCCACCGCCAGCTCGCGGCCGTGTGCGGCGATGGCCGCGGCCACCGCGCGATGCGCCAACAGGCGATCCACACCCGGCAAGGCGCGTCGTCTGTCGGACGGCAAGGATGCTTCTTCGGCCATGCGTCTTCTCCCTGCAAAAAGAGACCAGGTTTCTCCTGTGAGAACCTGGTCTCCCGTGCTCCTGCGATCCGTCGTCCGGGATCTTGCTCGTCAAAAGTCGTGCACCAGGTGGGCGAAAAGGGACTCGAACCCCTGACCTCCTCGGTGTAAGCGAGGCGCTCTGACCAGCTGAGCTATTCGCCCGATCTATCTTTTATTATACCGCCAGCCGTCGAAGTGTGTCAAAAGTCGGTCACAGGCGGTATTTGCGCAACTCGCCCAACAAGTCGCTCAGCCGCGCCCTGGCCAGCGCCACGCAGCGATCGGCCGCGCCGTAGGAGATGTACAGGTCTCCTTCGTACACGTAGCCGCCGACCGGGAAAACCACGTTGCCCACGTCGCCGTAACGCTCGTAATCCTCCTCCGGTTCGAGGATCGGGTAGGGCAGGCGAGCGATGACGCGCGAGGGGTGGTGCGCGTCGAGCAACGCCGCGCCCGCGCGATAGATGAAGGGTTGAGCCGCGAAGAACGCGGCCGCCTTCTCCCGGCCTTGCGCCGCGGCCGCGGCTTCTTCCCAGGAGAAGGGACGATCGGGGAAGACCTCGACCGCATGATAGATGAGCAGCCAGCCGTCTTCCGTCAGGATGGGCGGCACGCTGCCGCCCACCTTGCCGCACTCCCAGGGAAACGCGGCCCGCAACACGGTCGAGGCCTCGACCCGGCGTTCGTAATCGGCCCAGTTGCGCAGGTCGAGCAGCTCTGCGAACGAGTCGAAGTAGTCTATCTGGATGTTGGGCGACACCCGATGCACATAGGCGATCTTGCCGCCGATGCGCTGCGGGAAGATGAAGGCGTCCTTGTCCCAGGTGTAGTGATCTATAAAGCCGAGCTTCTCGGCCGTGACAAAGTCGCGGGTGCGCGCGATGCCCACGCGCGCGCGATCCTGGCCCGCGGGCGCGGCGTCCTTGTCCCAGCCGCAATAGAACAGATAGTACGCGCCCTCGAACGGAATGATGCGCGCGTCCTGGCAACCCGACACATCCCACGGCTCCGATGGCGCCAACAGCGGCCGGTTCGAGTCGTAGAGCAACCTGCCGTGAGGCGTCAGGCGGGCGTAGCGGATCTGGTCCACCGCGTAGTTCGATTGGGTGGCCGGATCGAACTTCGGTCGCCACTCGCAGTAACGGTAGGCCATGTGGACGACATCGCCGTCCAGCGCCATGCCGGCGTTGAACTTGGCGATCGTGTGGGGTTCGTCGGTCGCGGGCGCCAGGACGACGCCCAGACGTTGGAGCTTGAACATGCGTTCACCTCCTGGAGCAGATTACGGGACAACGAATCGGCCGCGCCGTCCGTCGTCCGTTCATCCGTTTTCCATCCGTTGCTCATCTGTGATTGGAAACGCGGCGAGCAGCGCCAGTTGCGCCTCGATCAGCGCCAGGAGGTCGTCGGCAGGGCCGGCCGCGGAGCGGCGGCGGGCGGCGGCGGCTTCCAGTTCGACGCGCAGGAACGCCGCGCGCTCGGCGGCCGCGACGCAACGCAAGCCGGCGGCCCTGAGATCGGGATCGGCCTCGACGGTACCGGCCCCTGCGCCGGCCTGGCGCACCGCGCGCGCCAGGCGATAGACCGCCTCGCGTTCGCCCTCGGCGAGCTGGCGGTAAAGCTCACGCCGGCCGGGGTCGGATGGGTCCTGCTCGTAGCCTTCGCACACCTCGGCCAGCGCGCGATGGCGGCCCAGCTCAGCGAGCAGCGCCGGAAGCGGCTCGTCGGCCAAGATGTGTTCCTCGGCCGGCTCGGCTTCCAGGCCGGCCAACAGGTCGTCGGTGACGCCCTCGGGCAGGGGGACGCGTGCGGCGGCCAGAAGGTAGTGCTCGTTGGCGGCCATCTCCCGGCGCACGCCGTCGGGCATGGTGGCCGAGAAGCCCTTCGGGTTGTGTTGCGAGCGATGACACGCCCACGCGGCCATGCGGCGCTCGACCCACGGCTCGACGTGCATGATGACGTCTATCTCCTCGTCGGGCGTGCCGTAGAAAGGCAACAGTTGGCCGTTCAGCTCGACGCGGAACTCCTTCAGGCCGGGCGCGGCCTCGAAGATGCTCTGCGGCAGCGCGCGGGTGAAGAGCCGGGCCGGCGCCCAGGCCGGGCCGGCCTCGGGATAGGCGGCCTCGTCGGCCGCCAGGGTGAACGCCTCGCGCACCATCTCCCAGATGGCCAGATGGTCGGGATGGGGATAGAGGCCGTGTTCGGGGTGCGTCAGGATGACGTGCGGCCGGATGGCCCGGATCTGACGCACGAGCTCGCCGATCGCCTGTTCCCGCGGCAGGTTCTTCACGCCGCCGTCGGGCCAGTCGAGCCAGCGCAGCTCGCGGATGCCGATGTGCGCGCAGGCGCATTCCAGCTCGGCGGTGCGCACCTGGGCCAGGGTTTCGCGCGTGGCGCAGTCTTCGCAGTAGATCGTCGCGGCCTCGCCGCGCGTGGCGCAGATCAAGACGGTGCGCACGCCCCGGTCGCTGTAGTACGCCAGGGTCGAGCCCACGCCGATCTCGTCGTCGGGGTGGGCAAAGATGGCCAGGATGGTCAGGGGGTTGTCCATAGATGAATCTGTTTCTCCGCACGAGAATTGCTCACGTGGCGGGCGCTTCGGAAGCGCCCGCCAACGTGGATCGCACAGGTCAGGGCGCGACCTGGACGAATTCGCCGTTTTTCACCTGGAAGATGTAGATCTGCGGCGCGGCCAGGTCGCCGTTGTCGAGAAAGCGCACCTTGCCGAGCGGGGTGGTCAGTTCGAGCTTGCGGATGGCATCGGCGATGCGGGCCGCGTTGAGCGCGCCGGCCTTTTTGGTCCCTTCGACCAGCACCTGCATGGCGCTATAGCCGTTGATCGAGTAGGTGTCCGGGTTGCGGTATTCGACCGCCTGATACGCCTGCACCCACGCCTGATCCACGGCGGATTTAGGGCTGGGCGCAAAGCCGGTGACATACATGCCTTCGGCCGCGCCGTCGGCATTGTCAATGGTGGCGGCCAGGAAACAGCCGTCGGAGGCCATGAAGGTAAGCTGTCCGAGCCCGGCGTCGCGCAGGTCGGCCCGCAGGTAGGGGCACTCGACCTCGTAGCCGGCGTAGTAGATCGCGTCTACGCCGGCCGCCTTGATCCGCTCCACCTCGGCGCCGAAGCGGTTCTGTTCGACTTTGACCTGGAGCGCAAGGGGCGTCTGCGCGCCCAGGCGTTTCAGCTCGGCCGCGGTCAGCTTGCCCAGGTCTATGCCGTAAGGATCGTCGTTGTAGAGCACGGCGATCTTTTTGGCGCCGAGCCGGTTCACCAGGTACTCCGCGCCGATCTTCGCCTGCACGTCGTTGGCCGCGTTCACGCGGAAGAAGTTGCGGAAGCCCCGCTGCGTCAGGCTCACTTCTGAGGCGGTCGGGGTGATGACGATGATGGGCAGGTCCTTGTAAATGGCCATCGCGGCGTCCGTCTGGCCGGAGTTCGGGTGGCCGATCACGCCGATCACCCGTTCTCCGCGCTGGATCGCCTCTTTGATCTGCCCGGCCACACTCACCGCCACCTCCGAATCCGCCTCGTCGTCCAGCGCGATCACCTTGATCTTGTAGCCGAGCAGGCCGCCGGCGCGGTTGACCTGTTCGGCCATGAGGCGCACGCCGCCGGCCACGGTCTGTCCCGTGTTGGCCTGGAAGCCCGAGAGCGGCCCCGCGACGTAGACCGTCACTTCGCCCCTGGTTGCCGCGGGGCCGGCCGCGCAGCCGGCCAGGACGAGCGCCAGGGCCAGGACGATCAGCGACGCCATGAGCGGGCGGCGCAGGGCGCAGGTGGAAGAAAAGGTGCGAAATGAATTTCGCAGTACAGTTGTGCGAAGTGGCATGGTGCGACTCCTGTTATCGCGCGGCCTGGCGCCGGCGAAGCGTGGCGCCGGCCGGCCGTTCGGCCGCGTCCGTGTCGGAGCGGTAGATCTCGTTGAGCGACTCGACCAGGTCTTGCAGCGCCAGCACTTCCCCGCGGATGTCCTCGCGCAGCCGGTCGGCCCGGTCCGAATCTACCTCTTTGCTGCTCACCAGGAGCAGTTGGGAATAGACGGTGCCCAGCGCGGCCAGGGAGTGCTCGAGCTGCAGGTCGGCGCGCTCCATGCGCGCGTTGAGCTCTTGCAGGTTGGCGTAGAACTGGCGCTTCGACTCCAGGGTCTCCGCGATCTGGGCGCGCACCTGGGGGTTGCGCTCGTTCGCCAGCCGCTTCTCCAGCTCGCCGATCTCCTTGGGCACGGCGCCCTGATCGCGGCGGATGATGGTGTCGGCCCGGTAGGCGTCAATGCGCCGCGCCAGGGTCACCATGTTGGCGATCCAGTCGTACACCTGGGAGGTGGTGGCCACCAGGCGGTCGCGCAGGACGCCGCTCTTCTGTTGGGCCACCACTTCCTGAATGCGCCGCCGGTACTGCTCTGCTTCTTCGATCTTGGCGCGCAGATCGCGATCCCGGATGCCGGCCGTGTTGTACTTCTCCCGGAAGAGCGCTTCCATCACCTTCTCCATCTCGCCTTTGTCGGTCAGGCTGGAGACGACGATGGCGATCTCGGCGATCAGGCCGCCGAGGGGCCACGCCCATACCGGCCATCCCGGCAACCACTGGTTGAAGAAGACGCTCAGGATCACCGTGCCGGCAATGATCACGGCGCTCTCCCAGCGGAAGATGGCGTTGGTCAGGAGCGCTCTTTCGGCGTCCTGGCGAATGCGGTCGAGAATGGATGGTTCGGGCATGGTCGGCAGATCAGAAATAGCTCGACAGAATCTTGTAAAGTTCCTTGATCGTCTCGGGCGTGCCGGCGCGCACCTGGCCGCCGCTGGCTTGCGCCAGGGTTTCCAGGAGCCTGTAGTCGGCGTCGCTGCCGTAGGCCACGGCAAAGATGATGATGGGCAGCTTCTGGTTGCCGGCCTGGATCTCGGCCGTCAATTGTTGCAATGTGACGCGCGAGGCGTTCTCGCGGCCGTCGGTCATGGCGACGATGGCGTTGATGCGTTCCGTGTCGCCGGTCTGTTGCAGCCGGCGATAGGCGGTGCGCACGGCATCCAGGAACGCGGTGTTGCCGTTGGCTTGCAGGCCGTCTATCTCGCGCACCAGCGCGGGCCGGTTCTTCGCCAGGGTGTCCAGCTCGATGATGTTGGTGACCGTGCTGTTGAATTCGACCAGGCCGATCCGTTCCTGATCGCTGGGGATCTGGGCCAGGAAGGTGCGCAGCGCGGCCTGAACGTTCGTCAGCTTCTCCCCGCGCATCGAGCCGGAGGTGTCCACGACGAGGATCACGTTGGCCCGGCGCTTGGCCGCGGCCCAGGCGTTTTGCACCACCGCCACCACGTCGGCCGGCGGCAATTGCAACGTCGTCTGCGGCTGGGCCGGATCCACGCCGTTGGCGGCCGTCAGGGGCGAATCGGGGCCGGCCAGCGACAGGCTCAGGTCGGCGGGCCGATAGCCGGCGCGCAAGATCTCTTTTTGCGCCTCGGCCGAGAGCAGGTACTCCTTCAGCGCCTGGAAGGTCCGGCGCTGGTTGGCGGTCAGATCGGGCGTCTCCAGCAGCGCCAGCGGATGATCGGCCCACAGGGTGCCCTCGGCCGGGTAGAGGGCAATCAGCCGTGCCGGGGGCTTGCCGAAGGCGCCGGTGTTGAAGGCCACCACGAGCTGCTCGGGCGTGACGAAGGCGTCGAGCGATTTCGGCCCTTCCTGCACCGCGCGCCGGATCACCGCCAGCTCTCCCTCGCCATAGTAGCGCACCGTCTTTTCGATGGCGCTCACGAAGGCCAGCGTCTGCGGATCCTGGGCCATCTCGACCGTCAGGCCGCGCCGGACGCCCGCGCCGGCATAGAACTCGGCCAACGTCGCCAACAGGCCGCTGGCATGGGCGGTGCTCGGATGGTTCCATCTGAAATTCGCATCCTGCCGGGCGCGCGTTTGCAGGGTCGTCCAGCTCACGGCCGTCGTCGGCCAGCCCAGGCTGCGGGCGCTCTCTTCCCACGCGGCGATGACGATCGGGGTGACGGCGTAGCGCACCCCCTCGCCGACCAGCCGCGGCGGGATCGCGCCCGGCTCGGTCTGTTGGGCCTGGGCATAGCGGCTGTTCAGTTGATCGAGCCACAGCGAAGAGTCGGGCGTGAGCGCCTGGAAATTCGCCTGGCCGGCCAACGCCTTCTCCACCATCTCATCCGGCTTCAACTCCACCAGCTCGACCGTCATCGGCTGACGATCGGGCGTGCGCAGGTTCCGGCCGTTGAACTTCGCGACCAGGCTCTCGAGCAACGCGACTTTCTCCGGCGAACAGGCGACGGTGAGCGTGGCGGTATTGGCCGCGACCGATCGGGTCGCCGCGGCCTGGTCGGCCGGCTGCTGGGCCGAATTCACCAGCAGGATGATGCCGCCGATGAACGCCAAGGTGCACAGGAAGAACCCGACGATGATCGTCATCAGGAGGCCCATCCCGCTGCGGCGGCGCTGGTTGGTCGTGCGTCTGCTCATGGTTCACCCCGGCTTTCGGCTACTTGCCCACGTTCAAATCGAACCAGCGCAGGAGCGTCTGCAAGACATCGCGGCTGGGCGTGGCCATGCGCGTGGTGCGCGGCACGACCACCTCGACGCCCTGGCTCTTCCACTGGGTGAACAGGTTCTCCCCTTCGGCGATGCTCACCTGGCTGTTGGTGGGCCGCAGGCCCTGCGTCACCGCGAGCTTTTGGATCTCCGGCGAGAGGAGGAACTGCTCGAATTGCAGTGCCGCGTTCTTCTCGGCGGCCGTGGTTTCCGGCCCCACCCAGATCGTGAACGGGAAGTCGAACCAGGTAACGTATTTGGGATAGCGGATCACCAGCGGATCGGACCAGCGCTTCTGGATGCCGGCCATGCTGTTCAGCAGGTCGCTCTCCAGGAGCTGGCCGCCATCGCCCACCGAATAGCCGAAGAGGGCGAAGTCTTCGGCGGTGTAGGCGCTGGCGCCGCTGACGTCGGTGAGCGCACCCATCAGCTCCTTGAGCCATTTCTGGAACTTGGGATCGGTCACATCGGCGACCGAGATGTTGGGCTTGTCGTAGTATTCGCCGGCCGCGGCGATCATGGCGGCCAGGCCGCCGACGTTGCGCCGCGGGTTGGGCACGACGAGCTTGAAGAAGCCCCAGGCCGGATCGCCGCCCAGCTCGGGCCAGCCGCCTTTGGCGATGGCCGCGTCGTGGATCACCTGCCAGTCAATCTTGCCGAACTTCTTTTCCAACGCGGCCGCCCGGCTGCTGTAGAGGCCCCAGGTGAACAGGGAGATGGCGGTCGGCCGCGCGCGATACTCGCCGTCGGTCAGGAAGACGTCCCGGCCCAGGCGCTCTTTGTAGACGGCGTTGGCCAGCTCGACCAGGTAGCGGCTGTCGGGAATCCACACCGTGGGGAAGGTGGTTTCCAGCTTCTGGCGTTCGGCCGGCGAGAGCTGGTCGCGCGTCTGGCCTGCGGCCAGGGTGCCGAACTCGTCGCGGTCGAACTTGCCCAAGGCCGTCAGGCCGTCCATGGCGATCACCTGGACTTCGACCGGCTGGCCGTCCTGCCGCGGGTTCTGCGCGTTGAACCGGCGGGCGGCCTCGCGCACCCACGGTTCGACGGGCAATGCGGCCAGGACGCGCACCTGGATCGGCCCGCGCGGGGTGGCGACGAGCGGCTGTTGGCCGGGATTGCTGATCCGCTGCCAGCCGAGCCCGGCGGCGACGATGAGCAGGGCCGCTGCGACAATCGTGAAGAAGACGGCCTGGGTGCGCCGGCCGCCGTGGCCGGCCATCACCCAGAAGTAGACCGCCAGGACCAGCGCGACCAGGCCGCCGGCGAGCGTGATGAGAATGGGGGCCAGGTTCATGCCTTTCTCCTTCCGGATTGGGGGTTGCGAATTGCGGGTTGTCGGCGTCTACAACGACCGCCGCGCCCTGTTACAGGCCCAGCCGCGCCTTGCGCGCTTCCAGTTGCGCCTCCAGCTCTTTGCGCTTGAGCGCCTCGGGGGTTTCCCCGCGCGCCAGCGCCCGTTGCTCCAGTTGCGCCAGTTGCGCTTCGGCTTCGACCAGCCGCGTGCGGATCGCCGTCACGGTGGCCGCGACGTCCGGATCGCCCGCGCCTTCCAGGGCTTCCAGCGAGCGCAACGCCTGCGCGGTCAGCTCCTTGGCACGCGCCAGGCCGGTCAGGCCGTGCACCTGCGGTTCGCTTTGTACCAGCGCGGCCAATCGCGCGTCCAGTTGCGCCTTGAGGCCGACGATGCGCGCGTATTCTGCATCCAGCTTCGCCACCTGCTCGGCGATCTGCGCGGCCACCAATCGGGAGTTGTTCACCCGCTCCTGCGCAGCAAGCGCGTCTTCGTGCAGGCCCGCCTGCAAAAACTGATCCACTTCCGCGTCCTGTTTCGCGACTACGGCCTGTTGTTCCGCCAGCCGCTGGCGCAAATGCCCCAGCTCGACCTGGACATTTACGAGCTGATCGTTGATCTGCTCCTGCACCTCTTGCAACTCGCGAATATGCTGCTGGAAAAGCGCGGGTTGATTGGCTTCCAGGGCGCGATCCAGCAGCCGGTTCACGTCGGCCGCAATCAACGTCTGGACTTTAGACAATAGGGATGCCATGGGCCACCTCCAGGGGTCGCCGCGGCGACCGCATGCCTTCGTGCACTCGTAAGGCGAACTTTAGTTCGCCTTACTGTAGAGCGAACTTTAGTTCGCCTTACTGTAGGACGAACTGAAGTTCGCCTTACTGTAGAGCGAACTGAAGTTCGCCCTACTCTTTACGATTCGCCAGGGTGGACGGCACCAGCGCTCATCCGGTCTTGCCGGCGGTCAAGCCCAGCCGGGCCTTGCGCGCGGCCAGTTGCGCGTCCAACTCCTGCTTGTTGAGGATCTCGTCCATCTGGCGGTCGAGGGCCTGGGCCCGCATTTCGGTTTGCGCGGAGGCCTTGTCCAGCCGCGCGCGAATCGAATCCGCGATGCGCGCCACATCGGCATCGCCCACGCCGGCCAGATCGTCGAGCGACTTGATCGCCTTGGCTGTGAGCTCCTTCGACTTGGCGAGCTCGAGCAGCGCCTCCAGCTCTTCGCGTTCCTGCTTGATGGTGGTGAGCTTGGCCTCCAGCTTCAGCCGGGCGTCCATCAGGCTCTGGTATTCGCGCTGCATCTGCTCCAGTTGCTGGTTGTAGGTGTCGAGCAGCCGCTGGGTCGAGTTGAGCTTGCTCTGCGCCGCGGCCGCCAGATCGTCGCGGCCTTCGCGCAGGAAGATGTCTATGTTGCGGTCGAGCTCATCGGCCTTCGCCTGCAGCTCATCGCGCTTGCGGCGGATCGTCTTCACATTGCCGCCCACCGTGGCCACGGCGTCGTTCAGATCCTCAAGATTGTCTTCCACCTCGCGGATGTACTGCTGGATGACCGCGAGGGAATTCTGCTTCAGGGCCTGATCTACCAGCCAGTGAAGGTTTGCCGAAATCAGGGTGTTGACTTTATCGAGCAGGGATGCCATGGAAAGCCTCCTCACAATAGGAAATGATCAGAACTGACAGGATTCAACGAATGGTATCATATCACGAAGGTCAGGCGCTGCTTGACAGACAACGGACGGCGAACTGACACTTCACGCATTGACCAGCTTGTAGCCGCGGCCGCGCACGGTGAGCAGGTAGCGCGGATTGGCCGCGTCCGGCTCGATCTTCTGGCGCAGCCGGCTGATGAGCTTCTCGATGCGGGCGTCATCTATCTCGTCAATGTAGTCTTCGCCCCAGACGGCTTCCACCACCTCGTATTTGGTGACGATCTTGCCGAGCCGGCCGTAGAGCAGGAGCAACAGCCGATGCTCCAGGTTGGTGAGCGTCGGCGCCGGCACGCCGTTGACCCACACCTCGCCGCTTTCCGCATCCACCAGCAGCCCGGCCCGCGGTCCGGGCCGCCGCGCCACCTGTTGCCGCTGCACGAAATCGGCGAACGCCTGCGCGAAGATGCGGCGCTCGGGCCCCTGGCCGATCACCACGCGCATGGCAGTGGCCGATTCGAGCCCGGCCGGCTCTTGTCCGACCGAACCGCTCACCAGCCAGATGAGCGCGTCCTGCTCCTGGGGGGTCAGGTCTTCCCAGATACGTCGGCTCTCGATCTGGATGTTCGGGTCGAGCGGGATCAGCTCCGCGGCGCGGCGATGGATGATCCAGTCCTGAGAAGGATCGCGCACCGGCCGGCCGGTCAACGCGCCGAGCAGGTGACACACGCCGTCCAGAAGGCCCGGATGCCCGCCGCTCCAGTAGCGGATGAACGCCACGTCCTGCTCGCTGAAGGTGACATCGCCGCGGGCCGCGAAGTCGGCAGCGAATCGCGCGACCTCGGCGTCGTCCGGCCAGGAGATGTAGAGGACATGGCGGGCAAACAGCTCGGCAAATTCGGCGACGTTGTGGTCGCGGCCCAGATCCTCCAGGCGTCGGTTCGTCGCGGTCACATAGGTGAGCCCCTGGCGATGGTTGTCCTTGAGCGCGCGCAGGTTCAGGAACACGCGGCCCTCGATGCCGCCGACCGGACCGTCGAACTCGTCGAACAGGAACACGACCTTCTCCGGCAGCAGGTCGCCGATCGCGGCCATGCCTTGTGCGAAGCTGAGGGGGATCTGAAAGCTGCTGTCGGGCCTGATCAGGGTATCGTAGGCCGCCCGCACCCGCCGCGCCACCTCGCGCGCCGGCTCCGCCGCGCAGCCGTTCAACGCGTCCAGCGTGCAACGCAAGATCAGCTCGTAGAACGCCTGCTCGGTCATATCGAGCATCCGGTTGAAGTCAACGTAAATGGACAGAAAGTTGGCCGCCTCGTCGCCCAGATAGCGCGTGCGGACGGCCGGCTCGGCCGCGGCGTGGAGCAGCGCCGACTTGCCGGAATTGCTCACTCCCACCACCGACACGCAATGCATGTCGCGCAGCGCGGCAAACAGGGCCTGCAGATCGGCCTGGCGCGGTGGAAACACACTGCCTGATGAAAGATCGGCGCCCGACATCGGAAAGGACCCCCTCCATGCGATTCAGTGCGCGCTTCACGGCCGCCGGCCCTTGCCGCCCGGCGCCTTGCGGGCCGCGACGGGTGCCGCCGGGGGCGGGGGCGTGGCCGGCCGCGGCGCCTGTCCGGTGCCCTGCGCGGGCGTCGGCGCCGGCTCGCGGCCCTGATCGGCGCGCAGGTGGCAATGCTTGTACTTCTTGCCCGAGCCGCACCAGCACGGATCGTTGCGCCCCGGCATCTTGCTGGCCCGCGCGGGTTGCGGCCCACCGCCATCGCCCCGGTTGGTTTGCAGATGTTGCGGCACGGTCGGTCGCACCATGATCTGCGCGTGGTAGATGCTGTAGACGATATCGTGCGAGATGGCCGCGATCAGCTCCTCGTACATCTCGTGGGCCTCTTTCTTGTAGGCCACGAGCGGGTCCTGTTGGCCGAAGGCCCGCAGGCCGATCCCCTCGCGCAGTTCGTCCAGGTCGGTCAGATGGCGCACCCACCGATTGTCCACCGCGCGCAACATGACCAGCCGCTCCAACTGGCGCAACAGGTCGGAGCCCATCGCGGCCTCTTTGGCGTCGTAGGCTTTCTCGGCCAGCTCGATCAGGTGAGCGGTCAGGCCGGCCGCGTCGAAGCGCCGCCAGCTCTCGGGGCGTTCGCCGTGGGGCGGGAAGATGATCTTGTTCAGCTCGCTCGCCAGTCCGGCCAGGTCCCACTCCTCGCGGTCGGGGCTGCCGGCGAATTGCTGCACCAGGCTGCGGATCTCGTCCTGGATCATGCCCATGATCGTCGGCCGCATGGTCGGCTCGCTGAGGATCTGCCGGCGCTGGCTGTAGATGATCTCGCGCTGCTTGTTGACGACGTCGTCGTATTCCAGGACGTGCTTGCGGATGTCGAAGTTATAGCCCTCCACGCGCATCTGCGCGCTCTCGATGGCCTTGCTCACCAGCCGGGCCTCGATCGGCACGTCTTCGTCCAGGCCCAGGCGCTCCATCAGCGCGGAGACGCTCTGGCCGCCGAAGCGGCGCATCAGGTCATCGTCCAGGGCCACGTAGAAGCGCGACGAGCCCGGATCGCCCTGGCGGCCGGCGCGGCCGCGCAACTGGTTGTCTATGCGCCGCGCCTCGTGGCGTTCGGTGCCCAACACGTGCAGCCCGCCGACCGCCACCACCTTCGCGCGGTCGGCCTCGCATTCCGCGCGCGCCTGGGCCAGCGCGTTGAGCCAGATCGGATCGTCCTGGCGCAGCGCGGCGAGGTCCACCCCTTCCCTGCGCAGGCGCTCGCGCGCCAGGCCCTCCGGGTTGCCGCCCAGCAGGATGTCCACCCCGCGGCCGGCCATGTTCGTTGCAATGGTCACCGTGCCCGAACGGCCCGCCTGCGCGATGATCCCCGCCTCCTTCTCGTGTTGCTTGGCGTTCAGGACGTTGTGCGGGATCCCCTTCCGCTTGAGCATCTCGGAGAGCATCTCCGACGTCTCGATGGCGACCGTGCCCACCAGGACCGGTTGCCCCTTCTTGTGGAGCTCCTCGATCTCCCGCACGACCGCCCGCCACTTCGCCTGGCCCGATTTGTAGACCGCATCGGGATAGTCAATGCGGATGACCGGCTTGTGCGTCGGGATGGCCACGACTTCGAGGTTATAGATCTTGTAGAACTCCTCCTGCTCGGTCATGGCCGTGCCGGTCATGCCGGCCAGCTTCTCGTACATGCGGAAGTAGTTCTGGAAGGTGATCGTGGCCCAGGTCAACGACTCGCGCTGGATGCGCACCCCTTCCTTCGCCTCGATGGCCTGGTGGAGCCCTTCCGAGAAGCGCCGGCCGTACATCAGGCGGCCGGTGAACTCGTCCACGATGATCACCTCGCCGTCCTTGACGATGTAATCTTTGTCGCGCTTGTAGAGGGCGTGGGCGCGCAGCGCGTTGTCCAGATAGGGGGTCAACTCGTAATGCTCGCTGTCGTACAGGCTTTGGCCCGGCGGGATGTTGAGCATGGCCTCCACGCGGGCGATCCCCTCTTCCGTCAATGTGGCGATGCGGTCCTTCTCATCAATGGTGTAATCGCGGCCCTCTTGCAGCCGCCGGACGATCTGGGCAAAGGTGCGGTAGTATTCCGAGGATTCCTGCGCCGGCGCCGAGATGATCAGCGGCGTGCGCGCTTCATCTATCAGGATGTTATCTACCTCGTCCACGATCGCGTAGTGCAGCTCGCGTTGCACGCAGTCGTTCAGGTCGTACACCATGTTGTCGCGCAGGTAGTCGAAGCCGAATTCGTTGTTCGTGCCGTAGGTGATGTCGGCCTCGTAGGCCTGGCGCCGGCTCACCGGCCGGAGGCGCTGATAGCGGTCGTCGGCGGCCGGATAGTCGGGGTCGTAGAGGAACGAGCCCAGGTCGGGATTGGCCGCGGCCGACTGGATCACGCCGACGCTGATGCCCAGCTTGTGGTAGATCGGCCCCATCCACTGCACGCCGAACTTCGACAGGTAGTCGTTGGGAGTCACCAGGTGGGCCCCGCGGCCGGTCAAGGCGTTCAGGTAGAGCGGCAACGTGGCCGTGAGGGTCTTGCCTTCGCCGGTCTTCATCTCGGCGATCTTGCCCTGATGCAGGACGATGCCGCCGATCAACTGCACGTCGAAGTGCCGTTGGCCGATGGTGCGGACGGCGGCCTCGCGCACCGCGGCGAACGCGCGCGGCAGGATCTCGTCCATGGCCTCCGATTCGGCCGTGTGCAGCTCCTTTTCGAGGCGACGCACTTCCACCTGCAACTGGGCGCGGCGGGCGCCATCCGATTCGCGCTGCCACGCCTCGCGGGCGCGCGCCAGGTCATCGCGCAGCCGACCGACGCGTTCGGCAATCCTGGCCCGGAAGATCTCGGTTTGGCCGCGCAGCTCGTCGTCGCTCATGCGCTGAAATTCCGGCTCCAGCGCGTTGATCTGCTCCACGATCGGCCGCAGGCGCTTGATCGCCCGCTCGCTGGGATCGCCGATAATGCTCTTGGTCAAATTTCGCAAGTCAAACATAAAAAGAAACTCTTTCGTGATGGGTTCGTCTTCGCGAAAGATTATAGCACAGATATGAACAGGAGCCACATTGGCCATTTGACGCCGCAGCGTTCACACGGCATAATAACGTCGGAACATGGAAAGGGGGTGCAAGATGAGACTTCGCCCGAATCTGGGATTGACATTCGACGACGTGTTGCTCGTGCCGAAGCGCTCGCCGGTGCGCTCACGAGGCGACGTGAGCACGGCCACGCGCTTTTCGCGGCGCATCCATATGGAGATCCCCATCGTCAGCGCGAACATGGACACGGTGACCGAGTGGAAGATGGCGGTGGCGATGGCGCGCGCCGGCGGCATCGGCGTCATCCATCGCTTCATGACGGCCGAGCGGGAGGCCGAGGAGGTGCGCCGCGTCAAGCGCGCCGAAAGCCACATCGTGGAGGCGCCGCTCACCGTCGCGGCCCACGCGACCGTGCGCGACGTGCGCACGATCATGGCCCGCCACGGGGTGGGCGGCCTGGTGGTGGTGGACGAGCATCAGCGGCTGCTGGGGATCGTCACCGCGCGCGATGTGCAGTTCGCGCGCAACGAGGACCTGGTCGCCGACCTGATGACCCCCGTCGAGCGGCTGATCACCGCGCCGGCCGGCACCGGCCTGGAAGAAGCTCAGCGCATCTTGCACGAACACCGCCTGGAGAAGCTGCCCCTGGTGGATCAGGAGGGCCGTTTGGCCGGGCTGATCACCACCAAGGACATCGTGCGCTTGCTCCAACATCCGCAGGCCACCAAAGACCAGAAGGGCCGGCTGCGCGTGGCCGCGGCCGTAGGAGTGCAGCCGGGCTTCGTGGAGCGGGCCGAGCTGCTCGTCGAGGCGGGCGTGGATGCGCTGGTGGTGGACATCGCGCACGGCCACTCGGACAACGCCATCAACGCGGTGCGCGAGCTGCGCAAACGATTCGATCAGGTGGACATCGTGGCCGGCAACGTGGCCACGGCCGAGGGCACGCGCGACCTGATCGAGGCCGGCGCGGACGCGGTGAAGGTGGGCGTGGGCCCCGGCTCCATCTGCATCACGCGCATCGTCACCGGCTTCGGCGTGCCGCAGCTCAGCGCGGTGGCCGAATGCGCCGAGGCGGCCGCGGCCTACGACGTGCCGATCATCGCGGATGGCGGCATCCGCAATTCGGGCGATGTGGTCAAGGCGCTGGCGGCCGGCGCCAGCAGCGTGATGATCGGCAGCTTGCTTGCCGGCACCGACGAAAGCCCGGGCGTGGTGATCATGCGCAACGGCCGCCGCGCGAAGGTGAGCCGCGGCATGGCGTCGCTGGGCGCGGCCATGGATCGCCCCGATCGCCAGGTCGAGTCGGAGGGGGACGATCCCGCATGGGCGCGCGTGGTGGCCGAAGGGGTCGAGGCGGCCGTGCCGTATCGCGGCTCGGCCGATGATCTGTTGCATCAACTGGTCGGCGGACTGCGCTCGGGGTTGAGCTACGGCGGCGCGCGCAATATCGCGGAGCTGCAGGCCAACGCGGAGTTCATCCAGATCACACAGGCGGGCGTGGTGGAAAGCCGTCCGCACGACGTCGAGGTGCTCTGAGCCACATGGACGATCACTACACTCCTCAGCTTTTGGAAGACATCAGGCGCACGGCCGAGCTGTGCGTCAAATGCAACATCTGCACCAGCGCGTGCCCGGTGGTGCCGGTCACCGATCTCTTTCCGGGGCCCAAGTACGTCGGCCCGCAGGCGCAACGGTTCCGGGATCCCGGCTTGCCCTCGCCCGATCGTTCGCTGGACTATTGTTCGGGGTGCGGGGTGTGCACGCTGGTTTGCCCGCACGGCGTCAAGGTGATGGAGATCAACACGGCCGCCAAGGCCGCGCTGCGCGATCGCCAGTTTCGCGAGAACCCGCTCGATCCGAAGTGGTGGCGCAATACGTTCTTCGGCTACAACGAGGTGTTGGGACAGGTGGGCGGCATGGTGGCGCCGCTGGCCAACGCGCTGATGCGATCCCGGCCGGCGCGCGCGGTGATGGAGAAGACGCTCGGCATAGACCACCGGGCGCCCTTCCCGACCTTTCATTTCGCCAAGTTCCGCGGCTGGTTCTTCGGCGAGCATCAGCGCCAGAAGGCGCCGACCCCGGCCGGCGCGCCGAAGGTGGCTTATTTTCACGGTTGCGCCACGCAACACTATGAGCACGAGGTGGGCAAGGCCATCGTCGCGGTGCTGGAACACAACGGCTTCGAGGTGGTGTTGCCCGAGCAGAACTGTTGCGGCCTGCCGATGCAATCGAACGGCAACTTCGCGGCGGCGCGGCGTTACGCGCTGGCCAATCTGCGCAAGCTGGCGCCCTATGCCGGCCAGGGGATCCCGATCGTGGTGGGGGGCACGAGCTGTGGGCTGGAGCTCAAGTCGGACTATCGGGAGCTGCTCGGCATCCACACACCCGAGGCGAAGCTGGTGGCCGAGCACGTTTACGATATCTGCGAATTCCTGTGGCTTCAGTACGAGGCGGGCCGGCTGAAGACCGACTTCAGGCCGCTGAACGCTTATATCCCCTATCACACCTCATGCCACCAGAAGCTGCATCGGATCGGCCAACCCGCGCTTGAGTTGTTGCGCCTCATCCCCGGCCTGACGGTGGAGGAGATGGGCGCGGATTGCTGCGGCATCACCGGCACATACGGCTACAAGCACGAGAAGTACGAGATCGCCCAGGCGGTGGGCCGGCCGCTCTTCGAGCGCATCGTGGCCACGGCCGCGCCGCGCGCGATCTGCGACAACGAGACGTGCCGTTGGAACATCGCCGCGAGCACCGGCGTAGACGTGGTGCATACGGTCGAGGTGTTGGCCGAGGCGTATGGTCTGATGTAGGGGGCGGGGTGCCGTCCACGAATGAGTCCACGAATACGCGAATCGAGAGGGGGACCACGTGCCCCTTGTTATTCGCGCATTCGCGGCATCATTCGTGGACGGCGGCGCAACGCGAGGAGATGCTGAGGCGATCCGCGGATCGCGCAGCTTACAGCTCCGTGATCGTGATGGCTCCTTCTTCGCAGCCCGACTCGCACGAATAGCAGCCGATGCAGTCGTCGGGATCGCCCTTGAACATGGCGTACTTCTTGCCGTTTTCCTCGACCAACGCGATCAGCTCGTTCGGGCAGGTGTCGACGCAATCGCCGCAACCCTGGCACTTGGCGGGATCAACAGTGACGACGTACATGAGATCATCCTCCGTGTGGCTTGGTGAGAATTGTTTTTTGAGTTTTCCAGCCAACCCAGAGTGTATACGCGGCCGGGCCGCGATAAAATGACCCAGATCACATACGGCCCATCGGATGCAAAGATCGTACAGGATAGAGACATGAACCGACCCCGGGTGGCCCTCGAATCCACCGTCATTTCCCACGGCCTGCCCTATCCGCACAACCTGCGGCTCGCGTTGCGGCTGGAAGAAATCGTGCGCGAGCAGGGGGCCGAGCCCGCCACCGTGGGCATCATCGCCGGCGAGATCGTCGTCGGGTTGAGCCGGCCGCAGATCGAGCACCTGGCCACCGCGGCCGGCGTCCGCAAGGTCAGCCGCCGCGATCTGCCGATCGTGGTCGCGCAACGGCTCGACGGCGCGACGACCGTGGCGACCACGGCCTGGGCCGCGCATCGGGCGGGCATCTCCGTCTTTGCGACGGGCGGCATCGGCGGGGTGCACAGGACCGGCGCGTCCGGCGTCGAGGGCGGGACGGCCGGCCTGCTCGCGGCCGACGTCTCGGCCGATCTGCCGGAGCTGGCCGAAACGCCGATCGCGGTGGTGTGTGCGGGCGCGAAGGCGATCCTCGACCTGCCCGCCACGCTGGAATGGCTGGAGACGCACGGGGTGCCGGTGATCGGCTATCAGACCGACGAGTTCCCGGCGTTCTACAACCGGTCGAGCGGCCTGCCGGTGGACGCGCGCGCGGATACGCCGGCCGACGTCGCCGCGATCTTTCGGGCGCAGCGGGCGCTCGGCCTGCAGGCCGGGCTGCTGGTGGTGGCGCCCGTGCCGGCCGAACACGAGCTGCCGGCCGATCAGATGGAGGCCGCCATCGGCCAGGCGTTGCGCGAGGCGGCCGGCCGGGGCATCCGGGGCAAGGCGCTCACCCCCTTCCTCTTGGCCCGCATTTCCGAGCTGACGGGGGAAGCCAGCTTGCGGGCCAACCTGGCCTTGCTGGAGAACAATGCGCGCATCGCCGCGCAGATCGCGGTGGCGTTGGCGGAATGAGCGTCCGATGATATAATGCGGCCGTAATCGTTTCTGGTTCGGTAAGGCATCCTGGAGGCTTTGGCATGACGGTTCAGGCGTTCCCGGCGCAGGCGACCAGATTGCCCCCGGCCGGCGGGCGGCGCCCGGCGCCGCCCCTCAATGCCGGCGATCACCTCACGCGCGCCGAGTTCGAGCGGCGCTACATGGCCCATCCTGACATCAAGAAAGCCGAGCTGATCGAGGGTGTCGTGTTTATGCCTTCTCCCACCCACCTCATCCAGCATGGACAACCTCATTCGGACATCGTCACGTGGTTGGGCGTCTATTGCGCGGCCACGCGCGGAGTGCGGGCCGCGAACAATTCCACCGTGCGCCTGGACAACGAAAACGAAGTCCAGCCCGATGCGTTGCTCTATCTTGTGAAGGGCGGCAAGACGCGCATTTCGGAGGACGACTATCTCGAGGGGCCGCCGGAACTGATCGTGGAGATTGCGGCTTCCAGCGCAGCCTACGACTTGCACGTGAAACGTCGCGTCTATCAGCGGGTGGGTGTACAGGAGTATCTGGCGCTGCAGGTTTATGAGCAGCGCGCCGATTGGTTCGTCCTGCGAGAGGGCATATACGAGTTGTTACACGCAGATGAGAGCGGCGTATTGCGCAGCGAGCTTTTTCCGGGGCTTTGGCTGAATGTCCCCGCGTTTTGGGCCGGCGACCTGGCCGCGATGTTGGCCACCTTGCAGGTCGGATTGGCCACGCCGGAACACGCGACATTCATCGCGCGCCTTGCGGCTTCTTGAAGATCTTCTCGAAAAGTAGGACGACGGGGGTCGCAGACCCCCTGCGAGCAAGATATTAGCTTTGAAACTGCTTCCAGCCGGTCTGCGACCGGCGTCGTCGGCCTGCACATGTCGTCTCGGGCGGCCAGACGGGGGTCGCAGACCCCCTGCGAGCGAGATATTAGCTTTGAAACTGCTTCCAGCCGGTCTGCGACCGGCGTCGTCGGCCTGCACATGTCGTCTCAGGCGGCCAGACGGGGGTCGCAGACCCCCTGCGAGCGAGATATTAGCTTTGAAACTGCTTCCAGCCGGTCTGCGACCGGCGTCGTCGGCCTGCACATGTCG
>DAOTZV010000129.1:0-96139 GCA_034434235.1 Anaerolineae bacterium
TGCGTGGGCTGGCAGCTCAGCCCCGAGCAGGCCGAGCGGTTGAATCGGGTCAGCGCGATGGAGTTGCCGATCTACCCGCATGCCACGGTGGCGAACTGGGCGCGACGTAGATGAAGATGGTAAGTGATGTGGGCTGAGATCGGAAGGAGCATTGCGAGACGTAATATGGCCAGTACTTCGCGACCTCGGCCTGGTTTGGTAGATGATGGCACCGATGGCTTGACCTTTTTGGTCATTGGCCTGGCCATGGCCGTGCACAATGACCTGGGACCGGGTCATCGCGAGTCAACCTACCATAATGCAATGACCCGGCGCTATGCAGATGCGGGACTGGATGCCGAGAGCGAGCCGGTGTTGCCGATCTACGACGAGAACGGCAACTTGGTCAATTTTTATCGTCCCGATCATCGTGTTGGCCCGCGCCTGTTGGTTGAGTATAAAGCGCATCGCTTCCCACTGACCAATGATGAGATAGCTCAGTGCATTGATTACCTGGCCGCTTCCGATTGCGATGTGGTGTTGCTCTTCAATTTCGGCCGTCGCCGCCTGGAATGGAAGCGGATCTTCCCGCCCAAGGATATTCAGGAACAGCGCGCGAGAAAGCGTCAACGAATGGGCAACGAATAAACGAATGGTCGCGACGACATGATTCGTTTATTCGTTTCCCATTCGTTGACCCGGAGATTCGAATATGCAAGACCTTCGTGATTTCCTCGCCTCGCGCGGTTTGCCCCGCGGGGACGCCTATGATCTTCCCACTTCGCCCAAGCGCTTCCCCGACGGCGCACAGTACCGCGTCGAGATCCCCAGCGTCGAGGGGCCGCGCGCGTTGGCGGCCGTGCTCGACGAGGCCGAGCGCCAGGGGGTGCTGATCCAGCGCGTGTCGCAGGGCAGCGGCGTGATGCTCCTTACCGATGCCGAGATCCGCGAGATGGCCCGGCTGGGCCGCGAGGCCGGCATCGAGGTGAGCCTGTTCGTGGGGCCGCGCGCGGCCTGGGAGCCGAGCGCCCAGGCCGCGGCCACCGCCGGCAAGAACCTGGCCGCACGGCATCGCGGCATGGACCAGGTGATCTATGCCGCCGAGGACATCCGCCGCGCGTGCGGCCTGGGCATCCGCTCGGTGCTGGTGGCCGACGAGGGGCTCCTCTGGCTGGCGGCCGAGCTGAAGCGGGCCGGCAAGCTGCCCGCCGACCTGGTGCTCAAAGTCTCGGTGCAGATGGCCGCGGCCAACCCGATCTCGATCCGCTGGATGGAGCAGCTCGGCGCGGGCACCTACAACGTGCCGACCGACCTCACCCTGCCGCAACTGGCCGCGATCCGCCAGGCCGTCTCTCTGCCGCTGGATGTGTACGTCGAGGCCCCCGACGACTTCGGCGGCTTCGTGCGGCATTACGAGGTGCCCGAGATGGTGCGCGTCGCCGCGCCGATGTACGTCAAGCTCGGCCTGCGCAACGCGCCGAACATCTATCCCAGCGGGATGCACGTGGAGAACATGGCCGTCATGTTGGCGCGCGAGCGGGTGCATCGAGCTGCAATCGCCGTCGAGATGATCCGCCGCTACTACCCGGAGGCGGTCACATCGCCCCGCGGCGCGGCCGATCTGGGCATCCCGGTGCTGTGAAAAACATGAAGATCACCCAGGTCACTCCGTTGGTCCTCGGCACCGGCTGGCGCGACCTGACCTTCGTCAAGGTGGAAACCGACGAGGGCGTGGTCGGCGTGGGCGAGGCGCGCGTGCTCAATCGCACCGAGGCCGTGCTCGGCTATCTGAACGAAGCTGTGCCGCGCTATGTGCTCGGCAGCGATCCCTTCGAGGTGGAGCGGCTGGTGAGCCGCATGTTCCGCGGAGATTTCGAGCGCTCCGATACGGTGGTGATGACCGGCATCGCGCTGATCGAGATCGCGTGCTGGGACATCATCGGCAAGGCGCTGGGGCAACCGGTCTATCGGTTGCTCGGCGGCGCGGTGCGCGATAAGATCAAGGCTTACGCCAACGGCTGGTACACCGTCGAACGCACGCCCGAGGAGTTTCACGCCGCGGCGAAGAGGGTCGTCGCGAAGGGCTATCGCGCGCTGAAGCTCGATCCGTTCGGCGCGGGCTTCTACGAGCTGAGCCGGGAGGAGAAGCTGCGCTCGATCGCCCTGGTCGAGGCGGTGCGCGACGCGGTCGGCCCGGACGTGGAGATCCTGATCGAGATGCATGGCCGCTTCAGCCCGGCCGCGGCGATCGAGATGGCGCGCGAGCTGGCGCCGTTCAAGCCGGGCTGGTTCGAGGAGCCGGTGCCGCCGGAGAACACGGCCGCGCTCAAGAAGGTGGCCGAGGCGCTCGCGCCGCTCGGCATCCCCATCGCCACGGGCGAACGGCTGCATACGCTCTACGATTATCGGGAGCTCTTCGAGCTCCAGGCTGCGGACATCATCCAGCCGGATATCACCCATCTCGGCGGCCTTTGGAACACCAGGAAGCTGGCCGCCTGGGCCGACGCGTATTACGTGCTCGTGGCGCCGCACAACGTCGGCGGGCCCGTCTCGACGGCCGCGGCGCTCCATCTGGCGGCATGTACGCCGAACTTCAAGATCCAGGAGCACTTCAACGACTTCGGCGAGGCCTACGTGAAGGCGGCCGCGCCCGGCGTGCCGGAGGTGGTGGACGGCTATTTTGCGCTGCCCTCTGGCCCGGGCCTGGGCGTGACCCTGGACGAAGCGGTGATCGCCGCGCATCCGCGGCAGGGCGCGCATTTCGATCTGTTTGCGGAGAACTGGCATAAACGTCAAACGTCAAACGTCAAACGTTAAAGGTGAAACGTGGAATGGGGAGGAGCGTGTGGATAGGAATCGCCTTGGCCCTGCTTCTGGTGGTGGGGGCCGGGCTGCGCGTGTGGAATATCAATTGGGACCGCTTTCAGCATGTCCATCCGGACGAGCGCTATATCGTCTGGGTGGCAGATAGCCTGTCGTTGCCATCCGATCTCGCTACGGCTCTCGATCCGTTGCGTTCGACGATCAACCCCTTTCGCTGGCCGCCCGGCCACGGCAACGAGGCCGGCAAGCCCCGATCTTATCCGTATGGCCATTTCCCGCTCTATCTGCTGGTGATCGTCGCCCATGCCGGCCAGGCGGCCGGAGAGTGGTTCGGCGAGACGACGTTGGCTTTTCCCCCGGCGTTCCAGCCGTTGCACACGGTCGGCCGGCATCTGGCCGAATACAACTATCTGGCGTTGGTGGGCCGGGCCATTTCCGCAGCGTGCGATCTGGGCGTCTTGCTCCTCGTCTATGTGCTGGCGCGAGGCATCTACGGCCGCGGCGCGGGCCTGTTGGCGGCCGCGGCCTACACGTTCGCCGTGTTGCCGATCCAGCTCAGCCATTTCTACGCCGTGGATGTCGTTTTGACCTTCTGCGTGATGGCGACGCTGGCGGCAGCCGTGCGCTGGGCCGAGCGCGGCGGGTGGGGAGCCGCGCTCGCGGCCGGCATATTCTTCGGGTTGGCGGTCGGCTCGAAGTTCAGCGCGGTGCTCCTGGTTCTTCCCCTCGTTGCGGCTGCTGTAACACAAGCCGGAGGCCTGCGTCCGACAGCGCAAGCCGGAGGCTTGCGCTACGTGATCGTGGTGCCGGTCGTGGCGGCCGCCGTTTTCGCCCTGACCAACCCCTTCGCCTTGATCGAATTTCAGGCCTATGCGTCGAACATCCTGGCGCAGAACGCCATGGTGAGCGGCCTGATGGACGCGCCGTATACGCGGCAATACATCGGCACGTGGCCCTATTGGTACTTCATCCACCAGCTCAGCCGGTGGGGAACGGGGTGGCCGCTGGGAGTAGTCGCCTGGGCCGGCCTGATCTGGGCGACGGCCCGCTTCGGGTTGCAGCGCACGGGCCGCGCTGAGGTCGTCCTGCTCGCCTGGGCGTTGCCCTACTTCGCGCTGACGGGCGCGTTTCATGCCAAGTTCCTGCGCTACATGGCCCCGTTGCTCCCCGTGTTGCTGATCTTCGGCGCCGGCGCGGCGATGGCGGCCCGTCGTTGGCTCATCGGCCGCTGGGCGCGTCGGGGGCGCCTGGCGTGGGCTGCGGCCGCCGCCGTTGTCCTGGCGACGACGGTCGGCTGGGCGCTGGCCTTTACCGGCGTCTATCGGCAAGAGCATCCGTGGCTGCAGGCGTCTCGCTGGATCTTCGCCAACATTCCCGACGGCAGCAAGCTCTTGACCGAGCATTGGGACGATGCGCTGCCGCTGCTCATGGACGAGATACCCGATCGGCCGGCCCCGCGCACCTACGCGCGAGTCGAGTTGCCCCTCTGGGATCCCGACACGCGCGCCAAGCTCGACCGCCTGGCCGACGAGCTGAGCAGCGCCGATTACCTGATCCTGGCGAGCAACCGCCTTTCCGCGCCGATCGCGCGGTTGCGCGAACGCTATCCGATGACGAGCGCCTATTATCGCCTGCTCTTCGCGGGCGAGCTGGGCTACACGCCGGTCGCCGAGTTCACCGCCTATCCCCGGCTCTGCGGCATCGTGATCCGCGATGACCGGGCGGACGAAAGCTTTACCGTATACGATCATCCGCGGGCGGTGATCTTTCAAAACACGGGGCGTTTGAGCGCGGCGCTGCTGCGGGCGCGGCTGGGCCGATATTTGCCTCAGCGCCAGGGAGGACGCGGGGGCCGAGAGGACGAGGCTGAGGTCAAGGCTGAGGCTGAGAAGGGGGACTTGCCGCAGACGGCCGGCGGAGCCCGGGGCCGCGAGGGCATAGACATCAAGCGAAGCGATGCTCGGTGCACCAATGGAAGTGAGCGTCGCCAGACGAGCCCAGTTCTTCGCTTGCAGGGGGTCTGCGACCCCCGTTTGACCGTCCAAGACGACGCTTGCGCGCCGACGACGCCGGTCGCAGACCGGCTGGAAGCAGTCTCGCCGACGACGCCGGTCGCAGACCGGCTGGAAGCAGTCCCAAAGCTTAGCTTGATGCCTATGGGCCGCGAGGTTGATGTCTCCCGGCCTCCGGGCCACGCGCGCGAGCAGCGGCAGCCGCCCGCGCCCGATGCGCCGCTCACCCTGGCGCAGCCGGTGGATACCCTTCCCGTCGTCGCCGATTTTCGCTGGAACGTCGCGGCGAGCGAGCATCCGTTCCTCGCCGTGCTCCTCTGGTGGCTGGCGATCGCCGGCATGGGGTGGGCCGCCTGGCCGTTGCTCTTCCCGCTGGTACGCGGCCTCCCCGATCGCGGCTATGGATTGGCGCGGATGGCCGGCTGGTTGCTGATCGGCTGGGTGCACTGGATGGCGGTGAGCCTGGGCCTGTGGCAAAACCGGCTGGCGCCGATCGCGCTCGTGTATGGCGCCCTGGTCGCCGCCGGGCTGCTCGCCTACCGCACACAACGCGCGGCGTTCGGCCGCTTTTGGGATGCACACCGTCGCGGCCTGCTGGCCGAGGAAACCGTGTTCGGGGCCGCGTATCTGGCTTTCGTCGTCATCCGGCTCCTTAACCCTGATCTGTGGCAACCGTGGAACGGCGGCGAGAAGTTCATGGAGTCGGCGTTTCTGAACGCCATCCTGCGCAGCGCACATTTCCCGCCCTATGATCCGTATTTTGCCGGCGGAACCCTCAACTACTACTATTTCGGCCTCTATCTGGTCTCGCTCCCGATCAAGTTGACCGGCATCGCGCCCGAGGTGGCGTTCAACCTGGCGGTGCCCGCCCTCTTTGCGTTGACCGCGCTTGGACTGTTCAGCGTGGGCCGCGCGCTGGGGACGGCCGACCGCCGATGGCCGACCGCTGCGGCGGGCGGGCTGGCGGTGTTGGTCGCGCTGTTGATGGGCAACCTGGACGCGCTGCGACAGCTCACGACATGGCTGCGCGGCCTGCTTGCCGGCCAGCTTCCTCCCGGCTTCGATTATTGGGCCTCCAGCCGGGTCATCCCCGAGACGATCAACGAGTTCCCGTTCTGGACGTTCCTCTTTGCCGATCTGCACCCGCACCTGATCGCCATGCCGTTCGGAATGCTGGTCGTGGGCCTGGCGGCCAATCGGGTGATCGCGGCCGGTTCCACGTTTTTCACCTCTCCCCCATCCCCTCCCCTGCGAGGGGAGGGGCGAGAGGACGAGTCTCCCCCTTCCTTGCCAGGGGAGGGGCTGGGGAGCAAGTCTCCCCCTTCCTTGCCAGGGGAGGGGATAGGGAACGAGTCTCCCCCTTCCTTGCCAGGGGAGGGGATAGGGAACGAGTCTCCCCCTTCCCTTGCAGGGGAGGGGATAGGGAACGAGTCTCCCCCTTCCCTTGCAGGGAAGGGGGCCGGGGGGTTAGGTAACGCCCCGCTCGCCGCCGGCTCGTCCTTCTTGCTCCTCCTTGCCCTCGGCGCGCTCGGAGCCATCAACACCTGGGACCTGCCGACCTATTTCTTGCTGATTGCCGCCGCGTTCCTGATCGGCGGATGGCGGGCCGGTCGGTGGCGGGGAATGGCGACCGCCGCGGCGGCCGCGGCCGTGGCGGGCGGAGCGGCTGTGGTCGCGTATTGGCCTTTTTATGCCCATTATCAGTCTCAGGTCGGCCACGGGGAGGGATTCCTGCCGGCGCGCTACCTGGGCTGGGTGCGCGCGGCGAGCCCCCTGGCCGCCTGGTTCACAGTTTGGGGCATCTTATGGCTGCTTTCCCTGTGGACATTGATCGGCCTGTGGCTGGCGGCGCGCCGGGATCGGCCCGCGGCCGATCCCGCTGAAGTGGCCGAGGAGACCGGCCGGCCGCGGTTCCGCGGCGCCCTGGCGGCGGCTCTCGGCCTCATCGCGGTCCTGCTCATCCTGATCGCGCTGGATCGGCCGACCGCGGCGCTGATGGCGTTGCCCTTGGGCCTGGCGCTGCCGCTGGTGTTCCGCCGACGGAGCGCGCCGGCCGACAACTTCGTCGCGCTGCTCCTGGCCCTCGGCGCCGCGGTTGTGATGGGCACCGAACTGGTCTATCTGCGCGACTTCCTGGAGGGCGGCGACTGGTATCGCATGAACACCCTCTTCAAGTTCTCGGTGCCGGCATGGCTCTTCCTGGGGCTGGGATGTGGCGCGCTGTTGCCGCGGCTGTGGCCGGCGGGCTTCGCCGGTCGGTCGGTCGGCGGCTCGATCTGGCGGGCGGCGCCGGCGAGCCTGATCGCGGCCGGGCTGCTCTTCCTGCCGTTGGGCATTCCGGCGCGGGTGCAAGATCGCTTCCCCGAGCGTCGGCCGCCGATCGGCACCCTGAACGGCATGGATTACATGGCGGCCGGCGTGTTCTACTGGCCCGACGCCGAACATGCGATTGACCTGTCCTACGATTATCTCGCCATCCGCTGGTTGCTCGACCATGTGGCGGGCACGCCGATCGTGGCCGAGGCGCCCGCCGGCCCCTATCTGGTGGCGGGCCAGGCGGTCACGGCGGACTATTACCGCGCGGGCGGGCTGCGGGTTGCCAGCTTCACCGGCTTTCCGACCCTGGTCGGCCAACATCAGTACGAGCAACGACCGGCCGATCAGGTGGCTCTGCGCACGCGACTGGGGCAGGAGCTGTTTCAGACGACCGATATCGCCCGAGCGCGTGATCTGCTCTCCGAGCTGCGGGTGGGCCTGGTGTACATCGGGCCGTTGGAGCGCCTGCTGTTCCATCCCGACGCGCTGCGCAAGTTCGACGTGTTGGTCGAGCTGGGCGAGCTGGAGATCGTGTATCGTAACGCGCAGACGATGATCTATCGGGTGGGAACGCGCTAGATCATGTCGAGTCGAACGCACGAAGGATCGGGTCGCCGAGTGAATCCCGTGTGACGACGGGGATCGGTTTTGGCCGTCTCGTTCACCTCGTGCTAGAATGGGTTCTCAAGCCTGTCGGCGACGGCTTTCGACATCCAAGATGGCACGGTTGGGTGATCTGATGCTTGCAACGCTCTCCTGGTGGCTGGTCATTCAGGTTTTCGCGGCGGCGGCTTTGCCGTTGACCTGGCGGCTCTTCGGCCGCTTGCCGGGCCGCGGCTATCCGCTGAGCAAGGCATTGGGCCTGTTGCTGGTCTCCTACATCCTCTGGCTGGGCGCCAGCATCCACTTGCTGCCGAACACGGTCGGCGGCGCGGCCGTGGCGTTGCTGCTGATGGCCGCCATCTCGCTCTGGCTCGGCCGGGACGCGCTGCGCCGGCCCCGCGACGCTGAGGCGCCCCGGCCGTTGATCGCCTGGTTGCGCGCGAGCTGGCCGCTGGTGTTGACCACCGAGCTGCTCTTCGCCCTGGTGTTCGTCGGATGGACGGCCTTTCGGGCGTATAATCCGGAGATCGCCGGCACCGAGAAGCCCATGGAGTTTGCCTTCATCAACGGCATCCTGCGCAGCCGGTTCTTTCCCCCGCAAGATCCCTGGCTTTCGGGTTATGCGATCAGCTACTACTACTTCGGCTATGTCATGCTCGGCCTGCTGATCCGGCTGACGGCCGTGGATTCGGCCGTGGGCTTCAACCTGGGGGTGGCGCTCTGGTACGCGCTGACGATGGCCGGCGCGTTCGGGGTGGCGTGGGAGCTGGTGCGGCTGGCGCAGGGCGAAACGTCGGACGTGAAACGTGAAACGTCAAACGTGAAACGTGAAACGTCAGGTGTGGGGGGTGGAGAAGCGATCGGTTTGGGGTTGGTTGGGGCGTTGTTGGTGGGGTTTGTCGGCAATCTGGAGGGGGTGGTCGAGGCGGCGTATCAGCGCGGGCTGGTGCCGTTGGCGTGGATCCGGTGGCTGGACATCAAGCAGTTGACCGATGCGCCGCCGACGGGCGCATGGACCGGCGGCTTCTGGTGGTGGTGGCGCGCGTCGCGGGTCATCCACGACCGCGATCTGCTCGGCAACTCGGTAGAGGTCATAGATGAGTTCCCCTTCTTCAGCTTTCTGCTCGGCGACATGCATCCGCATGTGTTGGCCCTGCCGTTCGTGCTCGTGGCCATCGCCGCGGGGTTGAACCTGCTGCTCTCGGCGCGTAGCCGGGCTGCCGGCGCTGCGCATCTTGCTGCCGGCGTGGAGAACGAGGGACAGCTTGCGGCGCCGCCTTTGGTCGGAATCTTGCAGGGTGCATTTTCGGGCCTTCGCCGGTGGGCGAGAGACGCCGTGGCGTTGACCGACGGGAGTGGATGGAGCTTCCTTCTATATGGGCTGATCCTGGGCGCGCTCGGCTTTCTGAATACGTGGGATTTCCCGATCTACCTGGCGCTCGCTACGGCCGCGGTGGCCGTGGGCCTGGCGTGGGCCGACGGGTGGACGTGGGCCGCGGTGCGACGTGCCGCGGCCGCGGGGGCGGCATTGGCCGCGGTGGGTTGGCTGCTCTATCTGCCGTTCTACATCGGCTTCCAGTCGCAATTGGGCGGCATCTTGCCCAATCTGCTCTTTCCCAGCCGCTTCAGTCAGTTTGCGGTCATGTTCGGCCTGTTCCTGGTCCTCGCGGCCGCCTATCTGATCTTTCTGGCCGGCCGCGTGTCGGGCCGCGCGCTGCGCCGCGGCGCGTTGGCCGCGTTCCCGTGGGCCTTCCTCGCGCCGATCCTGCTCATCGGAGGCTTCCTGTTGATCTTCGCGGTTGTGCCGGCGGGCCGCGCGTATATCCAGACCGTCCTGGATCATCCGGCCGTCCGCTCCGCGGTGGGCGAGGGCACGCTCGGCCAGCTTGCCGGGCTGATCGTGCGGTTGCGCATAGCCAACCCCTGGACCTACCTGATCCTGGCGCTCTTGCTGAGCTGGACGGCCGGAACGCTGTGGGCGGCGCTGGAAACGGATGCCGACGCCCGGCGTCGGTGGCCGATGGCGGCCGATCTGTTTGCTCTGCTGTTGATCGGCCTGGCGCTTCTGCTCACCTTCGGCGTCGAGTTCGTGTATCTGCGCGATCTGTTCGGCACGCGCATGAACACGGTCTTCAAGTTCTACTATCAGGCGTGGGTGATGCTGGCGCTCGCTTCGGCCTACGGCTTGAGCCGGCTTCTGGGCCGCGAGACCTCATGGCTGGTCAAAGCGCCCGTCCTGGCGTTGGCCGGGGTGCTGGTCGCGGCCTCTCTGTTCTATCCGTTGGCGGCCATTCCCAGCAAGGCCAACGATTTCCGCGGTCCGGCCACGCTCGACGGCCTGGCCTACCTGCGCCAGAGCAGTCCGGCCGATGTGGCCGCCATCGAGTGGATCCGGCTGCATGTGCCGGCCGATGCGGTGGTGGTGGAGGCCAGCGGCGGCTCCTATAGTCCCGAGGGCGCGGGCCGCATCTCCATGTCTACCGGCAACCCCACCTTGCTCGGCTGGGACTTCCACGAGCGGCAATGGCGCGGCGCAGCCTATGATCGCCTGGCGGCCGGCCGGCCCGAGGCGCTCGACCAGATCTATCGCACGGCCCGGCCCGAGGAGCTGCCGAAGCTGCTGGAGAGGTGGGGCGTGGATTACGTGTACATCGGCGCGCTCGAACGGCGCAAATTCGGCATCGGCGACGCGGCCCTTGCGCGCTTCGACCGCGCCTTGCGCCTGGTGTACGACAAAGACGGCGTGCGGATCTATGCGCGTTAGCGCGGGGCGAGATCGGCGAGCGTAGGGCGAAATGAATTTCGCCCTACGGACAGTAAGGCGAAATTTATTTCGCCATCCGCACGGTAAGGCGAAATTTATTTCTCCATCTTGGATATAGGACGAAATAAATTTCGTCCTACAAAACAGGGTTATGGACACGAGTCTGACCTTCAAGCCCACAGAACGTCAATTCGATCTGGCCGCGTGGCTCACGGTCGAGCGCCTGGCGTACGGACTGATCGCGCTCGCCGCGGCGACATTGCGGGTGGTCGGCCTGGGATGGTGGCCGCTGGGCCCGGCCGAGGCGTGGCAGGCGTTGCCCGGCCTGGCGGCCGCGCGAGGCCAGCTCTATGACCTGACGGGTGTCAGTCCGTTGCTCTTCACGGCGCAGCGGCTGCTCTTCGCCCTGTTCGGCGCCGATGAAGTCTCGGCGCGGATGGCGGCCGCGCTGCTCGGCGGGCTGTCGGTGCTCTGCTTCTATGCGCTGCGCGACCGCCTGACACGCGGGGGCGCATTGGCCGCGGCCGTCCTGTGGGCGGCCTCGCCGCTGGCGGTCTTCACGGCGCGGCAGGGAGTGGGCGATGGACTGGTGCCCTCGCTGGCGCTGGCGCTCCTGGCGGCCGTCAACCTGGCCGTGCGATCGCTCCAACAAAGCCGCTTCGGGGCCGATCGCGCCGCGCGCGGCGCGACCTGGCCGGCGATCGCGGCCGGCATCGCCGGCCTGCTCCTGGCGGCCGGCCCCGCGGCGTACACGGTCGTGGCCATCGGCGCCGTGGCCGCCATCTATTGGCGGACGGACCTGGCCGAGCTGTGGCGCGAGGCGCGGCGCGCATGGCGCGCGCTGGCCATCGCGTTCGCCGCGACGTTCGCGTTCGGCGCCACCTGTTTCTTCCTGTCGCCCGATGGCCTGGCCGCCGCGGCCGACCTGTTGGGCAGTTGGCTGGTCGGCCTGGCACCGGCGGCCGGCGAATACGGCGCGTGGGATATCGTGCGGCGCCTGCTCATCAGCGAGCCGCTGGTGCTCGGCTTTGGGATGGCCGGATTCATCCTGGCGTTGCGCCGCGACGAGCCGTTTGGCCGATTCATCGGCAGCGCGGCCGGCATCGCGCTCCTGGCGGCGGTCGTGGGCCAGGGCCGGCATCCGATGGCGCTGGGCCTGGTCGTGCTGGGGCTGGTCATCCTGGCCGGACCGGCCGTGGCCGCGACGCTGCGGCGCCTGCCCGGATGGCGCGGACAGGCCGATCCGTGGCTCCTGTTCGCGCTGGAGCTGGTGCTGATCGCCACGGCCGCCCAGTGCGTGCCGGGCGCGCTCAATCCGACCAACCGCGCCGATTGGGTACAGCTCTATGCCGTGTTGGGCGTCATCACGTTTACCCTGGCGGCTTTGCTGTGGCTGATCTACGGTGCGTTCGGTAGCTGGCAGGTCGTCGCCGAAGCGTTGCCGGCCGTCTTGCTGGTCGTCGGGCTGGCGTGGAGCGTGAACCAGCTTTCGGGGATCAACTACGATCGCGGCGCCGGCCGGCGCGCGGCCGTACTGGTCTTGACGCCCGACGCCGGATCTCTGGCCGATCTGCGCGCCGCGTTGCGCGATCTGGCCGCGCTGAAGGGCGCCGGCGCACGCGAGGCCCGGCTCGACCTGATGTTGGAAGAGCGCCTGGCCCGGACCGTGACGCCGCTCCTGCGCTGGGAGCTGCGCGACCTGCCGAATCTGCGCGTCGTCAACGCGGCCGCAGCCGATCGGCCGCCTCTGGCGATCACCGCGGCCGATGCCACGGCCGCGCCCGGACCCACCTACAGCGGCGCCGAGTTCGCCGTCTTGCGCTGGTGGCGGCCGGAAAGCCTGTCAGGCGTCGAGGCATGGGTGCGCTGGCTGATCTATCGCGAGGCGCGCGGGCCGGATGTGACCCAAAACGTGGTGTTGTGGGTGGATCGGGCGACGGCTCAATAACATCGAATCATTCAGCGGAGAATCGTGCGTATGCAGGACGTCGAAGCCAAATCGTCGAGCATTCTCGATCGGCCCTTTGCTGCATTGACGCGCTGGGATGTCGAGAAAACATTGTGGGCCATCTTGTTGATCGTGGCGCTCCTCAGCCGGACGATCGGGCTGGGCGACCGCGCCATGAGCCACGATGAAAGCCTGCACACGGTCTACTCCTGGCAGTTGTACGACGGCCGGGGCTATCAGCATCAGCCGATGATGCACGGCCCGCTCAAGTTCATCCTCAACGCGGTCGTCTATTTTCTGCTCGGCGTGGACGACTGGACCTCGCGCATCCAGGTGGCGCTCTTCGGCGTGGCGATGGTATGGCTGGCGTGGTTCTTTCGGCGCTGGTTGGGCAAGACCGGCGCGTTGGCGACCGGGGTGATGTTCGCCATCTCGCCCGCGTTGCTTTACTATAGCCGCTACATCCGCGACGAGGTGATGTTGTGTTCGTTGCTGGTGCTCCTGGCTTTGTGCCTGTTTCGTTATCTGGAAACGCGCAGTACCGCCTGGCTCATCGGCACGGCCGTCACCCTCGGCTTTGCCTTCCTGACGATGGAAGCCTCCTTCATCTTCGGCGGCGTCTTCGGCGCGTTCCTGGTCATTGCCCTGGCCGTGCAGTTATGGGCGATCGAGTGGCCCGCGGCCGACGGTTCGCCGGCGCTGGCGGCCGGTCGCCGCGCGTCGTTCCGCATCGTCATGGTGGTCGCGCTGGTCGCGTTGGGCGCCGGCCTGCTTGCCTATGTATTTCGGGTTAAGCCGTTCGATCTGATCCTGCTCGGCATCGGCGCGGCCGCCACCCTCATCCTGGCCGTCCTGGTGGCGGTCACCTGGCGCATGAAGCTGCGCATCTTCGCCGAGCTCGACCTGATCGTCCTGCTGATCACCCTGGTGTTGCCGTTTTTGTCGGCGGCCATCCTGAAGCTCGTCGGCTGGCAGATCAGCCAGTTCAACAGCCCGGGCCAGATCACCCTGCAGATGGTGTGGCAGGGGTTCGCGGTGCTTCTCGTCATGTTCGTCCTCGGCGCGGGGGTCGGCTGGTTCTGGCTGCGCACGCGCTGGTTCTACGCTGCGGGCCTCTTCTGGGCCATCGAGATCCTCTTCTTTACCACGTTCCTGACCAACGGCCAGGGGATCGGCACCGGGCTGATCGGCTCGCTCGGCTACTGGATAGATCAGCAGGCCGTGATGCGCGGGGGCCAGCCGTGGTACTATTTCTGGGGCCTGGTGCCGCTCTATGAGTTCCTGCCCCTTTCCATCAGCCTTGCCGGGACGGTGGCTTGGCTGGTCTGGTTCGTCCAGGGGAGATACCTGAGCGCGGCCGGATCGGCGCCGCGGCCGGCGGTCGACGCGGCCGGCGAGCCGGCCCGGCCGCGCAGGGCAGGCGCTCCGGCGCCGCGCGGCGCGGGCGATGGGAAGGCCACGGCTCCGGCGCGATCGGCCGCCTTGCCGACCCCTGTCTTCGGCGTGCAGGCGACCTTCGAGGCGTTTCTCGTCTTCTGGTTCCTGGGCACCTGGGCCGTGTTCACCTATGTGGGCGAAAAGATGGCGTGGCACGTCACCTATTTCGCGACGGCCATGGCGCCCCTGGCCGGCCTCTGGTTCGGCCGGCTGTTCGACGGCATCCGTTGGGCCGAGGCACGGCGTCGCGGCGGCTTCTGGCTGATGCTGATGACGCCCCTCGCCCTGTTGGCCCTCAAGGCGGTCTTCCCGGTGGCCGCGAAGAAGCCGTTCACGGACGTCTCGATCGTCGGCCTGAGCAATACGGTGCAATGGCTGGTGGCATTGCTGGTCGCGCTGGCGCTGATCTACCTGATCTACGACCGGGTGCTGGCGCTGGGCGGCCGCCAGAGCCTGCGCCTGGTTGCCCTGGCGCTGGTCGGCTTGCTGGCCGTCTTCACCGTTGCGGTGGGCTATCGCTTCGCGTTCATCAACTACGATTACGCCACCGAGCCGATGGTCTACGCGCACGCCACGCCCGACATCAAGCTGGCCATGGCGCAGATCGAGGAGATCTCGCGCAAGACGGTGGGCGATCATGCGATCAAGGTGGCCTACGACGACGATTCGACCTGGCCGCTGGAATGGTACCTGCGCGACTATCCCAAGAAGGCGTATTTCGGCGCCAGCCCCAGCCGGGAGGCCGTGGACGCGCCGGTCGTCCTGGTGGGCGATAAGAACCTGGCCAAGGTGCGGCCCTACCTGGGCGACCGCTATTACGAGTTCAACTATCGGCTGATCTGGTGGCCGCGGGAGACGTACAAGGGGCTTTCGGTGGCGCGCGTGTTGGAGGTGCTGCGCGATCCGAAACAGCGCGGCCTGATCTGGGATGTGATCATCCATCGGCGCTACACCACCCCCACCGCCCAATGGGACCCGGTGCACCGCTTCAGCATGTTCGTGCGCAAGGATGTCGCTGCGCAGGTGTGGGATTGGGGCGTGCCGGCGACCGCGGCCGCCGCGGCCGAGGCGAAGGAGCCGTATACCGGTCGTGAGGTCAAGGCGCTCCAGGAGATCGGCACGGTCAGCGTGCCGGGCAAGGGGCCGGGCCAGTTCTCCTACCCGCGCGCGGTGGCGGTGGATGCCCAGGGCCGCATCTACGTGGCGGATTCGGGCAACAACCGGATCCAGGTGTTCAACGCGGATGGCTCTTTCGTGCGTCAGTTCGGCAGCACCTGCAAGCTGGACACGAAGGAGGGTTGCCAGGGAGACGGCCGCGGCCAGTTCAACGAGCCGTGGGGCATCGCCGTAGACCGCGAGGGCAACATCTACGTCGCGGATACCTGGAACCACCGCATCCAGAAGTTCGACAACGCCGGCCAGTTCATCGCCATGTGGGGCGTCTTCGAGGCGACCGGCGGCGAGCTGGGCAAGCCGTTCGCCTTCTACGGCCCGCGGCAGGTGATCGTGGGCCGGGACGGCAAGATCTACGTGATGGATACCGGCAACAAGCGCATCCAGGCCTTCAATCCCGACGGCTCCTTCTTCACCCAGTTCGGCGGGGGCGGCGTGGTCGAGGGGCGCTTCGACGAGCCGACCGGCATCGCCCAGGACGCGGCCGGCAACTGGTACATCGCGGATACCTGGAACCGGCGCATCCAGAAGCTCAACGAGCGCGGGGAGTACCTGGCGCAGTGGCCCATCTTCGGCTGGGCGGGCAACTCGGTGGTGAACAAGCCGCAACTGGCGGCCGATCCGCAGCGCGGCATCATCTATGCGACCGACCCGGAGAACTATCGGGTGCTGGCGTTCGGCACCGACGGCAACCCGCGCTTTGCGTTCGGCCAGTACGGCAACGACCTGCAATCCTTCACCCTGCCGGTGGGCATCGCGGTGGGCCCCGATGGCCGGATCTACGTGGCGGACGCGGACGCGCATCGGATCGTGGTGTTCCCGGCGCAGCAATAGCCGGTCCATGCAACGATCGTTGTACTGTGATATAATATGATGACGAGAGTTACGCAATAGAGGCTCTCAGCCGGTCTGTGACCGGCGTCGTGGGCGTGCAAGGTCGTCTTGAGCGGTCCAAGACGGGGGTCACAGACCATAGGCATCAAGCTAAGCTTTGGGACTGCTTCTAGCCGGTCTGCGACCGGCGTCGTCGGCGTGCAAGCGTCGTCTTGGACGGTCAGACGGGGGTCGCAGACCCCCTGCGAGCAAGAAAAAACGTAGCGCAAGACGCCATCTTCCTGTTAGCTTGATGCCTATGGGGTCACAGACCCCCTGCGAGCGAGAAGTGCGTAACTTCCTGTGAATGAGCGCGGCTTCACATGCCAGGCACCTGGGAGGGTGCCTGGCATGCAGGGCACCCGGTATATCCGGCGGCCCGAAGTATGTGCTGCCAGCGGCGCCGGATCGGGGTTCGTTTGATCTTTTCTGAGGGAGGCCTTTTTGAACTTACAGGAATTCCAGGCCAAACGCATTTTCGGCCAATTCGGCATTCCCGTGCCGCAAGGCGAGGTGGCGACGACGCCGGCCGAAGCCGCAGCGATTGCGGGTCGCATCGGCGGGCCGGTGGTGGTGAAGGCGCAGGTGTTGGTGGGCGGCCGCGGCAAGGCCGGCGGCATCAAGCTGGCGAAGACGCCGGCCGAGGCCGGGGAGGTCGCCGGCCGCATCCTGGGCATGACGATCAAGGGCTTGACCGTCAAGAAGGTGCTGGTGGATCCGGCCGCGGACATCCGCCAGGAACTCTACCTGGGCCTGGTGCTCGATCGCGCGCAGCGCCGCGTCGTGATGATGGCATCCAGCGAAGGCGGCGTGGACATCGAAGAGGTGGCCGCCCGCTCGCCCGAGAAGATCCTCACCGTGGCCGTGAACCCGTTTCTGGGCCTGCGCGAGTATCAGGTGCGCGATCTGGCGTTGGGCATCGGCCTGCCGCGCGAGCAGTGGGCCGCGTTCACCAGGATCTGCCAGGGCCTGTACGAGTGTTACATGAGCTGCGACGCCAGCCTGGCCGAGATCAACCCGCTGGCGGTGCTCGGCGATGGGACGCTCAAGGCGCTCGACGGCAAGATGGTCCTCGACGATAGCGCGCTCCCGCGGCATCCCGACCTGGCCGCGCTGCGCGATGAGGACGACGAGACGGCCGAGGAGCGCACCGCGCGGCTGAACGACTTGAGCTATGTGAAGCTCGACGGCGAGATCGGCTGCATGGTGAACGGCGCGGGCCTGGCGATGGCCACCATGGACATCATCAAGTACTACGGCGGCTCGCCGGCCAACTTCCTGGACGTGGGCGGCGGCGCGAAGGCCGACAAGGTGGCGGCCGCGCTGCGCATCATCCTCAGCGATCCCAACGTCAAGGCCGTCCTCTTCAACATCTTCGGCGGCATCACCCGCGGCGACGAGGTGGCGCGCGGCATCCTGGCCGCCCTGGCCGAGGTGCCCACCCGCGTGCCGATGGTCGTGCGGCTGGTGGGCACAAACGCGGAAGAGGGCCGGCAGATCCTGGCCCAGGCGCAGATGATGACGGCCGAGACGTTGGCCGAGGCCGCGCAGATGGCCGTGGCCGCCGCGAAGGGGGCGTAAATGAGCATCCTGGTCAACAAAGACACGCGGCTGCTCGTGCAGGGGATCACCGGCCGCGAGGGCGCGTTTCACACCGAGCAGATGATCGCCTATGGCACGAAGGTGGTGGCCGGCGTCACCCCGGGCAAGGGCGGCACGTGGGGGGTGGGCAACACCCCCATCTTCGACACGGTGCGCGAGGCCGTCCATGCCACCGGCGCCAACGTCAGCATCATCTACGTCCCGGCCCGTTTCGCGCCCGACGCCATCCTCGAGGCCGCCGACGCCGGCATCCCGCTCATCGTCTGCATCACCGAGGGGATTCCGGCCCTGGACATGTTGAAGGTGCGCGCGTATCTCGACACCACCGCATCCCGCCTGATCGGCCCGAACTGTCCCGGCCTCATCACTCCCGGCGAAGCGAAGGTCGGGATCATGCCCGGCTACATCCATACCCGCGGCCGGGTCGGCGTGGTCAGCCGGTCGGGCACGTTGACCTACGAGGTGGTCTACGCGTTGACCCAGCGCGGGATCGGCCAGTCCACTGCGGTAGGCATCGGCGGCGATCCGATCAACGGCACCAGCTTCGTGGACGTGCTGAAGATGTTCGAGGCCGATCCCGAGACCGATCAGGTGGTGATGATCGGCGAGATCGGCGGCACGGACGAGGAGCGGGCGGCCGAATTCATCAAGACGAAGATGACCAAGCCGGTGACCGCGTTCATCGCCGGCCAGACGGCGCCGCCGGGCAAGCGCATGGGCCATGCCGGCGCGATCATCAGCGGCGGCAAGGGCACGGCCGCGGATAAGATCGCGGCGCTCCAGGCGGCCGGCGTGCGCGTGGCGCGTCATCCGGGCGAGATCGCGGAGCTGGTGGCCCAGCACATGTGATGGTGGCGCGCAGATGGCGGGCCCGCAATCGCCGGCCGAACCCCCTCCTGAACTCGACCTCAGCCCGTATGAGGGATACTGGGTCGCGCTGGTGCGTGGGCAGGTGGCCGGGGTCGGCCGCACGGCCGATGCGGCCCGCCGCATGGCCAGACACGTCCGGCCGCGCGAGGAGCCGGTGGTGATCCTGGTGCGTCACATGCCGCCGCCGGACGAATGACGTTGTGGCGCAATCCCCCGGATTGCGCCACGGAAAGATGTTGGGGCAGATAAGGCAGTGGTGGATCGAGAGGGAGTTGCAACGGCGCACGCGGATGCGGTGATCGCCCTGATCGCGGCTCAGGGCCGGCCGGCATGGCTGGTGGGCGGTTACGTGCGAGACCGTCTCCTGGGCCGGCCCACGCACGACCTGGACGTGATCGTCCCCGAGGGCGGCGTCCGGCTGGTGCGCGCCATCGCCAACGCGTTCGGCGGCGCATGTTTCGTCCTGGACGCCGAACGCGACGTGGGCCGCGCCATCCTCCGCAACCAGAGCGGCGCGCCCCTGGAGGTAGATGTGGCCCGCCTGCGTTCGCCGGAGCTCCACGAGGACCTGAGCCTGCGCGACTTCACCGTCAACGCCATGGCGCAGGAGATCACGTCGGCGGGCGTCTCGGCCGAGCTGATCGACCCCTTCGATGGTCGGGGTGATCTGCGCAAGAGGCTCATCCGCGCGGTCACCGAAAGCTCGCTGCGCGATGACCCGTTGCGTTGCCTGCGCGCGGTGCGCCAGGCCGTGGAGCTGGGCTTCCGCATCGAAGAGGCCACCTACAACCTGATCCGCCGCGACGCGGCCTTGCTGGCGAACGTGGCCGGCGAACGCGTGCGCGACGAGCTGATGCGGATCGTGGCGGCCCCCGGCGCGTGGCAACACATGCGCCTCCTGGCCGATCTCGCCATCCTGCCGATCGTGTTGCCCGAAGCTGCCGCACTGATCGGCGTGACGCAGTCGCCCCCGCATTACCAGGACGTCTTCGATCATACCCGCTCGGTCATGGCCCATGTGGAGGGGCTCCTGGCGCTCCTGTGGCCCGAGGCTTTTGCCGTTCCCGCTCCGGTCCCCGACGATTCGACGGTGATCGCGGCCGCGTGGCAATGGGCCGATGTCGCCGATCTGCTGGCGCCGTATCGCGATGACCTGCGCCGGCATCTGAATCAGACGCTGGCGGCCGGCCGCACGCGGCGCGATTGGCTGTTCTGGGCCGCGCTGGCGCACGACTGGGGCAAGCCCGCCATGCGCACGGTGGATGCCGATGGCCGCGTGCGCTTCTATGAGCATGATCAGTGGGGCGCGGTGCTCGTGCAACATCGGGGCGAGGCGCTCAAGTTCGCCACCGATGAAATCGCCTACCTGGCGCGGCTGGTGTATGGACATATGCGGCCCACCCACCTGGCGCACGACTATCCGCCCAGCCGGCGGGCGATCTATCGCTATTACGTCGCCATGGGCGACGCCGGGCCGGAATGCGGCCTGCTCAGCCTGGCCGACAGCATGGCGACGCGCGCCGTCCCGCCCGATCCCGAGAGCTGGCGCCGCCGGCTGGAGGTGACCGGCCGGCTGTTGCATGTTTTCTTTCGCGAGCGGCAGGAGCGCCTGGAGCCGGCTCCTTTGCTGGACGGCCATCAACTGATGGCCGAGTTCGGCCTTTCTGCCGGCCCGCAGATCGGCCGGCTGCTGGACGGCCTCCGCGAGGCCCAGGCGGTGGGCGAAGTGACCACCCTCGCCGAGGCGCGCGCCTGGCTGGCCGAGCGGATCCGGGCGGGTTGATCCCATGTTCAACGTCAACCTCGCGGTGGCCAAGGCGCCCAAATACGCGGTGCGCGAGAGCGGCGATTCGGTCGAGGTCGTCGAGCGGCCGCGCGGGGGCCTGTCGGTCGTCATGGCCGACGGCCAGCGCAGCGGCCAGAGCGCCAAGGCCATCAGCAACATGGCGGTGCGCAAGGCGTTGAGCCTGCTTGCGGAAGGGGTGCGCGATGGCGCGGTGGCGCGCGCCGCGCACGACTACCTGCGCACCCTGCGCCGCGGCCAGGTCTCGGCCGAGCTGACCATCATCTCCGTGGACCTGGAGACCCGCACGCTGGTCATCTCGCGCAACAGCCGGTGTCCGGTCCTGTTGCATGAGGCGACCGGCTGGCGCGTCCTGGACGAGCCGGCCGAGACGGTCGGCATCCGCGAGCGCACCCGGCCGGTGATCGTCGAGCTGCCCCTGGCGGCCCCACAGACGGCCATTGCGTTCACCGACGGCGTCCTCCACGCGGGGGAGCGCCGCGGCATCCGGCTCGATCCGCTCGCCGTGGTGCAGGCGTTGGCATGTCAACCCACGTGCACGGCCAGCCAACTGGCCGACGGCCTGCTGGCGGCCGCTCTGGCCGCCGACGACGGCCGGCCGGCCGATGATGTGACCGTGGTGGTGGTGCAGATCGGCGAACGGCCGGCCGACGAGGAGCTGGAAGTGCGGCGCATGACGGTGACCTTCCCGGTGCCGCCGATCTGATCTCGGAGCGAGGCGCGGATGGACGGGCCGTTGATCGCAGTGGTGGGCGTCTGCGCGGCGGGCAAGTCCACCCTGGTGGCGGGCCTCCGGGCGCACGGCTGGAATGCCCGTCAGGTGGCCCAGGAGCATTCCTACGTTCCCGACATGTGGCAACGCATCACCGGCCCCGACATCCTGATCTATCTGGACGCGGAGCTGGCGACGGTGCAGCAGCGCCGCCGCGATCCGAGCTTCGATGCCGGCCTCCTGGCCGAAGAGCGCCGCCGGCTGCGCCACGCTCGCCAGCATTGCGATATCTACCTGGCGACCGACGCGTTGACGCCGGAGGAGGTGCTGGCGACGGTGTTGCGCCGATTGCGTGCGGCAGGGGCCGCCGACCGGCCGCCGGCAATGCTCACGGGCCGGGCAGATGAGCATGAGGCATGAGCGCCGCGGCACGCGGCGGTTGATCTGGCCGGTTTTTCCACCGCGACGTGGTCTTTTTGACAGTCTTCTGTCGCGGCATTATAATCGCTTTGTTTGTCTTCGTGACAGCGAATCGTAATCCCGGAGGGGAGAGGAACGCATGCAGAGTCGCAATTCCGTGGTGTTACTCCTGATCATCTTCCTGGCCCTGGTCGCCCTTTACATCGTCGCGCCCATCCAGCACTGGTCCGGCCTGGTCAACCTGCTGGTGTGGCAGCCGCCGGAGGCCAGGAGCATGGACTTCAAGTTGGGCCTTGACCTGCGCGGAGGCACGCAGGTGTTGTTGCAGGCCAGGCCGCCGGCCGGCCAACGGTTCACGGCCGCCGATATGGAAGCGGCTCGCGTCATCGTGGAGCGCCGCGTGAACGCGCTCGGCCTCACCGAGCCGCTCGTGCAGCTTCAGGGCGAGAACCGCATCATCGTCGAGATGCCCGGCGTGGACAATCCCGATCAGGCCGTGCAAACGCTGAAGAACACGGGCCAGCTCGAATTCGTCGAGATGGGGCCGTCGGCCAACTCGCCCTATCCGCGCATCGCCCAGGGCGTTTACGTGCGGACGACCGGCAACGACCGGGTGCCGACGCCCGAAGAGCTGGGCAAGACCGAGTTCCCCTATCCCGACGTGGTGTTCAAGACGATCATGACGGGCCGGGATCTGAAGAACGCGGCCGTGGCCCTCGACCAGTACGGCGCGCCGGCCATCACCTTCGAGCTGACCGACAACGGCGCGAAGATCTTCGCCGACTACACGCGCGAGCATGTCGGCGACATCCTGGCGATCGTCCTGGACAACGTCGTCCTGTCGGCCCCGCGCATCCAGAGCGCCATCCCCGAGGGCCGCGGCGAGATCACCGGCAAGTTCACCCGGGCCGAGGCCGAGAGCCTGGCGGTGCAGATGCGCTACGGCGCGCTGCCGGTTCCGCTGGAGGTGGTCAACCGCCGCACGATCGGCGCCACCCTCGGCGCGGACTCGGTGCAGGCGAGCATCCGGGCCGGCCTGATCGGCCTCTTCACCGTGCTGCTCTTCATGATCGTCTACTATCGGCTGCCCGGGCTGATGGCGGCGCTGGCCCTCATCATTTACGCGCTGCTCAACCTGGCCATCTACAAGTTGATCCCCATCACGTTGACCCTGCCGGGCATCACCGGCTTCCTGCTCTCGACCGCGATGGCCGTGGATGCCAACATCCTGATCTTCGAGCGCATGAAGGAGGAGCTGCGTTGGGGCCGGCCGCTGCGGTCGGCGCTCGAGGCCGGCTTCAGCCGGGCGTGGACTTCGATCTTCGACTCGAACTTCTCGACCCTGATCACCTGCGCGATCCTGATCATGTTCGGTCGCACCTTCGGCGCACAGGCGGTCCTGGGCTTCGCGTTGAACCTGGCGATCGGTGTGCTGATCAGCATGTTCACCGCGGTCATCGTGACGCGCACGTTCCTGCGGGCGATCTTCCAGGGCGAGCGCAGCGAGGCGTTGCGCGAGAAGCGCTGGGTGTTGGGATTCTAAAGGGAGCGAGGGGGAACCGACATGTTTCGCATCGTAGAGCATCGCAGGTGGTATTTCCTGCTTTCTTTGTTGATCATCGTGCCCGGCCTGGTGGCCATGATCTACTCGACGGCGACCACGGGCCGGCCCTTCCGGGTGGCGATCGACTTCACCGGCGGCGCGATCTGGGAGCTGGGCTTCGACCGGCCGATCCGGCCGGCCGATCTGCGCGCGATCTTCGTGGACGCGGGCTTCAACGACACGGCCGTCACCACGGTGGGGGACGGCAAGACGGCCCAGGTGCGGCTCAAGCCGATTGACGAAGACCAGAAGGTATCGCTCATGTCGGCGGTGAAGGCCCGATTCGGGGACGTCCAGGAGATCCAGTTCGCGCTGGTAGGCCCGGCCATCGGCAGCGAGGTGACGCAGGCGGCCATCGTCGCGGTCTTTGCCGCTTCCATCGCCATTACCCTCTTCCTGGTGGTGGCGTTCCGCAAGGTGCCGCACTCCTTCCGCTATGGCGTCTCGGCCGTCATCGCTATGGTCCACGACATCCTGGTGACCCTGGGCCTCTTCAGCATCCTCAGCCTCTTCCTGGGGTGGGAGGCCGACGCGTTGCTCCTGACCGCGCTGTTGACGGTGATCGGCTTTTCGGTCCAGGACACGATCGTGGTGTTCGACCGCATTCGCGAGAATTCGGGCAAGTATCGCGGGGAGTCCTTCAGCCTGATCACCAACCGCAGCCTGCTGGAGACGCTCCATCGGTCGCTGGCGACGCAGCTCAACGCGCTCTTCATGATGGTGGCCCTCATGCTCTTCGGCGGCTCGACCATCCGCCAGTTCGTGGCGGTGATGTTCTTCGGCCTGATCAGCGGCACTTATTCTTCGATCTTCAACGCGGTGCCGATCCTGGTGGCGTGGGAAGAACGCGATCTGTTGGGGACGAAGAAGTCGAAGGCCCAGCTGGCGGCCGAAGCCGCGTAAACCCGTTGGCCGCACGCCGCGCCACGTCGGACGCGCGGCGTGCGCCTCTACAGTTGCCTGGCATTTTCCGGCCGATCCGGTTCCACTGGCGGGGCCGAAAGGCCAGGCATCTTTGTTTGCATTCCGGTGAAGCCGATGCGCGCTTTGCTTTGCGATAACGGTTTGCGCTACGCTCCGACCTATCCCGACCCGCGGCCGGCTCCCGGCGAGGCGCTGATTCGGGTGCGCCTGGCCGGCCTCTGTTCGACCGACCGGGAGCTGGTGGCCGGGTACATGGGCTTTCGGGGCGTGCTGGGACACGAGTTCGTGGGCGAGGTCGTCGAGGCGGACGATCCGACGTGGCTCGGCCAGCGCGTCGTGGGCGATATCAACGCGGCGTGCTATCGGTGTGAGACGTGCCTGGCCGGCCGGCATACCCATTGCCCGCACCGCACGACCCTGGGCATCTTCGGTCGGGACGGTGCGTTCGCCGAGTATCTGACCCTGCCGTTGCCCAACCTCTACCGCGTGCCGCCGGCCGTGCCGGACGAGCGCGCGGTGTTCACCGAACCGCTCGCCGCGGCGTGCGAGATCCTGGAACAGGTCGCCATCCGGCCGACCGACCGCGTGATCGTGGTGGGGGATGGCCGGCTCGGCTTGCTGGCGGCCGCGGTGCTGCGCCTGACCGGCGCCGACCTGCACCTGGTGGGCCGCCACCCCGAGAAGCTGGCCATCGCGCGCGGGTGGGGGATCGCGACGCACGAGGGGGCCGACGGCCTCCCCGAGCGCCGGGCCGATGTGGTGGTGGAGTGCACCGGTCGGCCGGCCGGCTTCGAGCTGGCGCGACGGCTGGTGCGGCCGGCCGGCGTGCTGGTGTTGAAGAGCACCTATCACGGCGACGTGACGATCAATCTGGCAAGCCTGGTGGTGGACGAGATCACGCTCGTCGGCTCGCGCTGCGGGCCGTTTGCGGCCGCGCTGCGGCTGCTCGAGGCGGGCCTGGTGGACCCGACCCCGCTGATCGCGGCGCGCTATGGATTGGCGGACGGCGAGGCGGCCTTCGACCTGGCCTTCCATCGAGGGGCGCTGAAGGTTCTGCTGGAGCTTTGAGAGGAAAAACACGTGCCAGGCGCCTTTTCAGCGCCTGGCACATGTGGAGCGGAATCGTATGGCAGGGGCGCACGGCCGTGCGCCCTTGCCATCAGTGGCCGCAGGTCGAGCAGCTTCCGCCGGCGCACGACCCGCAGGATGATCCGCTGCCCGCCACCAGCCGGCTGTTCCCGCTGGCGTCCTTGCCGACGGCCGCGAAGAGCGAGATCAGGCGCCGGCCGGTCAGCTCCGCGCAGTAGGGACAGGCCACGGGCTCGTCCGCCTGGCTCATCGGACGGAGCACCTCGAAGCGCGTTTCGCAATTGGCGCAACGATATTCGTACAGTGGCATCATCTCACCTCGACGAAGGATTGGTTTGAATTGTAGCCCGGATTCGACAGGACGTCAAGCTGGCGCGAGGTCTTGCACGATTGCGACGTTCCTCCTGGTGTGCCTCGCCGGCCTGGCCGCCGCGGGGTTCGGCCCGCCCGTGATCACCGATGGCCGACCGGGTGGATTGCGCCTGTATCCCGAGCACATCCGCGCGGCCCATGCCCTGGCCCGGCCGCCCGAGGTGACCGCGGCCGCGGCGCTCGTCGTGGACCTCGACGCCGGCCAGGCGCTCTACAGCCGCCGGCCCGCCGAGCCGTGGCCGCCCGCCAGCACGGCCAAGCTGATGACCGCCCTGGTGGTGGTGCGCCATGCCGATATCCGTCGCCAGGTCGTCGTGTCGGCCCGGGCGGCCGGAACGCCGGGCAGCCGGATGGGATTGACGGCCGGCGAAACGTTGACTGTGCGCGACCTGCTCTACGGCCTCTTGTTGCCTTCGGGCAACGATGCGGCCGTCGCCCTGGCCGAGCACGTGGCCGGCAGCGAAGCGGCCTTCGTCGGCCTGATGAACGAGACCGCGGCCGGCCTGGGATTGCAGGGCACGCGCTTCGCCAACGCGCACGGCAGCGACGTGCCGGGCCAGGTCACCACCGCGGCCGATCTGGTGATCCTGGCGCAGGCCGTCCTGGCCGATCCGTTGCTCAGCCAGATCGTCGCGACGCCGTCGGCCCAGGTCGGGGGCCGCACGCTCGCGAACACCAACGAGCTGCTCGGCGCCTATCCGCGCGTGGATGGCGTCAAGACCGGCACGACGGACGCCGCCGGCGAATGCCTTGTCGTTTCGGTCACGCGCGAGGGCCATCGCCTGGTTGCCGTCGTGCTCGGCAGCCGGGATCGCTATGCCGACGCGCGGCGCCTGCTCGACTTTGCGTTGGTTGGCTGGCAGTGGCACAATACCGGATTGCCGGACAACGCGCTTGCGTGGACGATCGGGCCGGACGGGGTGGCCTACCGGTTGCGGAGCGTTGCGGCGTCCGACCTGTTTCTGCCGCGCTGGCAGTGGACGCTGGTGCAGCCGGTGCGCAGCCTGGACGCGGCCGCGGTGCTCACCGGCACGTTGCCGGTGGGCACCCTGACGTGGACTTTCGCCGGCCAACCGTTGGCCGCGACGCCCCTGACCGTATGGCCGGGGCCCTGATGATGGCGGTTCATTTGACCTATGGCTGTTGAACGACTTCAGAAGATCCTGGCGCAGGCCGGCCTGGGCTCTCGCCGCGCGTGCGAAGAGCTGATCACGGCCGGCCGCGTGAAGGTGGATGGCCGCGTGGTGGCCGAGCTGGGCGCGAAGGTGGACGCCGCCGTGGCCGAGATCACGGTGGACGACCGGCCCGTCCGACGGCAAGCCCTGCGCTACGTCATGTTGCACAAGCCGGCGGGCTACCTGTCCACGACGGACCCCCGCGCGGCCTATCCCTCTTGGGAAGAGCTGGTGCACACGCCCGAGCGCCTCTTTCCGGTCGGCCGGCTCGATCACGACAGCGAAGGGTTGCTGCTGCTGACGAACGACGGCGAGCTGGCCCAGCGCCTGTTGCATCCGAAGTACGAGCACCCCAAGACGTACCTGGTGCAGGTGGCCGGCGTGCCCACCCCGCGCAAGATCCGGCGCCTGCAACACGGCGTGATGCTGGACGACGGCCCGACCGCGCCGGCCGACGTCGAGCTGTTGCGCGAGCCGCCCCCCGGGTTTCGCTCCGCTGCTTCCGACGTCGGCCGGGGAGGAGCCGAGGCGCGGCCCACCCGCTGGCTCCAGGTGACCCTTTACGAGGGGCGCAAGCGCCAGTTGCGGCGCATGGTCGCGCTGCTCGGCCATCCGGCGTTGCGGGTCATCCGCATCGGCCTGGGACCGTTGCTCCTGGGCGATCTGCCGCCCGGCCACTGGCGCGATCTCACGCCGGACGAAGTGCGCGCCCTCCAGGAGGCGGCCCGTCGCGCCCGGCCGGAGGCGCCGGCCACATCACCCAAGAGCGAAAGGAAGAAACAGTCATTGTTGCCTGCAACGATTGCCATAGACGGCCCGGCCGCCTCGGGCAAGAGCACCATCGGCGGCCGGCTGGCCAGAAAGTACGGCTATCTCTATCTCGACACGGGCGTGATGTATCGCGCGGTGGCGGCCGCGGCCCTGGCCCGCGGCATCCCCATCGCCGATGAAGCGGCCGTCACCGCGCTGGCGCGACGGATCGCCATCCAGGTTTTGTCGCCCACCGTGGCCGATGGCCGCGATGTGACCGTGCTGGTGGACGGCGAGGACTTCAGTTGGGAGATCCGCAAGCCCGAAGTCGAGCGCGTGGTGTCGCCCGTGTCGGCCTATGAGGGCGTGCGCGAAGCCATGGTGCAACAACAGCGGCGCATCGCGCGGCAGGGCCCCGTGGTCATGGTGGGCCGCGATATCGGCACGGTCGTCCTGCCCGACGCCGACCTCAAGATCTATCTCGACGCGACCTTGCGCGAGCGCGCGAACCGGCGCTATCGCGAGCGGCTGGCGCGCGGGGAGCAGGCCGATTTCGAGCAGATCCTGGCCGACCTGCGCCGTCGCGACGAGATAGATTCGGGCCGCAAGCATTCGCCGCTGATGCCGGCGCCGGATGCGATCATGATAGATAGCACGAACCTGTCCATTGACGAGGTCATGGAGCGGGTCGAGGCCCTGGTGGCGCGTTGGGTTGCCGCCCACGCCGATGGAGCAGAGCAGCACCATGGCAAAGCGTAGACGTCGGATCCCGCCCGGGCGCTATTTCTGGGGCCTGGTCCTGCGCTTCTTGATCTGGCTTTTCGTCAGGGTCGAGATGCGGGGGCTGGAGAACCTCCCGCGGCGCGGTCCCGGCATCATCTATTATAACCACATCCATTGGCTCGACCCGGTCTTGATCAGCGGCAAGCTATCGCGCTACAACGTCCCTCTCACCAAGATCGAGGCCGCCTCCTGGCCGGTGGTCGGCTTTCTGTTGAAGGGCTATCACGTCATCTTCATCCGCCGCGGCACGGTGGATCGCCGCGCGTTGACCGCCACCTGGCAGGTGTTGGCCGACGGCGACATCTCCGTCATCTCGCCCGAGGGGACGCGCAGCCCCGACGGGACGCTGAAGCTGGCCAAAGAGGGGTTGGCCTTTGTCGGCCGCCGCGCGGCCGACGCCTGGTGGATTCCCTGCGCTGTCACCGGCACGCCGAAGTTCCGCTTCTCCATCCCGCTCATCAAGCGCACGCCGGTGACCCTGACCTTCGGCCGGCCGTTCCGGGTGCGCTGGCCCGAAGCTCAGCCCGAAAGCGCGAGTCGCGAGATGATGCGCGCGGTCACCGACGAGGCGATGGCCCAGCTTGCCGCGCTCCTGCCGGCCCACATGCGCGGGGACTATGCCGACGCCGATCCATCCCGGCAGCAGTGGATCGAGTTTCTGTAACGTCCGAACAGGGGGTCTCATGTGTGGCATCGTAGGGTATATCGGCCCGCGCAATGCGGCGCAGATCATCATGGACGGCCTGCGCCGGCTGGAGTATCGGGGCTATGACTCGGCCGGCATCGCCGTGATCCAGGATGGGCGGATTGCCATCCGCCGGGATGTGGGCAAGTTGGGCAACCTGGCCGCCAGGCTGGAGCAGGCGCCGGTCGCCGGCAACATCGGCATCGGCCATACCCGGTGGGCCACCCACGGCAAGCCCAGCGAACGCAACGCCCACCCCCATGCCGACTTCTCGGGCCGGCTGGTGGTGGTGCAGAACGGGATCGTCGAGAACTTTCGCGAGCTGCGCGCCGAACTGGAAGCCGAGGGGATCGAGTTCAAGTCGGACACCGACACCGAGGTCATCGCGCACCTGATCGGCCTGTATTGCCGGGAGGGGGCGTCGTTGCCCGCAGCGGTGCGCCGGGCGCTGGCGCATCTGCGCGGGCCCAGCGCGATCGTCGTCCTCTCGCTCGATCAGCCCGACACGCTGGTCGCGGCCCGGCTGGGCAACGCCGGCGGCGTGACGATCGGCTTCGGCGACGGCGAGATGTTCATCGCCTCGGACATGCCCGCCATCCTGGAGCACACCCGGCGCATGGCCTTCCTGGAGAACCGCCAGATGGCCGTGGTGACCCGAGAAGGAGCCACCTTCAGCACCTTCGACGGCCAGCCGTTGCAGCCGGTCGTGCACACCATCCCGTGGGATCCGATCTCGGCGGCCAGGGGCGCGTACAAGCACTTCATGCAGAAGGAGATCTACGAGCAGGCCAATTCGCTGACCGATACGATTCGCGGCCGGGTAGACCTGGGCGCGGGCGAGGTGTATCTGGAGCAGCTCACCCTGTCGGCCGAGCAGGCGCGGCGCCTGACCCAGGTGGTCGGCGTGGCGTGCGGCACCTCGTACCATTCGGAGCTGGTGGGCGCGTTCATGTTCGAGCAACTGGCCCGGCTGCCGGTGCGGGTGGAGTACGCGTCGGAGTTTCGCTATCGCGATCCGGTCATTGACCAAAACACGCTGCTGTTGGCGATCACCCAGTCGGGCGAGACGGTGGACACGTTGGCCGCGATGGAGGAGGGGCGCAACAAGGGCGCGCATCTGGCCACGATCGTGAACGTGATCGGCAGCCAGGCGGCGCGCGTCAGCGACAGCGTGATCTACATGCACACCGGCCCGGAGATCGGCGTGGCGTCCACCAAGGCGTTCACGGCTTCGCTGGTGGATCAATATCTGCTGGCGGTGCACCTGGCCGGCCTGCGCGGCACCTTGCCCCCCGAACGGCGCCGCGCGTTGCTCGACGATCTGGCCGCGTTGCCGGCGCTCGTCGGCCGCGTGCTCGAGCCCGAGACGCACAAGATCTACGAAGAGCTGGCGCAGCGCTTCTTCCAGTACACCAACTTCCTCTACCTGGGCCGCGGCATCAATTATCCCATCGCGCTGGAAGGCGCGCTCAAGCTGAAGGAGATCAGCTACATTCACGCGGAGGGGTATCCGGCCGGCGAGATGAAGCACGGGCCGATCGCTCTGATAGACGAGCACATGCCCGTGGTGGCCATCTGTCCCCAGGACGGCGTCTACGACAAAATGATCAGCCAGATCGAGCAGGTCAAGGCGCGCGGAGGGATCGTCATCGCGGTGGCGACGGAGGGGGACGATTTCATCCGCACCAAGGCCGATCACGTTTTGACCGTGCCGGCGGCTTCGCCGCTCCTGACGCCGGTGCTGACGGTGATCCCGCTCCAGTTGCTGGCGTACTACATTGCCGTCCGTCGCGGGGCCGACGTGGATCAGCCGCGCAACCTGGCGAAGAGCGTGACGGTGGAGTAGGCGCACAGGATCCGGTTGACGTATCCTCTATAAGCTGGGGGACGCCGGTCGCAGACCGGCTGGAAGCGGTTCCAATCCTCATATGAACAAGGCCGTCCTGAGCGCTATCGTTGCTCAGGACGGCCTTGTTTGTCTTCCCCGCCGGCGGCCGGGCCTATGTCGGCAGCACGCTCGACAACTGTTCGGACGGCACGGACGGATGGTCTTCGTACCTGTAGCACGCCACTGCGTGGTGATCGGCCAGGCGGAAGATCGGCGGCGGGTTCTGGCAAGGGGAAAAGGCGAACGGGCAGCGGGCGAAGAATTTGCAGCCGGTGCCCTGGTCGTTCAATTCGGATTCCTTCACCTTGATCGCGGTTTCGCCCCAGCGCCGATTGATGTCTGGCCAGGGGATCGAATCGATCAGCAGGCGCGTGTAGGGGTGTTGCGGGTTCTTGATGATCGTGTCCACATCGCCGGCCTCCATCACCGTGCCGCGATAGAGCACCACGATGGATTTGGCGATGTGGTAGGCCGTGGTCAGGTCATGGGTGATGTAGATGATGGAGACGCCGTAATCGCGTTGCAGGCCGCGCAACGTCTCCAGAATGGAGGCCCGCAACGAGGCGTCCACCATGGAGACCGGCTCGTCGGCCACCAGCAGCTTCGGCCTGAGCACCAGGGCGCGCGCCACGTTGATGCGTTGGCGTTGCCCGCCCGAAAGCTGATGGGGAAACTTGCCGAGCACATCATCGGGGTGCAGGCCCACCGCCTTCAACGTCTCGTACATCATGCTGCGCACTTCTTTCTTGGATTGCGCCAGCTTGAAGCGGCGGATGGGCACGGTCAGCAGATGATCCACCGTGTAGAAGGGATTGAACACGGCGAAGGGATCTTGAAAGACCGCCTGCACCTCGCGGCGGAAGGTCATGCGGTCGGCTCCGCGTAGCTGGCTGATGTCCTGGCCTTTATACAGGATCTGGCCGGATGTCGGCTTGATGAACCCCAGCACCAGCATCGCCAGCGTCGTCTTGCCGCTGCCGCTTTCTCCTGCCACCGTCAAGATCGTGGGCTTCTCGTCGTCCAGCGTCAGCGAAATATTCGCCAGCGCCGTCGTCGAGATCTTGGAGAGCAGCCCGCGCGAGTAGACCTTGGTCACATGTCTGAGTTCCAATAATGGCGCCATGGCTAGACCTTTGTCGAGAAGAGATGGCAGGCGACCGTGCGTTCGCCGGGCAGGGTGACCAGCGACGGAACGGTGGTGCGGCAGACCTCCATCGCGTGCATGCAACGGGGATGGAATGCGCAGCCGGGGGGCAGCCGCAACAGGGAGGGCGCCAGGCCCGGAATGCCCTGGAACACGCCTTTGTTATCCAGGCGGGGCAGGCTGTTGATCAACGCCTGCGCGTACGGGTGCTTGGGGTCGGTGAACATATCGCGCACCGTGCTCACCTCCATCAGCCGGCCGGCGTACATCACCGCCACCTTGTCCACGAACTGGGCCATCAGCCCCATGTCGTGGCCGATCAGGATCACCGCCGCGCCGATCTGATTCTTCACCCGGTCGATCGTCTCCATCACCTGGCGCTGCGTCACCACGTCGAGGGCGCTGGTCGGCTCATCGCAGATGATCACCTTGGGCTTGAGCAGGATGCTGATGGCGATGCACACCCGCTGCTTCATGCCGCCGCTCAGCTCGTGGGCGTACATCTTGAGGACGCTGGGCTTGAGGTCCACCGACTCGAGCGCCTGGCGGCAGCGTTCTTCGATCTCCTGCTTGGAGGCCGCGCGATCGTGCGCCCGAATGGCGTCGGCCATCTGCGCGCCGATGCGCGTCACCGGATTCAGCGAGTTCATGGCGCCCTGCGGGATATAGGCGATCTTGCTCAAGCGCGCCTGCAACATCTCCTGTTCGGAGAGATCCCGCAGATTGATCCCGTCTACGATCACCTGGCCGCCCTCGATGCGGCCAGGTGGCTTGATCATGCGCATCATGGCCAGCGCCATCGTGCTCTTGCCGGAGCCGGATTCGCCCACCAGGCCCAACTTCTCGCCCGGATTCAACGAAAACGACACGCCCGCCAGCGCCATGGCCCGGCCGGCGTCGGTGTAGTACGAAACCTGCAGGTCGCGAACTTCGAGAATCGGTTGCATGGGGTAGCTACTCCGTCCGGCGGATGCGTGGGTTGGCCAGCTCATCGAGGCCCATGTTGATCAGGGCCAGCGAACCGAGGATGAGCACCATCGCGATGGCGGGCTCAAGCGGCCACCACCACCAGCCGTTGAAGAAGGCGCCCTGCGATTGCGCCGCCCAGATCGTGTTGCCCAGCAGCGGCTCGCGCAGCGGCCCCAGGCCGAGCACCGCCAGATAAAACGAGGCGAACATGGATGAGAAGACCTGCCCCACGAATGCGGCGGCGATGAAAGGCAACAGATTGGGCAGGATCTCCTGAAAGATGATGCCCAGGTCGCCCATGCCCGACAGCTTCGCCACCGAAACGAACTGACGCTCCTTCATCGAAAGCACCTGCGCCCGAATCACCAGGGTCGGATTCATCCAGGCCAGCAACACGACGATGAACGCCATGGTGTAGATCGTCACCTCCCGCTTATCAATCGAGCCGGCGATGACGACCTGGATCAAGAAGGCCGGGATGGGCGTCAGGATCTGGCAGACGCCTTTGATGGCGGCGTCGATCGCGCCGCCGAAGTAGGCCGAAGTGAAGCCCAGGAACACGCCGATCAGCGTGCCGATGGCGCCGGCGATGATGCCGATGAGCGCCGTCTGCCACAGCCCCACCACCATCGCCGCGTACAGATCGCGGCCGAAGAAGTCGGTGCCGAAGGGATACTTCGCGCTGGGGGGGAGCTTGGGGGGCGCCGCCAGCGGATAGGCGTTCTTCGGGTCAATGGTCAACATGCCGTGGATGGTGAAGACCGCCAGGGCCAGCACGACAAGCAAGCCGACGACCAGGCTTTGATTGCGGCGCAAATAGCGCAACACCAGCACCAGGCGGCTTGGTCGCAACACATCGGGTTGAGAAATCGCCACTGTAGTCATTGCGCCTCGCTTCTCAATCCTGTCGAATGCGTGGATCCAACAAGGGATACAGCAATTCCACCACCACCATCAGGGTCGCCACCGCGATCGTGATAAACAAGACGATCCCGTAGATCACCAGAAAGTCGTTGGCCTGGATCGCCTGGGACAGCACGCGGCCCAGCCCGGGCAGCCCAAACAGGCTCTCCACCACGATGTTGGAGGTGACGACCGTGCCGAGCGCCAACGCCAGCCCGGTCACCTGGGGCAACAGGGCATTTCGCAGGTAGTAATCCTTGAAGATCACATAGCCGCTCAGCCCTTTGTGTTCGGCGAAGAGGACATAGTCCTCGCCCTGGATGGTGACCCCCATGCCGCGCATCGAGAGCACCCAGCCGCCGACCGAGCCGAGGATGAGCGCCAGGGCCGGCATGATCTGGTGCTTGATCACATCCCAGATGAAGGCCGGCGAGCTCCAATCGGGCACCAGGCCGGTGGAATAGGCGCTGCCCAGCGGCAGCAGCTTCAGGCGGAAGCCGATGAAGAAGAGCAGCAAAACGCCCATCAGCACCGGCGGCACGCCCATCAGGAGCACGAACGGCGTGGCGAGGCTGCGCAGCCAGCCGGGCGCGCGCGGCCAGGCCGCCACCGCGCCGAGCAGGTTGCCGATGACGAAGGACAGGATCGTGGTCACCAACAAGAGGGTGATCGTCCAGGGCAACGACTCCATGATCAGGTCGATCACGGTCTTGGGGTATTTGTTCAAAGAAACGCCCAAATCGAAGCGGGCAATGCTGGCGATATAGTCGAAATACTGTTGGATCAGCGGTTTATCCAGGCCGAACTTGGTATTGTAAGAAGCGACGATGGTCTCCAGATCTTGGGGCGAGAAGCCGCCGATCCGCGCCAATTCGGCAAAACGCTCGCGAATCGGGTTCCTGGGTGACAGGCGAGGAATAAAAAAGGTAATGGTGGACGCGGCCCAAATCACCAGGATGAGGAAGAGCAAGCGGCCCAGGATTTTTTTCAGGCTCACGGTGCTTCTCCTTGTAGATAAACAACAGCGTGGCACGTTGGCCGTGCCACGCTGTTGTGCGCCGCAGGTTTACTTCTGAACGCTCTTGAGACTGGTAACGACCAACATGCCGGTATGGTGCCAGAAGGCGCCGTTGCAGCCGACGCCCAGATTGGACTCAGTCGGCCAGTTGGTCCAGTAGGTCTGGTTGTAGGGGATGCGGTGCAGCCACTGAATCACCGGGATATCAATGACGTCCCGCCAGTAGATCTCCATCGCCTTGACGGCCAGCTCCGTGAACTTCGGATCGTCCGACCCCAAAGGCGCCATCGCATCTACGATCTGGTCGTACTCCGGGTTCTTGTAGCGCGAGAAGCGGTTGCTGCCCGCCGTCGTGCCGATCGCAGCGCTGTATTTGCCGTTGTACAGATCCAGGGTTGCCGCCGGATCGATCAGGCTGGCGCCATGGCCGAACATGTACAGGCCCGGCTTGCCATCGGCCATGTTGTTGTAGGCATCGGTGCCGAAGTTGACGCTGGAATCGAAGCCGCCCTGGCGCAACATCTCGGACAGGATCGGGACGATATCGCTGTGGATGCCCTCGAAGCCATGGATGGTGGCGTTGACGGTTTGCCCCTGCTTGTCCACCCACAGACCGGCCGCATTCTTGGTGAAGCCGGCCTCTTGCATCAATCTGGCGCTCTCCTTCGGGTCGTAGGCGCCCGGATTGTACTTCTTGACCAGGGCCTGCATCTCCGGCAGTTGGGTGAACTTGACCAGGTTCGGATAGAGCGGGAAGGGATAGATGGTCGTGACGTGGGCGCCCTCGTACACCATCTGGTCGATCTTGTCGCGATCGATCACCAGGCTCATGGCGCGGCGCACGCGCACGTCGTTATAGGGCGGAAGCTGGGTGTTGACCCACAGCGAGTTGGGCCACCAATCCAGGTAGCCGTAAGGGGGCTTGTTGCCGGTATGCGTCGTGATCTTGGGGTTCTGCTTCAGGATGTTGCCGATGACGGCGCTGCGCATGTCGAGCGTGGCGTCATACTCGTTGTTCACGACGCGCTGGGCCACCGTGTCCATGTTCTGGCCCACCTGGCCGCCGATGTTGGTCATCACGATCCGCTTGACATCGGGCATCGGGACGAGGCCGGCCTTGACCGCCCACCAGTCCTCGCGCAGGTCGAGGATCTTCTGGTTCTGATCCCACACCACCGTGTTGTACGGCCCGGAGTGCGGCATGTCCAACCCGCCCTGGAAGGCGTTGACGTCTTCCTGTTTGCTCAGGATGTGCGCCGGGACGATGGGAATGCCGGTGTCGAACTTCAAGGTCAGCACCTCGAACTTGAAGCGCGGGGCGGGCATCTTGAACACGACCACCACCGTGTAATCGTCCACCAGCTTGACTTCTTTCACGAAGGTCTGGAACTGCGCGTGATAGGGCAGCTTCTCGTTCTTCATCTGCCCTTCGAACGTGAAGACCACGTCCTTGGCCGTCAAGGGCGTGCCGTCGCTCCATTGGGCTTCCTTACGCACCTTGATGGTCAATTCGGTGAAGTCCGGCTTGGTATAGGTCATGCTTTCGGCCAACCAGGGCAATTCCTTGTTGGCATAGATCAGATAGTAGGAGAGCCCTTCCCACATCATGGCGTTGGCTTCCTGATGGGTGTAACCAGGGGAAGCCCACGGGTTCGTCACGCCGATCGGCGAGCTGATGCTCCAGGCCAGGTGCAAGGTCTGGTTGCGCGGCACGTTCTTCAGGGGGCCGACCGAAAGCGAAGGCGCCTTGGTTGGCTCTGGAGCCTTGGTGGCCGCCGGGGCCTTGGTTGGCTCCGGGGCCTTGGTGGCCTCTGCGGCTTTGGGCGCCGCCGGGGCCGCGGGGGGCTGAGCGGGCTGCGCGCACGCCGTGACAACCAGCGCGACGACAGCCAGGATCCAAAGTAACCTGAACTTCGACATAGTGACACCCTCCTTGTAGTGGAATATGGATGAGTTGATCTGGAAAGCAGACTCAAGCCGCGGCTTTGGGTTGTCTGGATTTGAAGGCTATATTATAATCTTAGTATCATTCGCGAAAAAAGTCAACCGCGTCGTCTCGGGAAAGAGAGAACATGACCAAAGCATCTGGAACGATCTTATCCGCGCTGGTCGGCTGGATTGCCGCAGTCGTGACCTTGTTGGGCTGGAGTTTCCTCTGGCCGCAGATCGTCCCGCTCACCGAGCGCGCCAGCGCCCTGCCGGGCCATTGGAAGATCCTCTTGGTTGTGCTGGTGTTCATCACGCCGTTCGGTCTGACCGGCGGCATCATCGGCGGCCGGTTGCCCTATGAAGGCGGTCGCCGCGAGCAGCTCCTCTATGCCGCACTGGGCGGCGCGGCGGCGACGTTGGTCTTCGGCTCCTGCGCGTTCTGGTATGGCGGCTGGTAAGCCGAACCGATCAATAGCTGACCTTGAACGGGGTGCGCACCTCCGCAATCGTGGCCCCCACCACTTTGATCTCGTCGAGCACGTTCGTCCCCAACCCCAATTGACGCGCCATGTTCAGATGATTGTAGGCATGGACGAAGGGTGGGGCGGGATATTCCGCCTGCGGGTCGAAGCCCATGACCGCGGTGGCGACGGCGTCGGCGGCAACCGGATCCTTGCCCGCGATCAATACGCCCGGCTTGAGTTGATTCAACCCCTTGACCCACGGACCTTCTCCCCCTTCGACCGTCAGCACGCCGTCGATCACCGCCAGGTTGACCGGCCGCGCCCGATTGAGATCCATGATCACAGCCGGCAGCCGCCTGGGCGTTTCCGCCGCCTGCCCGTGAAAGCCCGAACGGTATTCATCCTTTTCGTTCATCCGATAGAAACGGAAGGGGACCAGGCCGACCAGGTTTTTGATCGAATGGGTGACGCCGCAGGTGTTGTGACATTTCATCTTGGCAATCGAGACGAACGCATCGATGTCGTTGAGGACGGGGTGAAATGTGAATTTGTCGTAGATGTGCGGCGTAGGCGGCACCGGCGTCACGGCGAAGTCGTGATACGGCGCCGGATCGTTCAGATCTATCAGCGTCGCGCCGAGCGCCCGAGCGACCTCGTCCCAGCCGTAATCGTGCCAGTGCGCCTTGGCATAGACCGCTTCCACGATGTACAGTTTGGTGACGCCGGTATCGCGCAGGAGTTGCCCCACGGCCCGCACGACCTCGGGATGCGTATGGTAGGTCTCGATCTCGGGCAATCCATTGACGCGCTGCATCTCTTTGCTGCCGGTGATGTTGACCTTGATGGCGGCCCGGTTGCCGTGCTTGAGCACATCGGCAATCCCGCCGATCTGGTCGAGGGCCGCCTGGACTTGCTGGCGGATCAGCCGGGGATCGTAACCGGCAGCGCGCGCGATGGCAACGGTGGATTTCGCGGCCGTGCCCGGCCTGGACAGGCAACCGGCGGTCAGCGCGCCGGCAGCCGCCACGCCCAGCGTCTTCAGGAAGGCGCGCCGGGACAAGGCGTGATCGGTTGGGGAATGCACGGAGTGAAACGGACCGGACATGACGATCTACTCCCTGGCAGAGGTTTCGCGCAAGCGGTCGGCTGTTATTATACTCATTCATGCCATCCGGTCAACTTGTCAAGGGGTAGCATCAAGCTAAGGGACTTGCCCGCCGATCAAGTCGGCGGGCTACCGAACGACGCCCCGTGAACGGAGCTATAACGGCTGGCGGCAGAAGCCCGCGGCCGCCAGCCTGCTTCAGCGGGCGTAGCCTGGGTAGCACGGGTACTTGATGCCCGTGCGGCTGGGGGACGTGGTCCACGATCCCGCCGAGCGATGCGCAGGGAGCGGTGCGGGTCCGGTCTTGTTTTCTCCGCTATGTAATGTGATTCGTAACATTAAAATCGTATACTCGCAGTGGCGATTATGATCTGAAAGGAAGGGGAAGATGGGAATTTCAGTGCGCGCTTTGGCAATTGCGGTCATTTCCGCTGTGCTCGTTGTGGCCGGCGCGGGCGCCCTGGTGTGGGCGACGGGCACACAGGATGGCACCGGCGCAATTGCTGGCGTCGTCTTCTTTGACAAAGATGCCGACGCTGCGCGCGGACCGGCCGAAGGCGGACTTGCCGGAGTGACGGTGGAACTGCGCGATGGCGTGACCGGCGGCCAGGCCGTGCATCGCTTTGTGCAAACCGCCTCTGACGGCTCCTTCAGCTTCGCGGAGCTGAGCGCTGGCGCCTACACGGTCGCCGTCCTCCCGGCCGATCCCTTCACGGCCACGACGACCAGCCCCGTAGCGGTGGTGGTCGACTCTGCGCCTGTCGTCGGCGTGGATTTCGGCGCCACGCTTCTCCAGACTCTCACCGGCACCGAATTCAACGATCTGAACGGCGATGGCGCCAAGGGACCACGCGAGCCGGGCATCGCCGGCTGGCTGATCCAGGTCTTCGACGATGTCAACGGCAACGGCCTGGTCGACATGGGTGAGGCGTTGTTGGGCTCGGCCGTTAGCGACCACCAGGGAAACTGGAAGGTGTCCGGGCTGTTGCCGGGCCGCCGCGTGGTCGTGCGTCGGCCTCCGGCCGGCGCAGAAGCGATGGCCGATCCGCTCTCGCTGACGGCCGAGGAGGCCGGCGGCGCCGGCCATCTGTGGAACGGCCGGCCCGAGGCGCGGACGGCGCCTGCCTCTGTCAATGCCGATGCCGCGGCCTATGTGCCGGGCGAGCTGTTGGTGGGCGTTCAGCCGGGCCTCTCGCTGGCGCGCGTCGCCGAGATCTTCCGGGATCTCGGTCTCGCGATCAGAGAGCCGTTGGGCGGAGATGCCTATCGGGTGGCGACGACCGAGGACGCGGCCGATGCCGCGCTGGATGCGTTGAAACGCCTGCCCGAGGTGCGTTACGCTGAGCGCAACGGCCTCGTCAGCGCGCTGCTCACGCCGACCGAGCCGCTCTTCAACGATCCGTTTTACATCTTTGCGCCGCAGACGATCAACGCGCCGACGGCCTGGGACATCTCCACCGGTTCGCCGGAGGTGATCGTTGCCATCGTGGATTCGGGCATCTCGCTTTCGCATCCTGAGTTTGCCGGTCGTCTGGTTGCCGGCTGGGACTACGTCAACGGCGACAGCGATCCGTCCGATGACAACGGCCATGGCACACACGTGGCCGGCATCGTGGCCGCAGCCATGAACGGCGAGGGTGTGGTCGGCATCGCGCCGAACGTCAGGCTGATGCCCGTCAAGATCCTCAACGCATCGAAGACCGCCACCTGGGCCAACACGGCCTTGGGGATCCGCTATGCGGCCGACCACGGCGCGAAGGTGATCAACCTGAGCATGGGAGGCACTTCCTACTCGGCCGCGCTTCAGGATGCCATCCGTTACGCCGCCGGCAAGGGGGTCGTCATAGTCGCTGCTGCGGGCAATCAGGGGAGCAGCGGGCCGTTCTATCCGGCCTATTTCGAGGAGACGATCGCCGTCGGCGCGACGGACGAACACGACGAATATTGGACGATCTCCAACTATGGCAACTGGGTGGACGTAACGGCGCCCGGCGCCAGCATCTACAGCACCTGGTGGACGGCGGACAACCCCAATACCTATGGCTTCATGAGCGGGACTTCGATGGCGGCCCCGCACGTCAGCGGCCTGGCCGCCCTTCTGCTTTCGTATCGGCCCCAGCTTTCGGCGGCCGATGTGCGCGCCATCATCCAGCAGACCGCGGTGGACAAGGGCGCGGCCGGCTTCGATATTTACTACGGTTGGGGCCGCATTGACGCAGGCGCGGCCATGACACTGGCGACGACCTGGATCCCCTACACTCCCACGCCGACGGCCACGGCGACGGCCACGCCGTCGGCCACGCCGACAGCGACGCCAACGAATACACCGACACCGACGTCGACGAATACGCCGACAGCGACGCCAACGAATACACCGACACCGACGGCAACGAATACGCCGACGCCCACGCCGACCGCCACGCCGACGGCAGTGCCGTATCTGAAGCGGGTCAACGCGGGCGGGGCGAGCTTCACCGACAGCCTGGGCCAGGTGTGGGATCCGGATCAGGCGTATGCGACCGGTGGCTGGGGCTATGTGAGCGGCACGGCCAAATCCTCGACCACTGCGGTGAACGGCACGGTGGACGACCTGCTCTACCAGAAGTACCGCGAGGGGATGACCGCATATCAATTCACGGTGCCGAACGGTCAGTACCAGGTGACGCTCAAATTCGCCGAGTTCGCCGCCAGCAGTTCGAAGCAGCGCATCATGAAGATCACGATCGAGGGCGTGGTGGTGGAAAGCGCGCTCAACGTGCTGGCGTTGGCCGGCAAGGCCACGGCTTTCGATCGCACCTACACGACGACGGTGGCCGACGGCATACTGAACATCGCCTTTGCGCAGAACGGCGGCAGCTACAAGCCGATGGTGTCGGCCATCGAAGTGAAAAGCGCCGAGGCCGGGCCGACCGGCACGGGCACCGAGCCGACGCCGATAGCAACAAATGTGCCGATCGCAACGGCAACGAATACGCCGACCCCGACGCCGACGCCAACCCGGCCGGCCTACAGCGTGCGCGTGGACGCGGGTGGCCCGACCTTTACCGATGGCCAGGGGCTCACCTGGCAGGCCGACCAGGCCTTCAGCGCGGGGTCGTGGGGCTACATCGGTGGGTCGCCCGGCTCCTCGACGGTCGCAGTGGCCGGCACGAAGGACGACCTGCTGTTCCAGAAGTACCGACAGGGGATGTCGGAGTTCAGGTTCACGGTGCCGAACGGCAGCTATCAGGTGCAGTTGCGGTTCGCCGAGTTCGCGGCCACCGGGCCGGGCCAGCGGGTGATGGAGATCACCCTGGAAGGGACGCCGGTGGAGAGCGCGTTGGACGTGTATGCGGCGGCCGGCGGCGCGGCCAGGGCGCTGGACAGGACTTACCAGGTGACGGTGAACGACGGCATCCTGAACATCGGCTTTGCTCAGGTCGGGGGCGCCCTGCCGCCAATGGTGTCGGCTATCGAAATTAAATAGATAAACTGGTGCAAAACCAGGACTTGATTTGGTGCGAATTTGTGATATGATGAATATAGTGTATCCGGTTCATCCGTCCCATTGTCACAGCGCAGGAGAGGATTTTGCCATGAAGCAGATGCGGAGGATGCAGAGCGCGCGACCGGCATGGGGGTTGGTGCTGGTGACGTTGGCCTTGCTGCTCAGCATGATGCCGGGTGCAGCGGCCGCCAGCAGCCCGGCGGGCAGCGGTTCGGTAGCCGGGGTGGTCTTTTTCGACGCCTACGGAGTTGGCTCGGCCGCCGGTCGGCCGGGCGTGGCCGGAGCGACGGTGCGGCTTGCCGGGTCGGGCGTGGCTCTGACCGCGGCGACCGATGCGGCCGGCGCCTACCTCTTCGCCGGGTTGGCGGCCGGCAGCTACACGGTGACGGTCGAGCCGCCGACGGGCTATGTGACGACCACCGCCAGCACTCGCGCGGTCTCGGTGACGGGCAGCCCGTTGACCGGCGTGGACTTCGGCCTGGCATATCCCATCTCGCTGTGGGGCGTCCTGTGTCAGGACCTCAACGGGGACGGCATGTGCGGTCCGGCCACGGCCGAGCCGCGCATCGCCGACGCCCTGGTGCAGGTGTTCGACGACGCCAATCGCAACGGATTGATTGACCTGGGCGAAGGCGTCGTGGCCAGCACCACTTCCAGCAGCAAGGGGCTATATCTCCTGTCCGATCTGCGTCCCGGCAGCCGCAACCTGGTCGTCCGCCTGCCGGGCGGCGCGGAGAGCAACAGCGAACCGCTGGTGTTGGAAAGCGACGAAGCGGGCGCCACGAGCTTCGAGTACAATATGGCCATCGGCCGGGCCACCCTTCAGGGGGTTGTCTTCAACGATGTGAACGGCGACGAATTCCCGGATGCAACTGAGCCGCGCATCCGCGGCGCGGTCGTCCAGCTCCTGGCCGCCGCGTCGGGCCAGGTGGTGACGCCCATCACCGTGGTTGCCACGGCCACCACCGGCGCGGATGGCCGGTACGTGTTCGCCGATGTGCTGGCCGCCACCTATCAGGTGCGGGTCTATTCGGCGCCCGTGCCGCCCGCCTGGTGGCAAAGCTCCGATCCCTCGGCGCTCCTCCGCACCTTGCCGGCCGGCGTGACCACCACGCTGGACATCGGCTTCTTCGACCCCGCGGCGGCGCCGCCGATGAGCGTGGCCGATTGGAAGCGCGAGCTGCGCCAGGCCGATCAGTGGGCCTATACCGCGAGCGAAGTCGCGACCTTCAGCGCGGCGGCCGAAGAGATCTCGCGCGTGTTCTCCGAGACCGTGGCCTTGCGCAATGCGCTCCTGTTGGGCGGCGCGACGGGGATCTCGGGAGCCCAATGGCGGGCTTTGAAGGAGCATGCGGCGCTCTCGTTGAACATCGCCAGCGGCCGGCTGCGACCCGAGACGATCGTCAACCTGGGTACGCTCTCCACCGCCACCACGGTGCGTCAGGCGCGCGATCAGATCGAGGCGCTTTTGTTGGCGCCATCGTCGTCTGACGACGACTTCGGGTTGGCGTTTGCCATCGCCCGGTCGCTCAACACGGCCCAGGGGGTGGGGGCGGGACGCATGGGCCTGTCGGCCGTCATTGACGCCGTCTATCGCGGCGCGCAGGTGGCGAGCAAGCTCAGGCCCGGCGGCGACATCGTGGATCTGAGGGCCGATGGGCTGTTGACCCTGCGCAAGTGGAGTGCCGGCTCTTACGGCGCCACGACGAACACGTTGATGCCCAGGATCCGCCTGCGGGTGAAATCGTTCAACGAGGGGGGCGTCCTCGACGTCGTCCAGGTCTTCCCCGATGGCCGGCGCCTGAAGCTCGGCACCCTGCAGTCGGCGGTGCAGAACCGGGACGTGAACAAGGTCTATCAGCTCGATCTTGCCCGTGTGACGACGGTCGCCGAGATGGTCAATGCGACCATCGTCTTGACGGTGCGCGATGTGAACGGCGGCAAGCCCGCCTCGGTCAAGCTGGATAGCGCGGAGATCATTTTCGGCTATTAGGCGGTGTGGGGGCGAGATGAATCTCGCCTTACGTAGCGTAGGGCGAGATTGATCTCGCCCTGGATTCAATCGGGGTGTGGGGGCGAGATGAATCTCGCCCTACATTCTCGCTGGGACCGGATCGGGACGCCCACATCCTCGGTCGAACAGGATGTGGGCGTCCGTTTAAGCAAACACCGGCAGAGGCGAAGCACCATGATGAGATGGTTGCAGTTCTTGCGGCAGCGCGCCGTGTCGAGTTGGCTTGCCGGGGCCGTGCTGGCGTGGGCATGCGTGGGCATGGCAGGAGCCAGTCCGTGGCGCGCCGCCGTCGCAGATTCCTGGACGATCGCGTGTGTAGAGTGCCCACGGAGCTTCGATGCCCTGACCGATCGCAGCCTGCGCCTGTTGCCCGATGGCCGGCCGGCCGTCGCTTACGGGGGAGATCATCTCTATTATGCCTGGCGCGTCGATGTCGGCTGGCAGGTTCAGGTGGTAGATGAGGCGCCGGCCGTCGGCGGGTCGGCGTCGCTGGCGGTGTCGGCCGCCGGCCGGCCGCACATCGCGTATTACGACGCGCTCAACCGCGACCTGAAGTACGCGCGGATGGAGGCTGACGGCTGGGCCCGCGAGACCGTGGATGCGACGGGAGATGCGGCCGCGGTGGCGGCGTTGGCGTTGGACCGATTCGACCGGCCGCACATCGTCTATTACCGGGACAATGGCGACGGAGCATCGCCGCGGCTGGCGTATGCCCGACGGGGCGATTCGGGGTGGGAGTTCGCCGTGATCGCCGTATTGACTTCCACGGCGCGCTACATTTCGCTGGCGCTGGACGGCGCCGATCGGCCGCACGTGGCCTATTACGACGAGGGGACGCATCACCTGCGCTATGCCCGGCTGACCGAGGGCGGCTGGGACGTGCAGGCGGTGGACGGCGACGGCGACGTCGGTTCGGGGTGTTCCCTTGCGCTCGACGCGGCCGGCCACCCGCACATCAGCTATTACGATTACGACACCGTGCGCGGCGCGCTGCGCTATGCCGCGTGGGACGGCGACGCGACGCATCCCTGGCAGATCGCGGTGGTGGACGACGCGGACGACGTCGGCGGCTACACCTCGCTGGCGCTGGATCGCCTGGGCCGGCCGGTGATCAGCTATCACGATTACACGCACGGCGCGCTCAAGCTGGCGCGCGGCGCTGCGGCGCTATCGGCCGGCGCATCCGCCTTCTCCTGGCAGATCGAGACCGTCGAGGACGAGGGGGACGTGGGGCTCTACACGTCTCTGGCGCTCGACGCTGAGGACCGGCCGCATATCCTGCACTTCGATCTGACCCGCCGGGCGATCCGCTACGCGGGGTGGGAAGGAGATCGCTGGCAGTTCGCGGAGGTGGATCGCGCCGGCCGCGTCGGCGAGTACACCTCTCTGGCGCGGGATGCGGCCGGCATCCTTCACGTCAGTTACTACGACGTGGATGGCGGACATCTGAAGCATGCCCATCGGGCCGGCGCGGGCTGGTCGAGCGAAACGGTGGACGATGCGCCGGGCGCGGGCCTTTACACGAGCCTGGCGCTGGATGGAAACGGCGCCGGGCACATCAGCTATCAGGACGGCTACGCGTTGGCCCTGAAGTATGCGTTCCAGACGCCGACCGGCTGGCAGACCGTTACGGTGGACGCCGACGGCGAGGTGGGCGCGCACACGTCCATCGCCGTGGACGCCGCGGGCCGGCCCCACATCAGCTACTACGACGCGACCGCCCAGGCGGTCAAGCACGCGGCCCGCGGCGAGACCGGCTGGACGGTCGAGACCGTCGAGCGGGTCGGCCCTCCGACCGCTACGGCCCTGGCGGTGGATGCGACCGGTGCGGTACACGTCGCCTATTGTGCGGGCGAAACGGCCGGCGTGCTGCACTATGCCGTGCGCAGCGGAGGCGGATGGCAGATCGAGCCGGTCGACGCGGCGGGCGACATGGGCGGCCGCATCGCGTTGGCCCTCGATGCCCAGGCCGCGGCCTATATCAGCTACTACGACTTCGCCGGCCGGCGCGTGCTGCTTGCCCATCGCGGGCCGACCGGCTGGGCGACGGAGGTCGTGGCCGTCGGGGTCGGCGAGAGCCACACGGCGTTGGCCCTGGATCGCGACGCCGCGCCGGCCGTGGCGTTTTACGACAGCGCGGAGGGCGCTTTGAAGTTCGGCCGCCGGTCGGCTTCGCGCGCGCGGGGCGTGGCCGGCGTTGCCGCGGGGTGGGACGTCGTGACCGTCTACCGCCAGGGGGATGCCGGCGCATATCCTTCGCTGCAGTTCGACGCCGCCGGCCGGCCCTGGATCAGCTTCTATGACGCGACGAACGGCGACCTCCTGATCGCCCAGGGCCCCGCCATCGCGAGGGCGACCTTCCTCCCGCTCTTGTTGCGCAACGCCCGTTGATGATGAAAACGCACAGGATAGCTTGTCCCACAAGGATGGCGCCATGTTTCGCACCGGCCTCGACGTCCTTTTGCACGAGAATCTGGCGCGCGTGGCCGGCCGCCGCGTCGGCCTGATCAGCCACCCGGCGGCCGTCACGGCCGATCTCACTCCGGCGGTGGATGCGCTTCACGCGGCCGGGGCGAAGCTGGCCGCGCTGTTCGGCATGGAACACGGCTTCGGCGGCGCGATTGCCGACGGCGCGGCCGTGGCCGATGCGCTGGACGGCCGGCTGGCGGCGCCGATCTACAGCCTCTATGGCGCGACGCGCGAGCCGACCGCCGCCATGCTCGCCGGATTGGATCTCCTGTTGTTCGACGTGCAGGATGTCGGCGCGCGTTTTTACACGTTCATCAGCACCCTGTACTACGTGTTGCGCGCGGCCGGCCGCCACGGCATCCCGCTCGTCGTGCTCGACCGGCCCAACCCCATCGGCGGCGACGCCATCGAGGGGCCGCCGGTCGCGTCGGGGCTGGAGTCGTTCGTCGGCATCGCGTCGATCCCCATCCGCCACGGGATGACGATGGGCGAGCTGGCGCGCTATTTCAACGCCGCCTTCGGCTTCGGCGCCGACCTGACGGTTGTCTCGATGAGCGGCTGGCGCCGGGCCATGTGGTTCGACGACACGGGCCGGCCGTGGGTGCCGACCTCGCCGGCCATGCCGCACCTTTCGACCGCGACCGTTTATCCCGGCACGTGCCTGGCCGAGGGCACGAACCTGTCGGAAGGCCGCGGCACCGCGCTGCCGTTTGAGGTGATCGGCGCGCCGTGGCTCGACGGCCACGCGCTGGCGGCCGCGCTCAATCGGCTCGATCTGCCGGGAGTGCGCTTCCGGCCGGCCGAATTCGCGCCGTCGGCCGGCAAATACGCCGGCGAGCTGTGTCGCGGGGTCCAGGTGCACGTGACGGACCGTCGCGCCTTCCGGCCGGTTGCGGCCGGCCTCCACCTGATCGCCGCGTGTCGCCATCAAGCCCCCGACCGTTTCACATTCCTCCCCTCCAGTTGGGAAGGGAAACCACCCCACTTCGATCTGTTGATCGGCGATCCCCGCATCCGGCCGGCTCTGCTGTCCGGCACGCCGGTGGAAGCACTGGTCGCATCCTGGGATGTCGACGCGGCTTTTTGGGCCGAACAACGTCGGCCTTACCTGCTGTACGATATGACGACGGACTGATCCGCGTCATACCCTCCAGGCCGAATCTGGCGTAGCATGCTCTATGCATGAATGCGCATAGAGCAAGAAGTAGCGCATCGGATGGACCTCGCATAGCCAGGAGGTGGCCGGATGTGGCGTCCGCGTGCATGGACTTATCAGGGTTTATTGGCGGATAACATCGTCCCGCTCGTTCTGCTCGGCAGCAACCTGTTTTTCAACATCCTCGCCAACGCCGGCTTCAAGCTGTCGGCGGCCAGCTCCGGTTGGCGCGGCTTCCTGGCGTGGCAGGTCGTCGGCAACCTGGCCGGCTTTATCACCGTGTTGACCCTGACCGGCCTGCTGCGCTACCTGCCGCTGCACGTCGCCTATCCGATCACCGCCGGGTTGGCCGTGATCGGCGTCCAGGTGGTGGCGGCGCGCTGGCTGTTCGGCGAGGCGATTTCGTCCGGCCAGTGGCTGGGCACGTTGCTCGTCGCCATCGGGATCGTGCTGGTATCCAGGGGATAAAAGACGCACGTGCTTTTACGTGCCTGGCACTTCCAAAGCGCCAGGCACGTAAAAGCCTCTCAAGGATAAACACAGCCATGAAACCCGCGCCTCGAACGAGCCACATCATCGTGACCGCCGACGATTTCGGCCGCTCGCCGGCCATCAACGCGGCGATCATGCGGGCGCACCGTGAGGGGATCCTCACCGCCGCCAGCCTGATGGTGGCCGGCGACGCCTGGGCCGAGGCGGTCGAGCTGGCGCGCGCCATGCCCACCCTGGCGGTCGGGCTTCACCTGGTGGTGTCCGGCGGCCGCGCCGTGTTGAGTCCCGGCGAGATCCCCCACCTGGTAGGCCCCGACGGCCTCTTTCCCGATGATCCGTTGCGCCTGGGCCTGCGCTACACTTTCGACCGCGCCGCACAGAGGGAGCTGGCGGCCGAGATCGCGGCGCAGTTCGCACGCTATGCCGCCACGGGCCTGCCGCTTTCGCACGTGGACGGTCACCAGCACCTGCACGTGCATCCGGTCGTGTTCAACCTGTTGTTGTCCCTGGCCAAACAGTATGGCGCGCACGGCGTGCGCGTGCCGGCCGACGACCTGATGTTCGCGCTGCGCTACGATCGCCGCGGGGCCGGCGCAAAGATCGGCTGGGCGCTGGGCCTGGGATTGGTGCTCGGCTGGTGTCGCCGCCGGGCGCGCGCCGGCGGCCTGGCCGTGGCCGATCGGGTGTACGGCGTCTTCCAGAGCGGCCGGATGACGGAGGGGTACGTGATGGGTGTGTTGCGTGCGCTCAAGGCCCCTGTGGCCGAGTTCTACTTCCACCCGTCGCTGGAGAGCCTGGGCGAGGCGCTCGGCCCCAACCCCGGCGACCTGGCGACCCTGCTCAGCCCGGCGGTGCGCCAGGTGATCGAGGCGCGCGGGTTGCGCCTGGCGACATATGCGACCGCGTAACGTGCCTGACGCTCTGGCATACCGCCGATTGACTTCACGTGCCTGGCACGTAACGCCAGAACTGCGACCGATGCCATGGAACCATCCGATAACCTGTCTGGGGCACCCCTCACCGCCCACGCCAATCTCTGGCTGGAAGCCAACGGCCAGGTCGCGCTGAGCCGCTGGCGCGTGCAACTGTTAGAAGCGATCGCCGCGACCGGCTCGATTCGCGCCGCGGCCGCGCAGATGAAGATCACCTACAACCTGGCGTGGCACCGCCTGGACGAGATGGAGCAGGCGCTGGGCGTCCAGTTGGTGCATCGGCAGCGCGGCGGCCCCGGGGGCGGCGCGGCGCAGCTCACCGAACAAGGCCGGGCCTATGTAGCGCGCTTCAACCGCTTTGCCGCAGAGGTGGACGCGGTCATGGCGCGGGCCTTCGAGGCCCATTTCGGCAGCTGAGGCGCAGGAGATTTGGGGCTGCCGCAAACTTGCATAATCGGCCGAAATGCGTACAATGATTTTGTAAGCCTGCTCCCTATCTTGCTTGTAGTCCACCGACAGGGTAATGACAGCGCAGTATTTGCCCGGCAACACTTCGCAGCGGTCCGGAACATCTCTGATCAAGCTGTTTCGGAAGGGTGAGGAAGCGAAAGGGCGTTATATCTGGCCGATATAACGCCCTTTTTGTTTCACATGAGGATGGCCAGCCACATCATTCCCATAAAATGTCCGCAGAATGCATAAGGAGGTGCACATGAATCTGGGCGGATATGCCAATCGGGTGGCCTGGATCGACCTGACCAAAGGGACGGTCGAGTACAAGCCGATCGCGGAGGAGGACGCGCTGAAGTACATCGGCGCGCGCGGCCTGGGGGTGAAGTACGTCTTCGACAACGGCCCCAAGGTGGATCCGCTGTCGCCGGAAAACATCCTGTGCTTCATGAACGGCCCGTTGACCGGCACCGACGCCAACATGAGCGGTCGCATGGCCATCGTGACCAAGTCGCCGCTCACCGGCACCGTGACCGACTCGCATCACGGCGGCTGGTCGGCGGCCCGGCTCAAGTGGGCGGGCTTCGACGGCCTGGTCTTCAAGGGCAAGGCCGAAAAGCCGGTCTATGCCTATGTGGAGAACGGCCAGGTGACGTTGCACGACGCCAGCGACCTGTGGGGCAAGGGGGTCCACGAGACGATCAAGATCCTGCAAGAGCGCTACGGCAACGAAAAGGAGCTGAGCATCATCGCGATCGGCCCGGCCGGCGAGAACCTGGTGAAGTTCGCCTGCTGGGTGAACGAGAACGATCGCGCCTCGGGTCGCGGCGGCACCGGCTGCGTGGGCGGCAGCAAGCACCTGAAGGCCATCGTGATCCGCGGCAAGCACGCCGATCGGCCCCGGCCGGTGGACCGGGACGGCTGGAAGACGGCCCACCAGCGCGCGCTGGCTACCATCATGGACGAGGCCAACGTCACCTCCCCGCGCAAGGGCGGCCTGTCGGTCTACGGCACCAACGTGCTGATGAACATCACCAGCAACATGGGCGCGCTGCCCAGCTACAACAGCAAGGTGACCAGCTTCGGCGAGAACGGCGAGCTGATCAGCGGCGAGTGGGTCAAGGCGAACATCCTGGTGAATGACCCCACTTGCCACGCCTGCCCGGTGGCCTGCAAGAAGGAGGTCGAGGTCAAGGAAGGGCCGTTCAAGATCCACATGGAGAGCCTGGAGTACGAGCCGGCCTGGTCGCTGGGCGCCAACTGCGGCAACAACGACGCCGGCGCGATTGCCTACATGATTGACCGGGCCAACGACTACGGCTACGACGCCATCGAGATCGGCGATGTCCTCTCCCTGTACATGGAGTACAGCGAGCGGGGCTACGCCAACGGCGACGGCCTGGCCTGGGGCGACCGCCACGGCATGGTCGAGCTCATGCGCAAGATCGCCTACCGCGAGGGGATCGGCGACATCCTGGCCGAGGGCACCGGCAAGGCGGCCGCGAAGCTGGGCCATCCCGAGCTGGGCATGCACGTCAAGGGCCAGGGCATCCCGGCCTACGATCCGCGCGGCCTCAAGGGCATGGGCATCGCCTACGCCACCTCGAACCGCGGCGCGTGCCACCTGCGCGGCTACACCCCGGCCAGCGAGCTGGGCCTGATCCCGCTCAAGACCGACCCGCTGGCCTGGAAGGGCAAGGGCGAGCTGCTCAAGCTGCTCCAGGACTTGCATGCGTTCTCCGACAGCCTGGATCTGTGCAAGTTCTCGGCCTTCGCCGAGGGCGCGGAGGAGTACGCCCTCCAGTACAGCGCCATGACCGGCCGGGCCATCACGGCCGATGAGGTGCTCAAGACCGGCGAGCGCATCTACAACCTGGAGCGCTACTACAACAACCTCTGCGGCTTCGACGGCAAGGACGACACCCTGCCGGAGCGCTTCCTGAAGGAGCCTTCCACCATGCCCGGCTCCCAGGGCCATGTCTGCGAGCTGGACCTGATGAAGGAGGAGTACTATCGGGTGCGCGGCTGGGATAACGGCGTGGTCACCGAGGCCAAGCTGAAGGAGCTGGGGATCGCTTAAAAAAGCTCACACAAAGACACAAAGAGCACAAATTGGACAAGATAGCAACCGGCACACTCCGCGCCGGTTGCTATCTTTTTATCTTCCCGGCGGGAAGATGCTCAGCCGGTCGCCGGGCACCAGCGCGGCCTGCAACCCGCCCGCGTATTCCACGTTGCGGCCGTTGAGGCGGATGTTCCAATCGCGCCGCGGCCGATAGGCCGGCCGCACCCGCATCCAGGGGGTGCCCTCCTCGTCCGGCCGATATTCGTCCAGCCACACGGGATCGAACACCTCGCGGCGCAGTTCGGGGAAGTAGTTGAAGAACTTGCGCAGGGCATGTTCGACGCGGCTGCCCGCCCCCAGCTTCACGCTCACCTCTTCGGCCTCGATCAGCGTGCGCAGCCGGCCGTAGACTTCGACCGGCAGGGCGAAGTCGCCCGCGTCCAGCTCGCGCGCGGCATGATAGCCGGCCGACATCAGGTGCCCGTGCATGGTGAGCAGCTTGTGCCAGCCGCTCAACGCGCGCGCCACCAGCGCCGCATCGCGCAGCTCGGCCGCGATGTAGCCGGCGAAGTTGGCCTGCGCCAGGCTGATCGCGCCGGACACGTAGACCTCGGGCACGTGGATGTGCCGCGGGCCGTGGCCGGCATGGTACTTGCCGGCGCGGTACAGGTAGCGGGCCAGGTCGTCGCTCAGGTCCAGGCCGATGGTGCGCGCCAGCCAGATGGTGAAGAAGCGCCGGCGTTCGGCCAGGTGCTCGGGGTCGGGGCCCTGCTCCCAGCCCAGGATCTCGGCCGTCTCCTTGAAGTTCAGCAGATAATCATACGCGCCGACGACGAATTCCGTGCCGTGGCGCATCAGGATCTCGACCGTCTCGGCCATGGCCGCCAGGTCCTGCCGGTTGAGATCCAGGAAGCTGCGCAGGCGCCGCCACTCTTCTTCCGGCGCCGGCGCCAGATCGGTCAACAACATGGCATCGGCATGTACACCCTCTCCGCCGTCCATACTTCCCTCCGTCGGCTATCCGCCCGCGCGGATGGCTTTCTTCTGCAACGCCGCAATGACCTGCTCAACGGCGGCTGGCTCGCCGCTGAACGCCACCTCGGTGACCCCCAGCCGCAGCGCGTGGAGGCGGACCGGCTCGCCGGCCCATACCCGCGCCTGCCACCCCGGCCCCGCGATCAGGCCTGGCGCCGTCTCCGCGCCGCCCAGCTCGGTCAGGTAGAGGATCACGATGGGCACGCCGATCCCGCGCAGTGTCAGTTGCATCGGCTTGTTTCTCTCAATAAGCCGGGGGACGCCGGTCGCAGACCGGCTGCAAGCTCGCTTGCAAGAACTTCAAGCCGGCGCGCACGAACTCCTCGCCGTTCGGGCAAACGTTGTGGAACATGCCGCGGCGATAGGCGAAGTCGCCCCGGCCGGAGTTGTAGCTCTCCATCAGCACGTAGCCGTCGAAGGCCAGCTCGCGCAGGGCCGCGAAAACGGCTTCCCACGGCACCAGGCCGCCGCCGGGCGCGCCCCGGTCGTTCTCGCACGCGTGCAATCCCCACAGCCGCCGGCCCACCGTCCGGATCGCCTGGCCATAGTCACGCACTTCGGTGATCAGGTGATAGGTGTCCAGCAGGACGCTCAGGTTGGGATGGCCGGCCAGATCAAGCAGGCGCATGGCCTGGGCCGGCGTGTTGACCACGTGCGTGCGAAAGTGGCTCATCGGCTCGATCACGATCGCCACCCCACGGCGGTCGGCGTATTCGGCCAGGCGCGCCAGGCCCTCGGCCGTGCGCGGGTATTCGTCGGCCGGGGGGATGCGCCGCTTGACGGTGCCGGGATGGCCGTAGAGCGCGCCGGTATAGGCTACGGCGCCGATCTCGGCCGCGCGATCCACCTGGCGCATGTGCCACGCCAGGCCCGCGGCCCGCTCGGCCGGATCGTCGGCCGAAAGGTCGCACGCGGCGGGCCACTCGCCGCCCGGGCTCACGATCAACGTCAGGCCGAGCGCCTCGGCCCGCCGCCGGGTCAACGCAGACGTGAACTCTACGTCGTCGCCGACGGCGATCTCGAAGCAATCCAGGCCCAGCCCGGCGGCCACGTCCAGGATGCCGATCTGGTCGTCGGCCCACCGCTCGGTGAAGATGAAGCTGTGCGCGCCGAACTTCATGGCCCGGCCGCCGGTTCGACGCCGGTCACCGCGCCGAAGGTGTTGATCTTCAGCTTCCAGCGCGTGCCGGGCTGAAAGCGGCTGAACTCCGCGGCGTCGGCCGGACTAAACGTGTAAGTCTTGTCGTTCGCCAGGAAGTTGACCTGATAGCTTTCCTGCCGCGCGCCGGCGCGCTGGCCCTCGGCCAGCCGCACTTCGGGCCAGATGGGGTTGGGATCGGCGCCCTGGGCCACCACCGTGTTGATCACGCGCCATTCGAGCGCCTGATAGTCGCACCAGTCGGCATACACCTCGTACCAGCATTGTTGCACGACCTTGCCGTAGCCGCTGCCCTGATCTACGGTGTAGGGCGTGCCGCACACCTCTTTGGCATCCGGCGCGGGGTTCGGCTGGGTGTGGTGCACCTTGCGCGTGCACTGGCCCACCGTCGCACCGGCGGGGATCTCGTCTCGCCACGCCTGCCGCGTGACCGGCGCCAGCGCCTCGACGGCGATGGCGCGCCGCCAGCTCACCCCGTTTACCTGGCCGATTGTGTCGGTGGTGCGCGTCGAGAGCGCGAAGAGGAGGCCCCCCAGCAGACAGAGGCCCAGGAGCACTGCAACGAGGATGCCGGTCGGGAATTTCGCTTTGGCCGGCGCGGGCGCCGCGGCCGGGGCCACAGGTTGCGCCAGGGCCGCGCCGCACGCCGCGCACTTCAGCGCGGTGGCCGGGTTCTCTTTGCCGCACGCCGGACACTTCAGCGGCGCCGCGGGCTCAGCGCGAAACGCGCCGAGGACCTGTCCCGCCTGGCGCGCCTTGCCTTCGGCCAGGTCCGCGCCGCACTGCTTGCACGTCTTGGCCGTGGCCGGGTTGGCCGTGCCGCAATAAGCGCACTGGATGTCGGGGCCGGCCCTGGCCTGGGCAAGCCTGGCCTCGTCGGTGATCAGTTCTTCCTGGGGCGCCTGCTCGAACCGGATCTCCTCGGTGAGCGCCGCGCCGCATTGCCGGCATTTCTTCGCGCTGCCGGGGTTGCGCGTGCCGCAGCTCGGACACCGCCACTCCAGCTCGACATAGCCTAATTCTCTCTCGGTCATCTTGCCCCTTTGCGAGCTCAAGCTCGCCCTACGAAATGAGCTCTCCTGCGTAGGCGAAGAGCGCCGGACTGCCGCCGGTGTGCCAGAAGATGATCGTGTGCGCGTCGGCGATGCCGAAACGCGCCAGGGCGCCGGGCCGACGCAACAGCTCGAGCAGGCCGCCGAATGCCCGGCCGGTGTACACCGGATCGAGCAGGATGCCTTCAGTGCGGGCCATCAGGCGAATGGCTTCGCGTTCCAGGTCGCCCATGACGCCGTAGCCGCCGCCCAGGAACGCGTCGCTCACCAGGATGTCGGCCGCGGCGAAGGTGTGGGGCTTGCCCAGGCGCCCGGCGGTGCGGGTGGCCAGTTCGGCGACCGCAGCTTGCAGTTTCGCCTCCGGCTCGTCTATGCTGATGCCCAGGATCGGCACATCCCAGCCGAGCGCGTATGCGCCGGCCACCAATCCCGCCTGGGTGCCGCCCGAGCTAGAGGGGACCACGATCAGGTCGGGTGTGATGTCCAGCGCATGCACCTGCTCGTGCAGTTCCTCCAGCGCCAGCGCGTAGCCGCAAGCGCCGACCGGATCGGACCCGCCGTAGGTGATGAGATAGGGGCGTCGTCCGGCCGCGCGCAGTTCTGCGGCCAGCTCGTTCAGCCGGTTCAGCCGGTTTGCGCGCGTTGTCCAGTGGCATCTGGCGCCGAAGAGCAGGTCGAGCAGGTAGTTGCCGGTCGGCGGATCGGTCGGCTGGCCGGCGAGCACCAGCTCGCACGCGAGGCCGGCGAGGGCCGCCGCGGCCGCCGTCTGCCGACAGTGGTTCGATTGCACGGCGCCGGTCGTGATCAACGTGTCGCACCCCTGCGCCAGCGCGTCGGCCACCAGGAACTCCAGCTTGCGCGTCTTGTTGCCGCCGGTCGCCAGGCCGGTCTGGTCATCGCGCTTGAGCCAGAGCTGGATGGGCGCCCGGCCGACGTCGTTCGTCAGCCGGGCGCTCAATCGCGACGCCGGGTGGAGCGGCGTGGGCAGAAAGGCGATGGGATGACGAGGGAGATGGGAAGTGATAGACATGAGTTTTTCCGCTCGCTGCTTACAGGATCCGCCGCGCTTCCATGTAGAAGCGCTTTTCGCGCGCCTCGCCCATCGAAAAGGTCTTGCGCGGCAACACGCCGTCCACGATCACGGTCTTGAAAAAGCTGCTCTTGGCGATGGCCGGCAGATAGAAGCCGATGTTCCCCTGTTGTGTCCCCAGCCGTTCAACCACATCGCGTCCGTGGACATAATCTATGCGTTGATAGCCGCCGGCCTTGCCCCAGGCATCCAGGAAGTTTTGCAGCGTGCCCACCGGCAGGTTGGAGGGCGGATCGGCCACATAGGCCACGGTGAAGCCGTCGGCCGTAATGACGCCGAAGGTGTGCTCGGGACGCTCCTCGTGCTCGACCAGGTCTATCATGGCCTGAGCGTTGGCGCACGGCACCAGGTGACAGCGATCCGGGTAGAAGTCGCACAGTGCGGCCAGGGCATCGGAGCGGGCGCCGAAGAGCACGCGATGGATCGGCTCGAACACCAGGCCGGGGTCGTGGATGTTCTCCACTTCCACCAGGGCGTAGCGCGCCGGATGGTCCATGCCCACCTGCGGCCTGATCTCCTCCCAGATGGCCCTGGCGGTCGCCAGGGAATGGTTGCCGTCGCCCACCGCGAAGAGCAGGGGCGGACTGCCGGCCGGCAGGCCGTATCTGGCCGCGCAGGTTTCGGCGTCGGCCAGCCGGTTGAGCGCGGCCACGACCTGCTGCTCCAGGTGCGGATCGTCCACCGAGTAGCCGGTCAGGTGGCCGCTGCCGAGCATCAGCTCGAAGTCGTAGAGCCGCGGCAAAGCTGCGCGCGCCCGCACCAGCGGCCCGATGACCGTGTGCTCGGGGTCGTCAATCAGCACCAGGATGTGCGGCAGCTCCAGGATGGCCCCGCGGCGGATGCGCACGCGCGGGGGGATGCGCTCCTGGATGACGCCTTCCGAGGCGCGGATCAGGCCGGTGGCGCCCGGCTTGTAGTCGTAGTGCTCCAGGTCGAGCGCGAGCATGATGCCGTGTCGCGTGCGGCCGGCGGCCGTCCGTTCGACCAGGATCAACCTTTCGTGCTCGACGAAGAGCCCTTGGTCCAGATAGGCCCGCATGGCCTCCTGGATCTGGCGGCCGCGACGCTCCTCTTCGGCGGTCCCCAGGAAGATCTCCGGCAGGGTCAGGTGGTAGGTGGAAGGCGCGTCGCCGACCAGCGCCTCCACGGCTTGCCAGTATTCCGGCTCGGAGGTGAACTGATCGCAGGCGATGACCGCCCATTTGTGCAGGTCAATGCCCGGGCCCGGCAGGAGGACCGTGGGGATCTGAAAGCCGACCGGTTGCGACATGGCCATGAAAGCACCTCACAGGACATGGTTTGTTGCGCGCCGGGTGCTCGCGGCGAGGCGCCCGGCGCGGCATCTGGCAGGCGCGTCAACACCCGTCCCGGTTGAGGCCGATCAGGATGTCGGCCACTTCGTCGCCGATGCGGGCGGTGGCTTCGTGCGTGCTCGCGCCGATGTGCGGCGAGCCGATCACCTGCGGCAGCTCGAACAGCTTGCGGTCGGTCAGCGGCTCATTCTCGAACACGTCCAGCGCGGCGCCGGCCACCTTGCCGGCGCGGATCGCGTCGTAGAGCGCGCCTTCATCTATCACGCCGCCGCGCGCACAGTCCACGATGCGGACGCCCGTCTTCATCTTGGCGATGGTCTCGGCGTTGATCATATGATGCGATTCCGGGGTGAGCGGCAGGTGCAGCGTGATGAAGTCGGACTTCGCCAGCAGCTCGTCGAGGGTCACCATCTGCATGAAGGGCGCCGGGCCGATCGAGCGGCTGTCGTAGCCGAGCACGATCATGCCCAGGGCTGCGGCGCGCGTGGCGACCGCCGTGCCGATCCGCCCCATGCCGATGATGCCCAGGACCTTGCCTTGCAGCTCGATCCCCTCGAATTTGGACTTTTCCCACAGCCCTTCGCGCATGGAGATCGTGGCCTGGACGATGGGCCGGGCCAGGGCGAACAGATAGGCTAATGTCAGCTCGGCCACCGAGGCGGTGCTGGCGCCCGGGGTGTTCATGATCCTGATCCCCTTTGCCTGGGCGTAATCCACGTCAATGTTGTCCACGCCCACGCCGCCCCGCACGATGACCTTTAGCTTTTTGGCCGCGTCGATGACCGGCTTGCGCACCTTCGTTCGGCTGCGCACCACGATCGCATCGTACTCGCCGACGACCTGCAACAGCTCGTCGGCCGTGATCTTGTCCTGGACATCTACCTCGATGCACGCCTTGCGCATCCGTTCGATGGCGTGCGGGGAGATGGAATCGCAAACGAGAACTTTCATGATGGATTTGCTCCCGCCTATTGCAGGCCAAGTATATCATCTATCTGCGCAGTGAGCCACTGCACGTCGGCCAGCGTCAAATCGCCCATGTGGCCGATGCGGAAGGTCTTGCCCTTGAAGGGGCCGTAGCCGTCCGAGATCTGGGCGCCGCGCCGGCCCAGCTCCTTGTTCAGCGCGCTGAAGTCGAAGCCGATGGTGTTGGTGATATGCGTGACGGTCGGCGAGGCGTAGCGCTCGTCTCCGTAAAGCGCGAAGTGCTTCTTGGCCCACGCCCGGCAGTGTTCGGCCATGGCCCGGTGGCGGGCATAGCGGTTCTCCAGCCCCTCGGCGAACATGCGATCCATCTGTTTGTCCAGGGCGAAGAGGTGGCTGATGCTCGGAGTGGCGGGGGTGTTGTTCTTGACGGCGAACTTTTCCATCTCGAGGAAATCGAAGTAGTAGCCGCGGTAGGGGATCGTCCTGGCGCGTTCCAGCGCGCGGGCGCTCACGGTGGCCACGGCCAGGCCGGGCGGCAGGCCGAAGCATTTCTGCACGCCGGCCAGACATACGTCGAGCCCCCATTCGTCGTTCTTGATTTCGACCCCGGCCATGCACGAGACGGCATCCACCAGGATCAGCACGTCGGGGTATTTGGCGCGCACCAGCCTGGCGATCTCGGGCACGGGGCTCAGGATGCCGGTCGAGGTTTCGTTGTAGGTGAGACAGACCGCGTCGAAGCCGCCCTTCGCCAGCGCTGCATCTACGATCTCCGGGGTGATGGCCTGGCCGGGCGCCACCTCGACCGTTTCGGCTGCCACGCCGCACGCTTTGGCGATCTCGTGCCAGCGGCGGGAGAATTCTCCGTTCAGGGTGTTCAGCACCTTTTTGCCGACGCAGTTGCGGATCGCGCCTTCCATGACGCCGGTGGACGAGGAGGTGAAGAGCATCACCCGTCCTTCGGTGTTCAGCAGCTTTTTGAGCTTGGCCTCGCACGAGGCGTGCAGCTCGGCATAGGCCGAGGAGCGATGGCCGATCATGGGCGTGGCCATGGCCTGCAGTATTTCGTCTACGACTTCGGTCGGTCCGGGGATGAAGAGCTTTTTGTGCATGAAGGTGACCCTCCTTATGGGATGGTGATATTTTACACCAAGATCGCCAGCGATTGAAATCCCGTCTCGTAGCCGCGCGGCGGCGCGTGAAGCGCAAGCCGGAGGCTTGCGTTACGGGGCCGATGCCGCGCGGCTCGGCTTGTAGCGGGATACCCGTAGCATAAGCCTCCGGCTTGTAGCCGCGCGGCGGCGCGTGAAGCGCAAGCCGGAGGCTTGCGTTACGGGGCCGGCGATGCGCGTTACTGCGACAGCGTCAGCCGTACGGTCTTGATCTCAAACGGCCGGAAGTCGAGCGCGATCTGGCCATCGTCGCACGCCAGGTCGGCCACATGCGCCTCCAGCATGTCGGTCAGCGCGGCGCGGCCGACCGGCAGGGTGGTGGACAGGACCGCGCGCGTCGCCGTGTGCTTCGCCTCATAGAGCCGCACCACCACATCGGCCGAGCCGTCTTCGGCCGGCTTGACCGTCTCGATGATGATATTCGGCGCATCCACGCTGAAGAGAGAGCGCTCCCCGCCGTCGCCGGCCGCGGTCGTGGCCGGCACGTTCAGCTCGTAGGCCTCGCGCACGACATCGCTCTCGGCCAGGGGACCGTTCCAGGCGTAGAAGCTGTAGGTGAAGGTCTGGATCCCTTTGTCGGCCGTCATGTCGGGCGCCAGGGCCGATTTGAGCAGGGTCAGGTTGATCGAGTTGCCCAGGACGTTGACGCCGTACTTGCTGTCGTTGAGCACCGCGCAACCCCGCGCCTCTTCGGCCAGCGCGGTCCACTTGTGGTTGCACACCTCGAAGCGGTTGGCGTCGAACGGCCGCGAGTAGTGGTTGGGCCGCCGGATGTGGCCGAACTGGATCTCGTGAATTGCTTCGTTGGCGTGCACGGTGACCGGGAAGGCCACCTTGAGGAGCTTGTGGCTTTCGCGCCAGTCCACGGTCGTGGCGAAATCCACCCGTCGGCTGTTGCGGCGCAGGCTGATCACCTGCGTCATGGTCGAGTGGTGCAGTTGCCGGGTGACGCGCAGCCGCGCTTCGAGCGGCCCCGCGGCCTCCACGACGATCGTCGCCGGCTCGGTCAGTTCCACCGGTGTCTCCGTGTACATGCTGTCGATGTCCCAGGCGTCCCACGCGCCCGGCACGTCCTTGTACATCTTGAAGCTGTTGCACGGCCCGGCGGCCAGCTCGCGCTGCGCCTCCTTGTCGAAGAGGCTGACGATCTCGCCCAGGTCGTTGAACTCGATCCGCAGGCACTCGTTCTCCAGCATGCGCGGGGTCGCCTGCAGGGCATTCGATGTCGCTGCCGCCCCTGCCCCCCCAAAGTTGGGGGGAACGGAGGGCCACCAGATCGTCGTCCAGCCGCACGACGGCACGGTTACCTCGGCCCAGGCGGCATCGGCTTCGACCTGCACCGGCAGCGGCCGGCCCGCGCGGTCGGCCGCCGTCTGCGCGCCGGCCGGCAGGCGCACCAGCGCCCGTCGTGGCCACGAGAGGGAGTTGAACACGGTGACGGCCTCGGCCGGCCGCACCAGGGCCGCCTGCGCCTGGCCGGCCGCCCGGCGGGCCGCGGCGATCGCCTCGGCGTGGCTGGCCTCGGCTTCCTCGTAGACGCGATGGATCGAGGAGCCGGGCAGGATGTCGTGGAACTGGTTCAGCAGGACGGTGCGCCACGCCTCTTCCAGGTCGGCCGCCGGATAGGCGTAGCCGGGTCCGGCAAGAGCGCGCGCGGCCGCGCCCCACATCTCGGCTTCGCGCAACGCCAGCTCGGCGCGACGGTTGTTCTGCTTGGTCCTGGCCTGCGATGTGTACGTGCCGCGGTGCGCCTGGAAGTAGAGCTCGCCCACGTAGCGCTCGCGCGGCAGGCCGCGGCGCTCCAGGTCCTTGAAGAATTCGATCGGGGAAGCCATCTTCACCCGCGGGAGGCCCTCCAGGTCTTTGGTCCGGCGCAGGAACTCCAGATGGTTGCGGGTGGGGCCGCCGCCGCCGTCGCCGTGGCCGAACGCCAGCAGGATCGTGCTGATGCCGTCCTTCTGGACGCGCTGGCGCCAGCGTTGCATCAGCGCGTTGGGATCGGTGTAGCTGTTGTAGTCGTTGAAGATGTGGGCCAGGACGGCGGTGCCGTCGATCCCTTCCCACATGAACGTGTTGTAGGGGAACGGATCGCCGCCGTTGTAGGTCCAAAAGATCTTCTGCGTGGCGAAATACTTGATGCCGCAGCCGGCCATGATCTGCGGCAGCGCGCCGGAATAGCCGAACACGTCGGGCAACCAGAGCAGTTCGTTTTCCGCGCCGAACTCCTGTTTGAAGAAGCGCTTGCCGTGGATGAACTGGCGGATCAGCGCCTCGCCGCCGCTGATGTTGGTGTCGGCCTCGATCCACATGCCGCCTTCGGGGATGATCTTGCCGGCCTTGACCGCGGCCTTGACCTCCTCGTACTTGGCCGGATAGCGGCGTCGGAGCATCCAGTAGAGGTGCGGCTGGCTCTGGATGAACTTGAACTCGGGGTATTCCTGCATCAGCGCCAGTTGGGTGCTGATGGTGCGCGCCATCTTGCGCTCGGTCTCCTGGAGCGGCCAGAGCCACGCCACGTCTATGTGCGAATGGCCGATGGCGAAGAGGGTCGGCGCGGTGCTGCCGTTGACGCATTCGAGGAGCGGCTTGAGCCGCGCCCGCGCCCGGCGCACGGTGGCCAGGAACTCGTCGGGCGGCAGCTCGGGATCGGCGATCAGCGTGAAGTCCTTCAGGCCGGCGTCTATCTCGGCCACGCGGAGCGAATCGGGGTCGAGCAGGTTGCGGGTCTGGAACAGCGTTTCGACGTCGAGCCAGAGCTGATAGACCTCTTCGTTCCAGATGCCGAAGGTGGTTTCGCCGACGGCGGTTTGCGTGGGGGGCGGCTCGGGCACGCTTTCGCGGCCGTAGCCCACCGGCCCCTTGCCGGCGGTGCGCAGGCCGTGGCCGGCGTAGGCTTCGATCAGAAGCTCGTAGCGGGCGCCCGGCGCGCCGCTCATGGCCAGGGTGATCTCGGTGTGCTCGCGGTCAATTGCGCCGGCCAGCCGGCCGTTGATCCACACCGCGCTTTCGCCGCCCGGGTTGGCCCGCAATACGATGCGTTGGCCGGCCGCGGAAGGCGGCAGGACGATCTCGCCCTTGAACCAGCCGTATTCCCACTTGGCGCCCCAGCGGGTGCCGACCGGCATCGGCGCGAAGGGGCCGGCCAGGGCCTGGTCGGCCGTCAGTTGCTCTTTGGTGACGAAGCCGCTCAGCTCGACGGCGCCGAGCGGGCGGTAGAAGTGGTTCGTCAGCTCATCGCGCCAGTTGGTGACGCGACGCAGCCACTCGGGATTGAGGGACATGAAGTGACTCCTTGCTGTAACGACTGAATGCGGTACTGCGGTTCATATCTACCATGCGGCAGAGATTTCGTCAAGAATGCCATCGTAACGATGCAAGGAGTAGCCCGGACATGGCGGCATGATGAGCGCCTATGTCGGTTTGGCTCTGCCCCTCGGACGTGCTATACTCTGACGGTTAGGGAGATGAATGCCCGGCACCCCATTGGCCGATAAGGTATTTGATCGAATGTCTGTACCCCTGATTCTGACCCTGTTGATTTTGGTAGCGGCGATCGCTTTGTTGTTGACCGATCGGTTGCGCGCCGACCTGGTGGCCCTCTTGGTGGTAGTGGCGCTGGGCCTTACAGGAGTGCTTACCCCGCGCGAGGCATTTTCTGGCCTGGCCAGCTCGGCTGTGATCACGATTATCGCCATTTTCGTGCTCGCCGAAGCTTTGCGCGTGACCGGCGTTAGCGATCGTGTCGGTAGCCTGTTGTTACGGGTGGCCGGCATGGGCGAGGGCCGGCTGGTGGCAGTGATCATGTTGGCCGGCGCGACATTATCTCTGTTTATGAACAACATCGCGGCCGCGGCCGTGTTGCTGCCGGCAATCTCCGGCATCGCGCGCAAGAGCAAGGTCAGCACCGGGCGCCTGCTGATGCCGCTGGCCTTCGCTACCATTCTCGGTGGCATGGCGACTTTGTTTACTACAACCAATATTGTGGTTAGCGGAATTCTCCGCACACAAGATCTGCCTGGCTTTGGCGTGTTGGATTTCGCGCCGGTGGGCGTGCCGATCGTAGCGGCGGGGGTGCTTTACATGGCATTGTGGGGCCGTCGGCTGCTGCCGGGCCATTCCGGCATGGAGATTGACCTGCCGACCGATCTCGCCGCCAACGGCCTGGCCGATGTTTATCGTTTGAGCGAACGGTTGTTTCGGGCGCGTCTGCCGGAGGGTTCCTGTCTGGTCGGTCTGCCGCTGGCGCGCAGTGGCCTGCGCGAAGCCCACCGGGCCAACGTGATCGCCATCGAGCGGAATGGCCGGCTGTGGACCGCGCCATCGGCCGATATGGTTCTGGCTGCCGGCGACATCCTGCTGCTGTTGGGCCGGGTGGATGAGGTGCGGGCCCGCGACCGGGAAGGGTGTCTGGAGATCCTGCCGCTTCAGCCAGAGCATCTGGACGGACTGACGGCAGGCGACCAGGTGCTGGTGGAGGCCGTGTTGGCCCCGCGCTCGGCTCTCCTCGGCCAGACGTTGCGAACGGCGCGCTTCCGCGAAAAGTACGGCATGGCTGTTTTGGGCATCTGGCGGGCGGGCCGACCGATCCGTACCGGCCTGGGCGACCTGCCGCTGGAATTCGGCGATGCGTTGTTGCTTCAGGGGCCGGCCGAACGGGTGGCCGTGTTGCGCAGCGAACCCGATCTGGTGATCCTGGATCGTCAGATCATGCGGCCTGTGAGCACCATGCGCCGCCAGGGTTGGCTGGCAGTGGCGATTCTGGCCGGCGCGTTAGTGGCGGCCTCTTTGAATACGGCGCTGGTAGGTGAGATCATGCTGGGCGCCGCGTTGCTCACCGTCCTGTCCGGTATTTTGACAATGGATCAGGTCTACGGCGCCATCGAGTGGCGCACAGTGTTCCTGGTGGCCGGGACGCTGCCGCTCGGTCTTGCGTTGAGCAAGAGCGGCGCGGCGGTGTTATTGGCCAATCTGTTGATCGGCGCTCTGGTCCCTTATGGGCCGTTGGTCATCCTGGCCGGGCTATTTATCCTGACGGTTTTGTTGACACAAGCCATAGCCGGGCCGGCGGTGGCGGGCATCATTGCGCCGATCGCTGTTCAGGCGGCCATCCAGACCGGCATGAATCCGCGGGCTCTGGGAATGGCTGTGGCGTTGGCTACTTCGATGGCTTTCATCACCCCCCTGGGACACCCGGTCAACATCCTCGTGATGGGGCCGGGAGGCTATCGCTTCCGGGATTATCTGCGCGTGGGCCTGCCCCTTACCTTGCTCCTCTTTGGCGTTGTCATGGTGTGCCTGCCGATCTTCTGGCCGTTGGCCGGCCGCTGAGCGATCTCCGCGCCGCCAGAGCCGACATCGCCGACGAAGTTCACACCTGGCCGATGGCCGGATCGTCCAGCCGCACGCGGCGCCCCTCGCGCGTCGAGACATAGGTGGCGAGCACCATGCGGAGCACGGCGCGGCCTTCTTCGGCGGTTGCAATGGGAGGCCGCCGGCCGGCGAAGAAGTCGGCCAGGGGACCGGCCAGGCCGGCGATGCGCGCGCTGTGGTTGGCGGGGCTGGGGATGGCGCTCGGCGTCCAGTCCTTCTTGTCGAGCGTGTACCACTTCTGCCCGACCGCGCCGGCCGGCCGGGGCACGTTGCAGCTCGGCACGTCGCCGTAGTTCTGGATCAGGGTGCCCTTCTCGCCGATCACCTCTACCGTGTTTTCGGCCGCCACGCAGGTGAAGGAGCAGACGACCTCGGCCAACATGCCGTCGGCGTAGCGGTAGATGGCGACGCCGTTGTCGTTGGGCGCCCGCGGATTCAAGAGCGAGGCGATCTCGGCCGTCACGGTCTCCGGCTCGCCCAGCAGCCAGTAGATGAAGTCCACCGGGTGCGCGGCGTCGTCGGCCCAGATGTCGCGGTTGAGCTGCGGGTCGAAGTGCCACATGCCGGCGACATCCCAGAGCTGGGTGGGCAATCCGTGCCGTCGGCGCACCATGAAGATCTTGCCGAGCGCGCCGCTCTCGATGATCTGCTTGATCTCGATGTTTTGTGGGTCCACGCGCATCTGCCAGGCCATGGTGAAGGGCACGCGATGCCGCTCGACCGCGGCGACGATGCGGTCGGCCTGGGCCATGGTGAGCGCGATCGGCTTTTGCAGCGCGATCATCTTGCCCGCGGCGGCCGCCTTCTCGACCACATCGGCATGCATGGAGGTTTCGACGCCGATGACGACCGCCGGCATGTCGGGCCGGGCCAGGAACGCGTCCAGGTCGGCGTAGCCGGCGACGCCGAACTGGTCGCAGTTCTTCTGCAGCCGGGCTGCGTCGTGATCCCACCCCGCGACCAGGTTGATCTCCAGGCCGGGGTTCTGTTTCCACTGATGGCAATACATCCCGACATGCCCGTGGGCGAAGCCGAGGACGCCGAGGTTGATGGTCATGGTGGATGCTCCGTGAAACGTAAAACGTAAAACGTAAAACGTAAAACGTGAAGCGTGAAATGTGAGCAGTTTGGTTACTGGATCTCGACCTCCCCACACCGGATCTGGCCCGGCGCGCCGGGCGCTTCGAGGATGAGCCGATAGGTTCCGCGCGGGGTCACGGGGTTCAGGTTGACGTCGTGATGGCTGCGCACGATCTCGCCGGCCACCCAGCGGTCGGCCGGCCAGAGGCCGAACGCGTCGTTCGGCCGGGCCATGCTCTCGCCCCACACCTGGCCCTGCGCGTCCACCAGCCGGAAGCGCGGGCGGAGCTCGCCGGCGGCCGGCCGGTCGCCGGGCCGCCAGTAGCTCGTTACGTGGATCCATGCGCTCGGCGGATGGAACAGGTCGTCGCGCGGGCGCAAGGCGGCCGGATCATACAGACAGGCCAACGGCTGCACGCCGTCCAGGGCCGGCCAATCGCTGCGAGACGGCACGTTCGACGGCAGGTCGGCCAGCCGATAGCGCTGGTCGTAGACGTGGATGGCGATCCCCGGCGGGAATACCTCGGTGATCAGCGGATAGCGCGCGGCGAACCAGCCCAACACCACGTTGTTCGGGTCCAGCTCCTGATGGTGCGACTGTACCACCCACACCGCGTCGAAGGGGGCCAGCCCCGCCAGCGGCCCCTCCACCTGGTCCGCATCGCGGATCCGGTCGGTGAACGGGACGAAGATGTCCTGCGGGCCGCGGAAGTAGCGCCGGAACGCGATCTGGACGTAGTCGGGCTGGATCAGGATGGCGTCATGGGGGCCGGCGTGCGCCTGCACGAACGCCGCGGCCTCGCGCCATGCCTCGCGGCGATTCTGCGGCGCCCAATCGTAGGGCAGCGCGGCCGCCGTCGTCGCGAAGATCAGGCCGGCCGCCGCCAACCCGACCGGCCGGCGCCAGGCCCACAGCCGGTCGAGCGCCCGGCCCAGCGCCACGCAGAGCGCCGGCGCCAGGGCGATCTGGTAGCGCGTTTCGGCGAAGGTGCGGCTGTCGCGGCTCAGCAGGGCGCCGCCGATCAGGATCACGACGAGCGGCCAGATGAGGATGTAGAGTCCGCCACTTCGCCGGTTGCCGCGATCGGCCGGCAGGAAGCAGCCGAGGAGGGCCAGCGCTCCCATCCCCGCGGCCAGGATCGTCGTCAGGCGGGCGTCCCATGCGGGCCAGCCGAGCGTGTAGGCCCTCAGCATCGTCGCGAGGGGCGCCCACATTCCCTCGAACGGCCGACCCGGTACGGCCTCGGCACCGCTCACCCGCCACGCCGACCAGGCCAGCGGCAGGAAGAGCACTGCGGCGATGCCCAGGCCCAGGACGCCCAGCCAGAAATCGCGATCCGCGTCCCGTTCGCCCCGCCGCGTCCAGCGCGCCATCAGCAGCCAGAGCCCGGCCACCGGCAGCAGGAAGGCACTGTAGAGATAGCTGTAGAGCGCGGCCGCGAAGCCGCCGCTGAGCAACAGCAGGGCGAGCGAGGACGGCCCCCCCCTCCCCCCAACTTTGGGGGGCGCCCCCCCTTCCCCCCAATCTTGGGGGGCCAGGGGGGCGGCCCCCCCCTCCCCCCCAATGTTGGGGGGCCAGGGGCGCGGGGGCGTGCGCCATGCGCCATGCGCCGCCCGCAGGAGGCCGTAAAGCCCCACCAGCGCGAAGGCCGTCGCCGGCATGAACATGCGCGCTTCCTGGCTATACCACACCAGGAACGGGTTGATCGCCAGCAGGAGCGCGGCGAACGCGGCCCCGCGTGGCCCGCTCAGCCGCCGGCCGATTCCGTAGAGCGGCAACACGGCCAGCGCGCCGATCAGCGCGCCGAGGGAACGCACGGCCAGATCGCTCCCGCCGACCAGCGCCGTCCAGCCGTGCAGCAGGAGGTAATAGAGCGGCGGGTGCTTGTCCTGGACGAGCGCCATGCCCACGCGCCAGATCTCGCCGGCCGGCCGACCGGCCCAGTACGTACTGACGACCTCGTCGAACCACAGGCTATGGTACGTGAGATGGTAGAAGCGCACGCCGAGCGCCAGGACCAGGATCCAGCTCAGCGGATGGCACAGTAATCGCCTCATTGCACGATCACCTTGCCCAACAGGATGGCGTCTTCTCCGCGCGGCCGTTGGCTGATGGCGCGCGCATTGCCGGCCGTCGGGTCATAGAGGCCGACCTCGATCTCGTATTCGCCGGCCGGCATGTCGGCCGGGAGCCGGATCTGATGCTCGTCCAGGACCAGATCGCCGGCCCGCCAGCTCGTGGTAGCCGCGCTGCCCTGGCCGGGGCGACTGTCGTGGCCGGCCCACACGATGCTCCCATCTTCCCGTGGCGGGCCGAGCACGTGCGTGAAGACGGTCCAGTCGGTCGTCGGGGTCTCGGCGGCCCGCCACCACAGTTGCAGGTAGATGATCTCGCCGGGGTGATAGATCGGCTCGTTCAGGTCGTAGCCCCATAGTGCGATGCCCGGCCAGCGGGTGCGGGTCACTGCAGTGGGCCACCGGCTGAGCGGAGCGCCGGCCGGTACCCGAAATGCCCGCGCGTAGACCCTGCCGCTGCGATCCAGAAAGACCTTGATCTCCTGCGCGTCCCTGTAGAGCTGCTGCAACAGGCCGCTGCCGCGGAAATCTTCGTGCTCGATCACGATGTAAGTCGCCTCCTGTGTCGCCTGTCCGAGCGCCACCTGGGTGATCCAGGCCGAACGGCCATCGAAGTGGCGCACGGTCGGCCCGTTGCGCCAGGCGAAGGCCAGGGTGGCATCGCTGGCCGGCCGCGGACTGATGTAGATGGCTTCGTCGGCCGACAGCGTCTGCACGTATTGCCCGATCTGCCACAATCCCTCATCGTAGGCGTAGAACAGATCGAGGCTGCGCCCCCAGACGACGAAATAGTCGCGGATGTTCCAGGCGGCGCTGCCCACCAGCAGGAGCGCCGCGATGGCCGGGCCGGCGATCGGCCGCAGCCGCCGGTCGGGCGCATAGCCGGGAGCCGCTCCGTCCTGAACTGCGCAATGGTGGCCAGGCCCAGGCCGCTCCACAGCGCGATCACCGGCGTGATGCCGAGCGCCCGCCGGAAGTGGGGCGCGTACTCGCTGAGCATGGTCGTCAACAGCATCGTGCCCGCGGCCAGGAAGAGCACGCCGGACCCCGGCTGTCTCCACCGTCGCAGCGCCGCCAGCAGCCCCAGGTAAAACGGGATGGCAATCAGGGCGTCGAGCGCCGGCCGGCCGGGGATGTTGCTGCGCGGATCGGCGTCTCCCGCCACGCTGAACATGCCCAGGGCCTTAAGCAGGTTGCCGGCGAGCACACCGACCGTCTCCTGCAGCGGTTGGCCGGGCCGGATGACGATCACCTGACCGCTGCGAAGGGTCGCCAGTTCCGGGTGTTGCAGGAAGAAGACGGCCAGCGGCGCGGCCAAAGCCGCCGCCAGCAGCGCGGCCAGGATCAGGCCGCGACCGCGACCGGCCAGTCGCTGCGGCGCGACGAGCCGCAAATAGACCAGGATGCCGCCCATCATGGGCCAAAGCAGCCAGGCGGCCGGATAGGTGTAAACGCTCAAGCCCAACGCCGCGGCCAACCCCACCCAGGCGACCGGCCGATCGGTACGCAACCCCGCCAACAGCGTCCACAGGATCACCGTCAGGAACAGCGGCACCAGGATCGGCTCGATTGCCACCCGGCTGAAGGTGATGTGCCAGCGCAGGACGGCCAACACGGTCGCGGCCAGCAACGGCAACTGTCGCGGCAAGCGTTCATCCGCCCGCACCATCTCCCGGCCGAGCGCATAGACCGCCGGCACCGTCAAGGTGCCGATCAGCGCGGTCACCGCGCGACTGACGGCCGGCCCGGCCGGGAACAGCCGAAACGCGCAGCTCTCCAGATAGATGAGCATGGCCGGCAGGCCGAAATCGCCCGGAAAGAAGACCGGATGGTAATCGGGCCGGGTGATCACCCGCCAGGCTTCGAGCGCCTCCAACGCTTCATCGTAGTGGAAGCCGGGCGGAATCTGTTCCAGGTTTACCAGGCGCAGCGCTGCCGCCCACAACGTGACCAGGACCAGGCCGGGCCAGGGCGACCGACGCCAGGCGACAATGAACGAATGGACGGACATGAGCGACCCTCTCGTGCATTGATCTCAGCTCAGCAGGCCGACATCTCCGGTCATGGCCGCGTTTTATGTGCCAGGCAACCTCCAAGGTGCCTGGCACATAAAACGAGCTGTTTTCAAGGTAGTATAGGCGCTGTTTCTGAGAAATGTCTGAGAAGCGTCGCGTGTTCAGGCTTCGAACTCCTGTTCGTTGGGGTGGAGCGCCCACTTCAGGTTGACCCGCGCGCCGGCCGGCTTCGGCACAGGGCCGGCCAACAGCGGATCGGCGGTGGCGCGCATCCAGCGTTCCAGGCGCTCCGCCAGCTCAGTACGGACCGGCGCGCCCTCCCGCGCCAGCGCCATCAGGTTCGGCGTCGGGACGGCGTGGCCGTAGGGCTGGATGAAACGGCCGGTGTCGTGGGTGTGGATGTAGAGGATGTTCATTCTTCTGGAGCGGACACCGCCTGACTGTGGGCATAGAGAAACTCCGGATCAAGGTCCAGGCCGTTCTTCCACGCCACGGTGTCAAACGAGATGCCGATCTGCTTGAAGACATTGATGTCTCTGAGTTCGGCGAATCGTCCAAGACCCAGGTAGGGCTTGAGGTCGAAGAGACGATATTCGTTGTTGTCGAACTTCAGAATCAGTCGGTAGTCATCTATGGCTCGAACTTCGGTAACTCCCCTGTACATGGCTAAGGCTCCTTGTCATTCCAAAGGTGCGATCTTATACGGCGTCTCACCGTTCATAACCAGTATCCAGTTAGCTCGCAACTCATCGGCGTGCAATTCGGCCCAAGCCTGCACAAGGCGTAATTGCTTTCTGGGCAAACTGCCTTCCAGAATCTCCAAGGTGTCCATTGCAACCGTGGCCTTATATTCATTGTAGTAGGCATGAAAGTGCGGAGGATTATGCTCACCAGGAGCATAATACATGCGAATAATGATGCCATAGAACATCGAGATGGTTGGCATGGCATCCTCCGGAGCAAACACCGGACCGCCGGCTTGAACAATCGGACCCGTGCTTTTATAATATCGGAAACTCCGTAATTCGCAAGTTGGTGCATCCGTACGGGATCAGCGTTAGTTCTTCCGGCGGCCCGGAGACAGCGATCGGGCCGGCCGGCACGTCGGCGGCCGAGCCGTTTTCCATGCCCCAGTCGGGCACCCGCAAGCCCCGCACCGTCGCCGAGACCGGCGCGCCGTCGGGCGAGAAGGGCCGGTCGCCGAGCGGGTGCTCGTGGAAGGTCACATCTTGCGCCAGCGTCGCGGCCGAGACGGCCAGCGCGTAGTTCCACGGCGTCGTCGGATAGACCTCCCAATCCGCGTGCGGCAGCTCGCGATGCGGCAGGTCCTGGTTCACCTGTCGCCATTCCTCGCCGATCTTCAGCGCGTAGACCAGCGGCCCGCGCGCGATCGCTGCCGCGCCGTTGTACCCGGGCAACAACGTCGGCCGCATCGGCAGGGTCAGGATGATCTCCGTCGTCCCGGTCCACTCGCGTTCCAGCCGATGGAACGTCCCGGCCGTCGGCGCGATGGGTTCTTCCCCCTCGATCTGCAACCGACTCTCCTCCGCCCATGCCGGGATGCGCAGGAGCAGCGGGAAGCGCACAGGGCGGTCAACCGTCACCGTGAAGCGCAGCGTCTCGCGGAACGGATAGCCGGTGTCGAGCGCCACGTTCACGGCCGCGCCGCCGATCTGGGCAGCGACCGTCGAGGGCGCGTAAGCCACAGCCGCCAGTCCGCCGTCGGCCGTGCGCATCCACAAATGCGCGGCGAACTTGGGCCATCCCTGGCTCAGGTTGGCGGTGCAACAGCCGTAGTTTGGCTCCAGCCCGAAGATGTTGGCTTCCGGGCCGTTGCTGTTCCACGGCCGGCCGGCGCGGATAGAGCATTCGACCTGGTTGACCTGCTGGTCGTACTGGTGCGCCCACATATCGGGCGAGAAGGTGGCCGGCAGCGCGTTGAACGTCACCTGCTCCAGCCGATCGCCGAAGGCCGGGTCGCCCAGGATGCTCAGGAGGACTTCGAGCGAGTACATGAACTCCACCACCGCGCACAGCTCGGTTCCCTGCGTGGGACGCTTGCCCGCCAGGCATTCGTCGCCGGTAAACATGCCCGTGACCATGCCGTGATGCCGGTCCAGCCTGGCGATCATGTCGTAGGCCGCGAGCCGGTCGGCCTCTTCGCCCGTCAGCCGCCACCAGAGCGCCGGCGCCTTGACCGCCATGGCGTTGTTGACGACATGGCCCATGTAGGTCCACTGTCGGGGCGGGGTCGGTTTCGTCAGCGGCCAGCGTCGGAAGAAGTCGCGCCAGTTGAATCCCTGCGCGTGGAGCTTGATCGCCAGCTCGGCCAACCACTGCTTTGCGTTGTCCCCATCGGCTTTCTGCTCGGGCTCGCTGCGCTCCCACACCCAGTAGATGCTGATCAACGCCTCGAACCAGCGAAACATGGCCCAGTTGAAGAGCGGCGCCCGGTCAATGTGGCGTTCGATGCGGCGCAGGCACTTTTCGACGGCCGGCGCGACGCGGCCATCGCCGGTCGCATCGGCGTACTGCGTGAGCGCCTTCAGGATCAAGAAGAGCGCCCAGAGGTCGTAGTGCTGAAGCGGGGTCGGGCTTTGGCCGGCCGTCCACACCATCTGGCCCGGCCCCAGCCAGCCGTCCTCGGCCTGGTGCTCCAGGATATAGCCGACGTAACGATGGACCTTCGCCTTCAGTGTCTCGTCGTCCAGCAGGAAGGCCAGCGGGATCACGCCGTCCAGCCAGTAAGGCGCACGTTCCCAGCCCTCGCGGTCGCCGCCGAACCAGCGGCTCTCCTGGATGTCGGGCCAGAACTCGTCGAGGTGGCCGCTCAGGCCGTCGGCCTGGATGCGCAGCTGGCGGGCCAACCAGCCCTGCGGCCGGACGCTGCCGAGGGGCAACGCTCGGAATACCGGAGGGAAAAGCATGTCTCAGTCCCAGATCGTTTGAATCTGACTGTCTCGAATCTTGCCGTCTCGGCTGACCAACGGAACACCCAGGTTGACGGCGGTCGCTGCCTGCTGTCCCTGGGTCGTAGCTGCATCAATCTGTCGGTGTGCAGTCGGCGATAGCCGGGCGTCGGCGTGCAACAACCAGATTATCGAGTGGGTGTCAAGCACCAACGCGATCATGACGCGTCCTCACGATCCCATGTCGCCCACAACTCGCGCCGCGTTTCATCCAGCTCGGCTGTAGACGCCACTGAGCCGCCGAGGTGACATAAGACGCCGTATAGCGACCCGGCCGAGGCCTGCGACCGCACGCTGTCTCGACGAATGGGGCGTTTTTGCAGTCTGAGCAGAGCGTGGTATTCCTCAATAGGCAAGATGACGCCGATCTGTTTGCCTGATGCATCCCTGATGTATTGTCTCGCCAGCCCAACATTGGACATGATAGCCTATCCTCCCGGTGTAAACATGCGTCTCTTTGGCTGATATTTACATCGGGGAAATTATACCTTTGGCCGACCCCGAAGTCAATGAAACGCTTGGAGACAGCGTACACGGGTGTTGTTTCATCGTTCACCCACCGAGCTGTTTGAGCACGCGCAGCGCGGCCGCCGCGTCCTCCCGAAAGTTCTCGGTGCGGGCCTCCACGCTCACCCGCGCCTGATAGCCGATGGCCTTGAGGTTGGCGAAGAACGACAGGAAGCCCGGTTCGACCGTCACGGGATAGGTGCGGGCCGGCGCGCTCGCGATGTGGATGTGCCGGATCGCATCCCGTGCTTCCAGCACGATGTCGGCCGATTCGCCCTCGAGCACCATGTGGTAGTAGTCAATCAGCAGTTGCACGGCCGGCCGGTCAACCTCACGCGCCAGCTTCAGTCCCTCGGCACCGGTGAGCACGATATTGGCCTCTTTCCGGTTCAGCGGCTCGATCACGATGGTGATCCCGTGCTCCTCGGCGATGGGCGCGGCGATGCGCATCGCCTGGACGATCTGCGCCCACGCCCGCTCATACGGAAAGCCCTCCGGCACGTTCTTGGCGCCGGCGCTGCCGAAGACGATCACCTGTGCGCCCAGCCGGGCCGCGCGGCCGATCGCGCGGCGATCGTAATCCTCTACCTGCGCCCAATCCACGTCCGGACCGGTCAGGCGCACGGTGCGCGGGTAGAAGACGCAACACGCCTCGCACGGGATGCCGGCCCGATCCAGGCGATCCACGACCGCCTGGAATTCCTCCTCCGGCAGAGCCGTCAGCGCGGCCAGGTAAAGCTCGACATAATCATAGCCGATCTCCGCGAGCTGCTCGATGTTCGGCGCGCGCGCGCCGTCCGGCGTGCGCGCCAGCGCGTCTACGCAACAACCGTATTTCATGATCTTGTCCTCGCTTCCACTCCGGCCAGCTTCTCCAGCACGGTGATGACTGCCGTGTGATCCAGGTCGCCGCCGCCGGCCGCCAGGAGCGCCGCGAACAGCTCGTGCACCAGGCTCGTCACCGGCAGGGGCACGCCGTAATCGTTGCCCGTCTTCAGGATGATATTCAGGTCCTTGAAATGAAAGCGCGCCTTGAAGCCGGGCTGAAAGTCGCCCTGGATCACCTTTGGCCCGCGCACGTCGGCCACGCGCGACTGGGCGTAGCCGCCGCTCAGTACCTTGTGGATGATCGCCGGATCTACGCCCGCCTTCGCGCCGAGCACCAACGCCTCGGCCATGCCGAGGATGTTCAGCGCCACCTGGATCTGGTTGCACGCCTTGACGATCTGACCCGCGCCGTTCGGCCCGCAGAGCGTGATCGTCTTGCCGAGCTTCTCGAAGATCGGTCGCATGGCCGCGAAGTCGTCCTCCGCGCCGCCGACCATGATCGAGAGGGTGGCGTTGATCGCGCCGACCTCGCCGCCGCTGACGGGCGCATCGAGACAGCGCACCCCCTTCGCCGCGAGTGCGTGCGCCACCTTGACCGCGGCCGTCGGCGCGATGGTGCTCATATCGGCGTAAAGGACGCCGGGCCGCACGCCTTCGATCAGGCCGTCTGGGCCGAGCGCGACCGCCTCCACGTCGGGCGAGTCGGGCAACATGGTGATGATCACGTCGCTGCGCGCCGCGACTTCCCGCGGCGAAAAAGCCTCGGCCGCGCCCGCGGCAACCAGCGTCGCGACCGCCTGGCGGTTCAGGTCATGCACGACCAACGGATAGCCGGCCTTCAGCAGATGGCCGGCCATCGGCCGGCCCATGATCCCCAGTCCGATAAAGCCGATGGTAAGTGGTGTCATGGTGAACTCCCTTATGACAAGGTCTTACGCACTTTTTGCTCGCCGGCGGTCTGCGACCTCTGTCTGGCCGTCCAAGACGGCGCTTGCCTCTCGCCACATGATGATCTGCCGCGCAACTTCGACCACCGGCGCCGTCCAGATCTCGTTTCGGCGGCGGGCCAGGTGGCGGCACAGGGCGCGAAACGCGACCTCCGACAGGGGCAAGCTGCCGTCCCCCACATCGTGAATGGTGAAGATGACCCAGCGGCCCAGCTCGGCCGCCTGTTCCGCCAGGCCGACGAGGGTCGGCCCGGTCATGTGTTCGACGTTCCACGAGAAGAGGTAGGCCAGGTCGCACGTGGCGGGGTCGTTGTGGCCGAACTCGCCGCGGCCGCGGCCGGCGATGAAGAGCCGCGCGATCAACGGCACGTAGCTCTGTCGGGTTGGCCCCGCGCCGACATGCTCCTGGTAGCACGGATAGCAGAAGGTGAAGTCGGCCTGCTCCGGGATCGCCGCGCGCAGGCGACGGGACGCTTCTTGAATGTCCGCTTCCAGCTCGGCGAGGGTCAGCTCTTCCAGGCACGGCCGGCAGTTCGGCAACACCGAGCGCGTGCACGGATGCGCCAGCGTGTGGTTGCCGATCTCGTGGCCGGCGGCCGCCGCCTCGCGCCACGGCGCCAGGTCGGCGAGCCAGTTGTCTCCGCGCGGGTTCAGGTAGAAGGTGCCGGTCAGGCCGTGCTCGGCCAGGATCGGGATGGCCCGGCCGAGCTGCGACGGCCGGCCGTCGTCGAAGGTGAGCGAGACGGCACCCCGGCAGCCGCCGGGCCAGGGGGAAGATGCGGCCTCGGACATGAGCACCTCCGCTGGTGGCTGGATCAGGGTCGGAACGCTTCCATCGGTCGCCAGCCGGCTTCGAGGAACTGCGTAAGGGTGCGCTGGGTGAGGCCGAAGGCGATGAACTCCTCCGGCCTCATGCCGTCCGGCTCGTAGGAGCGCACGAACTCGGGCAGGCGACGCAAGCGCGCGATCACATCGGCGCCGATCGGCTCGTCTATTCCGCGGGCGCGGGGCACGCCATCCTGGAGCAACGTCGCCTGAACCGACGGGTGGATGGAGAGGATCAGGTCGGCGCCGACCAGGCCGAGCACGTGGTGGTTGCCGCGCAGCGCCGCGATCAGCAGCGTGGCCTCGTAACCGCGGGCCTTGTAAAGGTGATACGCGCGGCGGGCGGTCGCCAGGCCGGCGAGGCGCAGGTCGGCTTCCTCCACTCCGGCGCGCTGATCGAGCGCCATGTCGCGCAGGTAGTCGTCCAGCCGGCCGATCATCATGACCGCGAAGCAGCGGCCGGGCCGCACTCCGCCGGCGCGGGCGCGCGCCAGCCCGCGGCGGTAGCGCTCGGCGACCGCGATGACCTGCGGCACGGTGAAGCTCACGGTCATGGTGACGGTGATCCCGTTGGCCGCGCATTCCTCCAGCACATCGAGTCCGGCCGCCGTGGCCGGCAGCTTGACCGCGATGTTGGGCGACCACTGCGCGAAGCGCTGCGCCATGGCGAACATGGCCTCGCGTTGGCCGGCCCATGCCGGGTTCACCTGCGCGCAGACATAGCCCTGGCGACCGGCCGTCTCCTCGTAGATCGGCAGCAGTTCGGCCGCCGCGTGGCCGACCACGACGCGCATCCACGCCTCGGCGCGGGCCTCCGGCGAGAGATCGGCCGGCAGGGGGCCGGCCGCCTGCGTCCACCGCTCGGCGCGGCTGCGCAGCGCCAGGCCGGCGAGCACGGGGTTGGTCGTCGCGCCGACCGCGCCGTGCGCCAGGCCGCGCGCCAGCTCATCGGGATCGGCCGAGTCGTGCCACCAGGCGGTCGGCGTTTCCTGGGCCAACCATTGCAGATAGCTTGTTGGGCTCAAGGTGTCCTCACCCGCCGAACGTCTTGCGCATCTTGTCGCAGTAGTATTGCACGTTTTCCCATTTGGCGTCGGGCGCCAGGCGATGGTCGGGACAGGGGATGTAGCCGCCCAGCTCGACCAGCGGCTTCAGGCGCTCGATCTCGGCGTCTATCGCCGCGTAGTCATAGGCGAACACCCGCTTGTCCATCCCGCCAACCCCTCGCAGCTCGGGGCCGTATTTCGCCCGCCAGGGCGCGATGCTGGCGCCCCAGGTGCCCACTTCGATGGGGAACATGGTGTTGACGCCGTTCTCGAACCAGGTAGGGATCAGCGCATCTATCTTGCCGTCGCAGTCGAGCGACACGATATGGATGCCGTGCCTGTTCAGCAGGTCGGTGATGCGCCGATAGTGCGGCCCCACCTTCTGCTTGAACACCTTCGGGCTGACGAGCGGGCCGCTCTTGAAAGCAATGTCCTCCCAGAAGTGGCCGAAGTCCCAGTTGTCGCCGTAGACTTCCAGCGCTTTCTCGGTGGCCCAGTAACACAGATCGGCGAAGGTCACGATCATCTCATCGAAGAGCGCCGGGTCATCGGCCTGGAGGTAGGAGAGGTTGATCATGCCGACGATGTCGCGGATGCGGCCGTAGAGGCTGCCGCACATCAGGCCGAGGGGCCGCTCCCGGTCGGTGCGTTGCACCTCGTCTATGAGATCGCGGACATGGGTGCGGAAGCGGCGCCGGGGGTCATCATCCTCGCGGCCGACCTGCAGATCGCCGATCACCGGCTCGGGCCTGTAGATGCGCCGCTCGTCGGGTTGCAGCCGCGGCTTGAAGAGCTCCTCCCATTCCTTGCGGCCCTTGAACAGGTGGTCTATCTCGGTAGGGATGCCGGTCGCATCGTCCTTCTGGAGGATGATCACGCCGTCGGCGTTGATCTCCTTGCGGGTGCCATCGGGCAAGACTTCGAGCACCTTCTGCTCGAACGGCGGCAGCAGATTGGTGTAGACGCCGAAGACGTGATACCAGTTGAAGTCGAAGCCGAGCTTTGCGCCGATGGACAGGTCGGCGGCGTTGCCGTCGGCCCAGGCGGCCGCCTCTTCCCTGGTGATGTGCCCTTCGCGGGCCCATTTGTCGAGCGTCTCGTTCCAGAAGCCGAAATGGACGACGGGCATGCGGTCGTAAGGCTGATAGTTGAGGATGGCCAGTGCACGTTCTCGATTGTTCATGGGACTCCTCTCTGATTATGCGCTGCTCCCGCGCAGAGTAAGCAGTCGCGGCAGGCGACGGATGAGCGCAACGGCGATGACCACCAGCTCCAGGCCGATCATGATGCCTGCAAACGTGATCGCCATTTGCGCGATCAGGTCGTCGGGCACGACCGGCAACAGGGGCGGCAAGGGCGCGTTCTTGACGCCGGCGATGCGGAAGAAGGGCGCGAACAGATAGGATGCAAAGGTGCCGATGAGCGCGCCGCCGGCCGCGCCGTAGGCCGTGATGGCGATGTATTCCAGCAGCACCTGGCCCAAGATCTGGCGGCGCTGCAGGCCGATGGCGTGGAGCACGGCAAAGCTGTGCAGGCGTTCGTTGAGGGATGCATAGGTGTTGATCAGCAGCCCGGCCAACGCCATGGCGGCCGCGGCCAGGAAGCCGACGGTCAGCGTGCCGAACACGCCGACCCGCTCGGTCTTGGCTTGCTCTTCGCGGATGGCGGCGTTGGCGTCGCGCAACCTGGCGGCTTCGACGCCCATGCCCCGCATGGCCTTCAACACATCCGATCCACTCGCGCCCGGCTTCAGGCGCAACCAGATCTGGTGTTCGACCGGCCCGCCCGTGAGCGAAAACAGGTAGTCCAGGTTGGTGATGCCGACCGGTTGATCCTCGTAGACCGTCGGAAAGTACTTATAGGTGCCGACGATCGTAAAACGGACCTGGTAGGAACCGGCGCTGCCCAGGCTCACTTCGGCCTGGAGCGGATCGCCGATCCGCAACTGGCTGTTGGCCAGCACGGTTTCGGGGACCAGGATGCCATCGGGCCGCTGCGCGAGCAGGTTCATCAGTCCCCCGAGCGGTTCCTGGGCGAAATCGCGGCGAAACCAGGCCACAGCCGGAAAGACCACCCGATCAATGCCGAGCAGCCGGCCGGCCGTGACCCGGCTGCCGCTGCTCAATCTGACGCGCATGGCATAGTTGCCGACGCGCGTGCCGTTGGCAACGCCCGGCAGTTGCAGGAAATCTTCCAGGGGCAGGATCCAGGTCGCGTCGGTCGCCAGGCTGCCCTCGGCGCTGGCCGGCACCGGCACGAAGCTCAGGTCGGCGCCGGCTTCGTAATACATGCGATCCACCAGCCATTGATCGAGGCTGGCGGCCAGGGAGAAGGTATAGATCCCCAGGCCCAGCGAGATCATGATGAGCAAAAGCGGATTGACATAACTTTGGACCTGTCGGCCCAGTTGGCGGAGCGCCAGGTGCGGCGCGATCCACGGCAGCAGCGCGGCGATCCAATCCAGCGCGCGCATGATCAGCGGAAAGATGCGCATGACCAGGAGCGCGGCGGTCAGGATGAAGAGGGCCGGCACCAGCACGAGCAGCGGATCGCGAAAGAGGTCGGTGGGCCGGTCGGTGACGAGCATGGCCAGCGAGCCGTGGCGCTGGAGCTGGTCGTAGGCGTAGGCGGTGGGAAGGAGCAGGAGCAGGTCGAGATAATAGCGATACCAGAAGGGCGCGCGCACGGGGCGGGCGTGCTCGCGCTCGGCCTCGACCACGCTCTGTTGGCCGGCGCTCCAGGCCGGCACGAGGCGGGCGATCAACGACACGAGCAGGGCCGCGATCACCAGCCGGAAGTCGAGTCCCTGCAACGAGATCGGCATCGGCGGCCGCGCGGTGAACTCCAGGAAGCTGACCGTCTGGCCCATCAGCAACGCGATGCCCGCCCCCATCGCCACGCCCAGCGGCACGGCGACGACGAAGATCAGCAGTTGCTCCACCAGGGTCAGGCCGAGCACCGAGAGCAAGCTGACCCCGCGGCTCACCAGGATCGCGGTTTCCCGGCGCTGCCAGCGGGCGACGATGGCCGAAGTGAGCACCAGGAAATAGAGCAGAAAGCCGAAGGCCGGCAGGTTGAAGCCGAGGAGGAGGATCGTCAGGGTCTGGTTGCGGTTGACGAAGTTCTCCAGCGGCTTGATCGGCGAGACGTCCAGCCGGGCGCCGGGCGCGAACTGCTCGATGACGTTCATGGCGCGCTGAAAGCCCTTCAGATAGGCCGACGAACGGGACGGATTCAGCGCGGTTTCGTCCAGGATGAGCTGCCAGGCGACGAAGCGCGAGCCGCCGATCACCACCGGCTGGATGTGCGCCACGTAGTCTTCCTTGCGCACCAGGAAGGTATCGTTCAGTGCCAGCGACGGGTCGGTGAACCAGAAGGGGTCTTTGGGGTTGATCGGCTTCCAAAAGCCGCGCACCCGAACGGGGATGATCTGCGACGCCATCGTGACGCCGAGGGAGTAGCGGTCGCCCACGTTCATGCCGGCTTTGGCCGCCAGCTCGTGCGGCACCCACGCCTCCAGGATATCGCCGGCCGGCGGGGCATCCATCGGATCGCCGATGATCTCGATGTGGTCTTCCACTCCTTCGATATAGCCGACGTTGGCATTGCCCAGGTAGCGCGCCTCGCCGGTGCTGCCGCTGTCGCCGGGTTGCGCCTGGAGCATCAGGCCGCCGCTTTCGATCTCGAAGTGGGCGGCCTTCAGCGGTAGGCCGATCTCGGCCGCCAGCGTTCCTGCCACATGTGCGGTGAGCCGTTCGGCCGTCTGGAGGGTGACCGGCACGTCGGCGTTGGGCATCATGTAGACGCGCATCGAGAAGGGCGGCCGGCCGGTGGATCTGGTCAGTTCCGCCAGCTCTTGCAGGAGCACGACGCGATCTACGGCCTGGGCGAAGAAGCCCGCGCTGGTGACCAGGCCGATCGCGAACGCGACGGCGAGCAGGGCCAGGAAGGACAGCTCGAGGCGATAGAAGAGGCGCTTGCGCGCCAGATGGATGAGTGCCCACACCATCAGCAGCGGTTGGGCGATCGTAACGAACTCGTGTTTTCGTTCAGGCATTGGAGTCATTCATCGGATTGCCGTACAGGCGACCGATCGTGAACATGGAATCAAGCTGCTTCATGTCTTACTATAGCAGCATGTAGCTGAATCAGCAAGCTGTGTATTTATGCGTCATTCATCGGTCGGGCTGATCGGTTGCACAATCCCCGCGCTCGATACACCTCGGCCGCCTCGCGCACGAACGCGGCCGTCTCGTGCGCCTGGAACTCGTCGGCCAGGCGGGCCGCCAGCGCCAGCATCTCTTCGTATGTGGCACGGCCCGGCCGCAGCGTCTCGTACATGCGCAGCAGCTCGGCGTTGGGGACGGCGGTCAGCTCGGCCGCGCGGCGCAGGTTGGCCGCCAGCTGCGGAAAGCCGGCCCGCGCGGCGATGGCGGCCTGCGCGCGCAACGCCTCGGCCGTGATGCGCAGGTCATCGTCGGTCAGTTCGCCCGCGGCCAACCGCTCCAGCGTGATCTCGTCCAGCGGCCGGCCGCTCGCCGCCCGCAACTCTTCACCTGCGTTCTCCGTCAACGGATAAACACTCTCCATGCTGATCTCCAACCCCCAACCCCCAATCCCTAACCCCTATCCCCCGCCTCACTCCGGCTCCCAATCGAACCACAGCTCCTGCGGCGGCCTGTCGGCGACCTCGTCGGTCTCGCGGCGGTGCAGGAGCGCGGTCTTGACGATCAGGCGCAATCGCGCCCAGTTATCAATCTTCACCCCCACCGGCGCCGGCGGGACGCCTTTGGCGTAGCGCGCCGCGTTTCGGCCGATCGCCCGGTACGTCTCCAGCGTCAGGCTCGGCGATTGCGGAAAGAGCTCCAGGTTGTTGAGCCGGGCCAACCCGCGCTTGTGGATGACGGCCGTGCCGCGCGATTGCAGGCCGATGGCGATGCCCGATCCGCTGAGCTCTGCGCCCGCGTAGCCGATGGCCGCCAGGTCGGAGCTGCGGTACACCTTCACCACGCGGGCGGTCAACCCTTCGTCGGCCACGCCCGCCAGGATGGCCGCCAACACCGCCTCGTGCTCCAGCCCCCCGATGGTGCGGGTGAGCGCCGCGTTGAACGCCGGGCCGACCGCGACGATCACTTCGGGTCGGGTGCCCGGCCGGGCCGGACCCAGCTCCACCAGCTTCGGCGAGGCCGGGCCGACGTGCGGCGCGACGAATTGGCGCGGGGACTGCGCCTGGCGGATGGCCTGGAGCCGGGCCCAGCGTTCCCCTGCCAGCCGATAGCCGGTGCCCGGGCCGGTGTAGTCGTTCGGATCGTTGATCGCGCTGAGGACACGGAAGCGACCGGCCCCTCCGGCCGTCTCTGCTGCACGGGGAGAGGAAGTCCGGCTCTCCCCTCTCCTTGCAGGAGAGGGGGCGGGGGAGAGGTCGAAGATCGCGGCCGGCTGCAGATAGTCCCCCGCCACGCGCTGGCGGCCCATCTCCAGGATGTTGGCGGCCACATCTGCAAATCCGCGACGGCGCAGCGCGTCGGCCACGGCCAACATGCCCAGATCGCTCGCCAGGAAGCGGTCGGCCGCGGCCAGGTCGGCCACGGCGTCGCGGTCGGGCATGTCGTCGCTGCTGTGCGCCGTCGTGGCCGCGGCCACCTCGTCGTCGCTGATCGGCGGCAGGCCCAGCTCCGCGTAGACCGCCTGGATCGCCCGGCCGGCCCGCTCGCGCACCGCCAGGGCCGCCTTTTCGGTGATGGGGACAATCCCGCCGTCCACCTGCATGTCGCGCTGGAGCACGTTCCAGTCGTCGAAGTCCTCGGCGTCGAAGTTGCCGCCGCCGAACAGATTGTCGCGCTTGGGCACCGCGCTGTAGCCGGAGCAGATGAAGTCGGTGCCGGGGATGAACTGGAGCATGAGCTTGGCCGATTTGCGCATGGTCGAGTGCGACGCGAGCGCGTCGTTGCCCGAGGCGCATTCCAGGCCGAGCATGGAGGCGAGCAGGTTCTCGGCGAGCACCGCGCGCACGCCGGCCGGCAGCGCTTCGGGCAAGGCGATGCATGAGATCGAGCCGTTCTGCACCCCCTGGCTGCCGGCGCCCTTCGTCACCAGCAGGCAACGCGCCTCCAGGTAGAGCATCGAGCAGCGTTCGGCGTGGCCCATCAGCGCCTCAGAGCCGGTGCCCGAGGTGAAGCGCACCTTGATTCCGCGCGATGCGTAGGCCGCGGCCAGGAACGCCTTCGACCAGGGGGTGTCGTCGCCGTCCACGAAGGCCCGTTCGGTGCCGTAGACCGAGAGGGTCTCGGCGTAGGTGGTCAACCCCTTCAGCGCGATCCGCAGGCCCAACGCCTCCTCGACCGCGCATTGGGTGAGGACGCCGCCGCGGCCCGTTTGCGTGCCGACGAGGACGGCCAGCGCGTTGAGCGGCGCGTTACGGGCCACGCGCACGGTCGTTTCGACCTCCGCGAAGCCGCGCAGGGCCGCCTCGGCCGCGTCGGCCGCGAGGAGCGCGGGATGCTCCTTCCAGTTGGTCACGTGCGCCTGGTTGGCGGGCGTCCGCCGGACGCGCATCTTGGCGAGGCCGATCATCATCTCGAGCACGTTCATGTGGCGGATGATCTCGACCAGCTTGGCCGGGGTGCAACCGGCCGCCAGCCGGCGCACGGCCGCCTGCGGCACGTTGATGTCGGCCAACATGCGCGCGATCTGGAGGGACGGCGTCGCCATGGCCTCTTCGGCCACGGCCAGATCGAGCGCGTGGTCGGCGATGAAGATATCCAGGCTATCGAACTCGGCCCGCGGCTTGCCGTCCATCTCGACCACGCGGCCGGCCTCCAGGCGCAGGGACGGCTGCGGGTCGTAGGGGCTATCGGCGACGATCAGCCCGGCCTCGGGCCATGGCTCGACGAACGTCTCTTTGTTGATGTCGCGTTCGGCCAGGATGGCGAAACGACGGGATGGGTTGGGTGTCATGGGTAGTCGAGTAGTCGAGTAGTCAGATAGTCAAGTAGTCAGATAGTCGGGTAATCGGACAGTCAGCGATGCTCCAAGCCGGTCTGTGACCGGCGGTCGGGGGTCACCCTCTGAGCCTGAATGCGTGGTCTACTGAGTCTTGTGTGCTTTGGCGGCCCGGACTGCGTTGAGATAGGTCTCTTCGGTCTTGAGCACGTGTTCGAGCACCTGCATCGTATCAAGCCTCGGGATTGCTTTCTACGCCTTCCCCATCCTGCGCAGGTTGTCCAGGCATCGCGCCACCACTTCCAGCGGCGGGTACTTGTAGCTTTCCTGCTCGACGATGTACCACTCGGTGCCGCCCTGCGTCTCGCACAGCTCGAAGACGCGTTGCCACGGCACATCCCCTTCGCCCAGGATCGCCAGCGGATCGGTCGCCGAGTACTCCTTGAGGTGCACGGTGATCGCCCGGCCGGGGTAGCGCGCCAGGTAGGGGATCGGGTCGCCGCCGCCGTGCAGCGCGTTGCCGATGTCCACCTGCATGATCACCTCTTTGCGGGTGTTGCTGAAGAAGGTATCCCACGGCAGCTCGCCTTCCAGCGGCTGGAATTCGATGGCGTGATTGTGATAGCCGACGAGCATGCCGTAGGGCCGGAGCCGCTCGGCGATCTCGTTGAAGATGCCGGCCGTGCGCAGCCACGCGGCGCGCGAGCTGCGATATTCCTCGGCCAGCGCCGGCACCACCAGGTACTTGTTGCCGAGGATCTGGTTGAACTCGACGGTGCGGAGCAGCTCATCGCCCAAGAGGGTGTCGAGCCGGATGTGCGTGCCGCAGCACTTCAAGCCCAGGTCGTCGAGCATGGCGCGCAGTTCCCTGGCCGTGCGATCGTAGTAGCCGGCGAACTCAACGCCGACGTAGCCCATCTTCGCCACCGCGGCCAACGTGCCGGGCAGATCCGCCGCGCACTCGTGGCGAACGGAATAGAGTTGGAGTCCGATTGGGATGGTCATGGGATGTCCTCCGATAGTCAAACGTCAAACGTAAAACGTCAAACGTAAAACGTCAAACGTGAAACGTGAGACGTTTTACGTTTTACTTTTCACGATACTCTATCCCCGCCGCCTCGATCTCCGCAGCCGTCACTTCGCGGCCGAGGTGGCTGGAGAGATAGATGCCCTCGGTGATCAGGGCGGTCTTGAGCGCCAGGCCGGCCGTGTCGAGCAGCGGCACGCGGCCGAGCTGCGCCCAAACCCAGTGGCGCTGCGAATGGTCGAAGCCGGCCTCGAGCGGGTTGCACTGATGCCAGCGCCAGTCGGCCTGTTTGATGTCGAACGTGGCGTTCATCTCCATGTCCGACAGGGTGGTGAAGTAGCCGAACGGCTCGACCCGCAACCCGGCGTGCGAGCCGAACACGCGGTCGCCGTCCGAGCTGTCGGCGTGGATCGCCCATGCTTCTTCGATGAAGTAGGTGATCCCGCCGGCCAGGCGCACCAGGCCCATGCCGAGCTCCTCGACGTTGTAATTGCCCGAGGCCCGGCGGTCGGGGTACATGTTGTCGAGCATCTGATAGGTGCGGCCCGAGACGGTCTCGACGGCCGGATTGCCGAGCAACCACATCATGCGCGCGATGTGATAGACCGCCATGTCCACCAGCGCGCCGCCGCCGGCCATCTCTTTCTGGACGAAGGCCGGCGTGCCGTAGCCGTCCACCCACGGCCGGCCGCGGCGGCGGTAATGCGACGACTTGGCGTAGTAGATCTGGCCGAGCTGGCCTTCGTCAATCATCCGTTTGGCCGCGCGCGCCTCCGGCGTGTAGAGCGTGTTGAGCTGGATGTGGAGCATCCGGCCGGTGCGCCGGGCGGTGTCGTACATCGCCTTTGCCTCTGAGTATACCCAAGACATCGGCTTTTCGCAATAGACGTTCTTGCCCGCCTCCAGCGCGGCGATGGTCACCGCCGCGTGCAATCGGTTGTGCAACGCCACGTCTACCGACTGGATGTCGTCTCGTCGGAGCAGCTCCCGGTAGTCGCTGTAAACCGCCACCTCCGGGCCAATGGCCTGGGCCACCCGCCGCGCTTCGTCCTCGCGCAGGTCGCACACGGCCACGATCTCGGCTTCGGGGACCTCTTTGTAGCGCTCGACGTGGACCTTGCCGATCTGGCCCACGCCGATGATGCCGATGCGGACTTTGTCGGTCATGGTGCACTCCTTGGGGAGTAGATATTGGGGTATTGGATCTTGGACGCGGTCGGTTCCGCGAAACCCATCGTGTACAGGTGGTAATATGCCCCGCGGCGCGCCAGCAGCTCCTGATGCGTCCCCTGCTCGATGATCCGACCATGGGCGAGCACCACGATCTGGTCGGCGCGGACGATGGTGCTGAGGCGGTGCGCGATGACGAACGCGGTGCGCCCCTCCAGCAGGCGATCCATCGCCTCCTGAATGACCTTCTCGGTCTGCGTGTCAATGCTCGACGTGGCCTCGTCGAGCACGAGGATGCGCGGGTCGGCCAGGAGCGCGCGGGCGAACGCCAGCAGTTGTCGCTGGCCCACCGACAGGCTGGCGCCCCCCTCCTCCACCATCGTCTGGTAGCCGAAGGGCAGCGCCTCGATGAACTCGTGCGCGCCGATCGCCCGCGCGGCCGCGACGATCTCATCGTCGCTCGCGTCGAGCCGGCCGTAGCGAATGTTGTCGGCTACGGTGCCGCGGAAGAGGAACGTCTCCTGGAGCACGATCCCCATCTGCCGGCGCAAAGAGGAGAGCTCCACGTCGCGCACGTCATAGCCGTCAATGCGCACGCTGCCGGCCTTCACGTCATACGAACGGTTCAGCAGCTTGACCAGCGTGCTCTTGCCCGAACCGGTCGCGCCGACCAGGGCGATGAGCTGGCCGGGCCGCACGTGCAGATTGATGTCGTGCAGAACGGGAAGATCGGGTTCGTAGTGGAAATACACGTGATCGTAGATCACCTCGCCCCGGATCGGCGGCATCTCCGGCGCGCCGGGCTTGCTCTCGATCTCGATCGGCCGATCGAGCAGGCCGAAGATGCGCTCGCCGGCCGTCATCGCCTGTTGCAGCGTGTTGTAGCGCTCGGCCAGATCGCGAATCGGGTCGAAGAAGCGACCGATGTACATCACGAACGCCACGAGCACGCCGGGGGTGAAGACGCTACCGCCCACGGCCAGCGCGCCGCCGAAGCCGATCACCAGCGCCACCGCCAGCGTGCCGAGGAAATCCACGGCCGGGAAAAACATGGCCGAGAGCCGCGCCGCGCGCTGTTGCGCCCGGTTGAAGCGATAGTTGATCTGGTTGACGAACTTCTCCAGGTTCAGCTTCTCCCGCGTGAACGCCTGCACCACGCGCACGCCCTGGATGTTCTCCTCGATGTAGCCCAGCATCCGTCCGTTGTAATAGCGCACGCGACGCCAGTTGTCGCGTGCCCGCGCCCGCCACATGGCCGTCAACAGCGCCATGATCGGCAGCACCGCGAAGGTGATGAGCGACAGCCGCCAGTCCAGCGCCAGCATCACGATCACGATCCCGATCAACGTGAAGAGGTCGGACGCAGTGCCGACGATGGCCCAGGTGACCAGCTCCTGCAGCGCGTTGATGTCGGAGGTCATGCGCGACATCAGGATGCCGACGTCGGCCTTGTCGAAGAAGCTCATGGACTGGCGCTGGAACTTCTCGAACAGGTCGCGGCGCACGCCGTAGATGCTGGACTGTCCGGCCTCGGCCACGGCCGCCACCTGGGCCGCACGCGCGATCCAGCCGACCAGTTGTGCCAGGAGGAAGACGGCGATCAGCCCGCGGAGCAGTCCCATGTCGCCGGCCGGGATGGCGTTGTCGAGGGTCAGCTTGATGATGTAGGGGCCGGCGAGAGATGTGGCCGTGATGACGCCCATCAGCAGCAGCGCGATGAGCATCTGCCGGCCGTAGGGCCGCACGTAGCGGAACAGCCGGCCGACGATGCGGCGGTCGTAGCCCCGAAACTGGAGGTCTTCGGGGAGGTCGAATTCGACCTGGCCTTCCTTGAAGAGGCTGCGGAAACGTTGGATGAGCGCGGCCATGTCAACCTCTCGCGCCGACCAGCGCCGGCCGCAGATGCGCCGCGCCCGTCGCGGCCGCGATGGACGCGATCGCCTCTTCCTGGTCGCGCAATTGCAGATCGTAGATCTCGCGGTAGGGGCCGGGCACGGCCACCAGCTCGTCGTGTGTGCCCCGCTGGACGATCCGGCCATGATCCAGGACCAGCACCTGGTCGGCCGACTTGATCGTCGTCAGCCGCTGCGCGATGACGAACGACGTGCGGCCCTTCATCAGCGTCTTCAGCGCCTGTTGGATCAGGTGCTCGGTCTCCATGTCCACGCTGGAGGTGGAGTCGTCCAGGATCAGGATGCGCGGGTCCACCAGCAGCGCGCGGGCGATGGCGATGCGCTGGCGCTGGCCGCCGGAGAGGGTGATGCCGCGCTCGCCGACCTCGGTGTCGTAGCCCTTCGGGAACGACATGATGAAGTCGTGCGCCTGGGCGGCTTTGGCCGCCGCGATGATCTCCTCGTCGCCGGCATCGGGCCGGCCGTAGGCAATGTTCTCGCGGATCGTGGCCGAGAAGAGCAGCGTGTCTTGCAGGACGACGCCGATGTGGCGGCGCAGCGATTCGAGCGTGACGTAGCGCACATCGTGGCCGTCAATCAGCACGCGGCCGGCCGTCACATCGTAGAAGCGCAGGATCAGGTTGATGAGCGTGCTCTTGCCCGCGCCGGTGTGGCCGACGAGCGCCACGACCTCGCCCGGCCGGGCTTCCAGATTGATGTCGGTGAGGGTGGGCTGGCGGCCGTCCGAGTACTTGAAGTCCACGTGCTCGAACTTCACGTGGCCCCGGACGTTGGTCAAGACCAGCGCGTTGGGCGAATCGTGGATCTCGAACGGCGCGTCGAGCACCTCGAAGATGCGCTCGGCGCAGGCGAACGCCTCGGCGGCCAGGTTGACGATGTTGCCCAGGCGTTGCACCGGGCCGCTCAGCATCAGGATGTAGCTGCTGAACGCCACGAGCGTGCCCAGCGAGAGCTGGCCGGCCGAGACCATCGGCCCGCCGAACCAGAAGGTGAGCGCGATGCTGCATGCGACCAGGAAGCCCATGAAGGGCGAGGCGCTGCCCCAGAAGCGGATGGTGCTCAGCCGGGTGCGCATGTAGGCCCGGTTGGCCGCGTCGAACTTGGCGATCTCATAAGGCTCGCGCGCGAATGCCCGCACCACCTGCGCGCCGGTCAGGTTCTCCTGGAGCACGGTCGTCACCTGGGCGAATTCCTGTTGCACCTGCTTCCAGCGGGGCCGCATGCGCCGTGCCAGATCCTGCACCGAGATGGCCAGGATGGGCATGGGGATCAGCGCGATCAGGGCCAGTTGCCAGTTCATTCGCACCAAGATGGCGATGATGAAGCCGAGCATCAGGACGATGCTGAGCGAATCGAGCAGCGCGCCGGCCACGAAGCGTTGGATCGCGCCCACGTCCTCGGCCATGCGCGACATAAGCTGGCCGGTCTGGGCGTGGGTGTGATACGAAAAGCTGAGCCGCTGGATGTGATCGTAGAGCTGGTTGCGGATGTCATAGGCCACCATCTGCCCCGACGACTCCATGCCGAAGCGCTGGCCGAACGAGAAGAGCACGCGCGCCGCCGCCACCCCCACGACGAGGAGCGCCATCTGGAGCAGATAGCGCCGGTCGCCGGCCGCCAGGCCCACGTCTATCACCTGGCGGATGATCCAGGGGATGAGCAGGTTGAGGACGGTCACTGCGGCGATGCAGCCGTAGGTGATGGCCAGGCGCTTGCGATGGGGTTTGAGGTAGCTCAGGATCCGCAGAAAGGTATGCACCGGTTGTGTCTCCGAAGCTCATGGCGTGCGCCCCGGGCCAACGGGCGGATGCCGTCCGCCCCTACCGCCTGCAACGGCGCCCTGTCTGGGCGCACGCCGTTTGCCCTTACTGCACCTGCACCGGCCGTCCCTGTTCGGCGCTGGCGTAGATCGCGTCGAGGATCTCCATCACCCGCACGCCCTCTTCGGCCGTGGCGATATGCGGCGTGTCGGTCACGATGCTCTCCACGAAGTGCGCCATTGGCTTGGGGACCGGTTTGGTCGGGCCGTGTAAGGTCATGTTGTAGTGCGAGCCGTTGCGCTCCAGATAGATCTCCGCCTCGAAGGTATAGCCCTCCTGGACGTTGCGCTGCACCAGCCCGGCCTTCGTGCCGTAGAGCCGCGTCTCCATCAGCTCCCGTTCGCTGATGTTGGCCGCCCACGACGCCTCGACCACCAGCGATGCGCCGTTCTCGAAGGTGATCATCGCCGCGGCCAGATCCTCCACATCGTAGCGCGCGCCCTGTTGCGCGGCCAGCTCGCTCGCGATGGGGTTGTACGTCTTGCCCAGCACCCAGGCCGGCCTGGGATAGCCCATCAGCCAGAGCGCCAGGTCGAGACGATGCACGCCCAGGTCAATCAGCGGGCCGCCGCCGGAGAGCGCCTTCTGGCCGAACCAGCCGCCGAAGCCCGGCAGGCCCCGGCGCCGATGCCACACCGTGCGGCCGAAGTAGATGTCGCCCACCAGGCCGGCGTCCACCTCGGCCTTGAGCGCGAAGCTCTGCTCGGTGAAGCGCCACGAGAAGTTGATCATCAGCCGTTTGCCCGCGGCCCGGCTCGCCGCCAGCATCTCGGCCGCCTCCCTCGCGTTCATCGCCATCGGCTTCTCGCACAACACGTGACACCCCGCGGCGAACGCGGCCAGTGTCAGCTCGCGATGATACTTGTTCGGCGTGGCGATGCTCACGATGTCGAGCCGCTCCTTCGCCAGCATCTCCTCGGCCGAGGCGTAGCGGTTCGGCACGCCGAACTTGTCGCCGATCTCTTGCAGCCGGCCGGCGTCCGGGTCGGCGATGGCCACCACCTCCGCCCGGGGATGCGTCTGGTAGCCGGCGATATGGTGTCGGCCCATCCCCAAGCCGATCACACCGACGCGTAACTTGTTCATGGGTCGTCCTTGTTTGATGACGCATCACGCATCACGTTTCGCGCATCACGTTTTACGTTTCACGCCTCACTCACCGGCTCCAGCGGCGTCTTGGCGTTCGGCGCCTGTTTCAGATCGCGAAAGCCGACGACCCTGACCGGCGCGGCCCAGCGCACCGCGTTGGCGAGCACCTGGCGCACCTCCGGCTGGTAGTAGATCGGGAAGCTCTCGTGGCCGGGCGAGAAATAGAAGACCTTGCCGCGGCCGCGGTAGTACGCGCACCCGCTGCGGAACACCTCGCCGCCCGGATACCAGGAGATGAAGATCAGCTCGTCGGGCTGCGGGATGTCGAAAAACTCGCCGTACATCTCGGTGTGTGGGATCTCGAAGTAGGGCCCCAGGCCCTCGACGATGGGATGACCGGGCGCGACGACCCACACCCGCTCCTTCTCGCCCAGCTCGCGCCAGATGAGCGAGCAGTTGGTGCCCATCATCCGCTTGAAGATCTTCGAGAAGTGGCCGGAGTGGAGCACGATCAGCCCCATGCCTTCGAGCACGCGGGCCTGCACCCGATCCACCAGCTCGTCGGGCACGTCGCGATGCGCCATGTGCCCCCACCAGATCAGCACGTCGGTGCTGTTCAGCACCTCGTCGGGGAGGCCGTTGGCCGGATCGTCCAGCGTAGCGGTGCGCACCTCGAAGTCGGGATGCGCCTGCAACCCCTCGGCGATCGCGCCGTGGATCCCCTGCGGATAGACCGCGGCGATGTGGGCGTCGCGCTTCTCGTGGCGCCCTTCGTTCCACACGGTGACACGGATCTTGTTCGACATGGGAAGTATCTCCTTTCAGCAAAACGGTTATGGAATCAGCAAGGCCGGCCCCAACACATCGAGCGCCCGGTAGACTTCGCCCTCATCCTGCACGTTGCGCGTCAGGATAAAGAGCTCGGCATCCCCGGTGTAGCCCCAGTCGTGCAGTACGCCCGGGATCGAGCCGGTTTTATGGCAGAATCGGATCGTGTCGCGCGGCACATTGCGCAACCACAGGCCGACATCGGTACACGCGGCGAAGAGCGGATCCACCCACGCGCGCTCATCGGCGCGCAGCTCGCGCAACACGTCAAAAAGCCGGATGCAATCGGCCGCCGAGACCCAGTTGTCCAGGCCACGGCCGCGCGCCTCGTAGTCCATCAGCTTGCGTTCGAGCCGTGTGCCGTTGCAGAGGCCCAGTTGCTCTCGAAAGACGCGATTCAGCCGCTCGATGCCGACCCGACGGATGACCAGGTTGGTGCAGAGATTATCCGACAGGGCGATCATCAGCAAGAGCACATCGGCGTAGGGGAGCTGCCGGCTGCGCAAGAGCCACGAGAGGCCCGCGCCCTGCACCTGCGGCTCCGCGTCGAGGTCGCACAGCTCGGTCCGATCTACTTCGCCGGTCCGTTCCAAATGAGCCCAGGCCAGGAGGATCGGTACCTTGATGATGGACGCCGCCGGGAACAGGTCGGCCGTGTGCACGAAGATCGGCTCGCGGCCCTGGCGCCGGAAATAGAGTGCGTAATCGCATGTCAGCCGGGCCGTCTCGCGGCCGATAAGATCCGCGATCTCGTTCATCGGGCCGACACCTCCGCGTGGATGGCGAGGATGCGCCGCGCGCGGGCCAGATGCGGCGCTTCGATCAACTGACCGTCGAGCACGGCCGCGCCCAACCGGGCATCGTCGCCGTCGGCCAGGGCCAAAACCCGTTCGGCCCAGGCCACCTGCTCCGGCGTGGGCGTGAACGCGGCATGAATGGGGCCGATCTGGGCCGGATGGATGGCCGACTTGCCGTCGAAGCCCAGGGCGGCCGCCCTCTGCGCGGCCCGGACCAATCCATCGGCATCCTGGAGGTTCATGTGGGGGGTGTCAATGGCTGCGATGCCCGCGGCCCGGCACGCCAGGACGATCTGGCTTTGGGCATGAAGGAGAGCCGGGCTGTCGGGGGCCGCTGTGCAGCCGATTTCGACGCTGTAGTCGGTGGCTCCGAAGAGGAGTGCCGCCATCCGCTCGTGACAGGCGGCAATCTCGCGGGCGGCCATCACTCCTGCGGCCGATTCGATCATGCACATCACCCGAATCCGCCCTGCGGGCAAGCTGTGGAGCTCTTCGAGCCGGGCCAATGTCCAGGCCGTGAAGCGCACCACCTCGACCGAGCCAACTTTGGGAAGCAGAATCGCGTCGGGCGCGGCCGGCGCCACGGCCAACAGGTCACGATACCCCGTAGCCGTATCGGGCGAGTTGATGCGCACGACTACTTCGGTGCGGCCAAAATCGTTTTTGCCCAAGGCGCCGACAACCGTCTGGCGGGCCAATTCCTTGTTGGCCGGGGCCACGGCGTCTTCGAGGTTCAGGATCAGACTATCGGCCCCGCGCTGCGAGGCTTTGGCGATCATCGCCTCGCGGTCGCCCGGCACGTAGAGCATGCTGCGGCGCAAGCGGCCGGGGAATCCAACCGGTCGGGCGGGGCGCTCATCAGCGGATGGCGGCATCCATTCTCTCCACTCGAAACACGACTGCTTCGATTGTACCACCAAAATCGTCGGAAGGAAAAAAAGAAGCCTGCCGGGCTCTTACGAGCACCGGCAGGCGAAATCACGATGTGAAGTGAAATCCGTCGGCCCGATCAGTGGTCAACGGTCTCACGCCCGATCTGCGCGTGGCGCTCAGATCTTGCGCACATCCACCGCGGCAAGGCCCTTCTTGCCTTGTTCGACCGTAAACTCGACCTTGTCACCCTCGGCGAGGCTCTTGTAGCCCTCGGCCTGGATGGCAGAAAAGTGCACGAACACGTCATCCCCGGATTCGCGGGCGATGAACCCGTAACCCTTTTGATTGCTGAACCACTTGACGGTACCGACTTCACGAGTTGCCATAGGTTGAAAACCCTCCTGCTTGGAACATGATGCTTTTCGACGCGGAGGCGATCCCCTGAACAAAAAACACCGCCAGACCAGGTACGTCTCGGCGGTGCACTTTCGTCATCCGGAACCAACTCCCCACGTCTACAAATCCAAGCATACCCCAAGTCGAGAATTCTGTCAAATCAGGGCGGGGCCCTTGGGCACGTGCGATTTGACAGCGCGCTCAGTTCATGGTATCCTGCGAAATGCAAAAATCGAAAGAGGTTATCAAAAATATGCTCGACGATTGTCTGGTAGATGCCCTGATCGCGGCCATCGTGAGCGCCGGCCACTCCAATACGCGCGCCCGACGGGCTGTGATCCAGGCGCTGTGCGAAGCTGGCGGCCAGGCGACTCCCACGCGGTTGTTGGAGCTGGGCCGGGTTCATCAGCCGGGCCTGGGACTGGTCACCGTGTATCGCACACTGGAGATCCTCGATGAGCTGGGCCTGGTGCGCAAGCTGCATCTGGATGAGGGGTGCAGCACCTATGCGCTCAGCCCGGCCGGCGTGTTGTCAGATGAGATACAGCCGCGCGCGGCGGCGTCGGCCGTTCGCGTCCATAGCCATCACGTCATCTGCCGACGTTGTCGCCGCGCGGTCGAGTTCGCGGGATGCGATATTCAGATGGTCGTGGCGGCGGTCGAGGCGCAGACCGGCTATCGGGTGACCGAGCACTGGCTGGAGATGTTCGGCCTGTGCCCGGAGTGCCAGGAGGTCGAGGAAGCGACCGCGGTTGTTGCCTCGGCCGGGGAGGCGTGAGATGGCTACAAGGCAAATGATTCCCCCAGAACCCGCCCGGCTGGAGCTGGAGGATGTCTCGGCTGGATATAACGGCCGGCCGGCGCTAAGCGGCGTCAGTTTTCAAGCGATGCACGGCAGCCGGGTGGCGATCGTCGGCCCCAATGGCGCGGGGAAATCCACGTTGTTCAAGGCGCTGGTGGGGCTGTTGCCGTTGCGCAGCGGCCGCATCTTGATTCACGGCCGGCCGCTCGGCCAACACAAGGACTGCGTCGCCTATGTGCCGCAGCGCGAGGAGGTGGACTGGCGTTTCCCGGTCACGGTGGCCGATGTGGTGATGATGGGGCGCTATAAACGTCAGGGCTGGTTCGGCCGGCCTTCGGCGGCCGATCGGACGGCCGTGCGGCGTTGCCTGGAACAGTTGGGCATCGCGGATCTGGCCGGCCGCAGCATCGGCGAGCTGTCGGGCGGGCAACAGCAGCGCGTCTTTCTGGCGCGGGCGCTGGCGCAGGAGCCGCACATCCTGCTGCTCGATGAGCCGTTTACCGGCGTAGACGCCACGACGCAGGAGGCAACACTGGCCCTGCTCGACGCGCTGCGCGATCAGGGGGTGACCACTTTGGTTTCGACCCACGATCTGAGCCTGGCCGCCCAGCGCTTCGACCGCGTGCTGCTTCTCAATCGAGAGATGGTCGCGTTCGGGCCGCCGGCCGAGGCGCTTTCGGTGGAACACATTCAACGCGCGTTCGGCGGCCGCGTGCTGTTTGTCAACGGCGTCGCGGTGGTGGACGATTGTTGTCGTTGAGAGGGAGAGGACTTTGATCAACTGGCTTCTGGAACCGCTCAGTTATGGCTTCATGCAACGAGGGCTGGTCGCCTCGGTGATCGTTGGCGTGGTGTGCGCGGTGATCGGGTCGTATGTGGTGTTGCGCGGCATGGCGTTCCTGGGTGATGCGCTGGCGCACGCCATCCTGCCCGGCGTGGCCCTGGCTTATTTGTTGGGCGGCAACCTGACGCTCGGCGCGCTGGTGGCCGCCGTTGTTGTGGCGCTGCTCATCGGGCTTTTCTCGCGCCAGGGCACGGTGCGCGAGGATACGGCCATCGGCATCCTCTTCGCGGCGGCGCTCTCTCTGGGGGTTGCTATGATCAGCAGCGTGCGCACCTTCGCAGTGGACCTGAGCCACATCCTGTTCGGCAATGTCTTGGGCGTCTCGACCGCCGATCTGTGGCTGGTTGGGGGGCTCGGTGCGTTGGTCATCGTTGCCGTGATTGTCTTCTACAAGCCGTTGCTTGTGATCAGCTTCGATCCGGTGTTGGCCGCCACTCTCCGCTGGCCGGCCGAGTTGTTCCGCAACCTGCTGTTGGTGCTGCTGGCGCTTACCATCGTTGTATCGCTGCAAACGGTGGGGGTGGGGCTGGTCGCTGCTATGCTGGTGACGCCAGCGGCGGCGGCCAATCTGCTGGCGAAGCGGCTGCCGGCGATGATGGCGCTCGCCGCCCTCTTCGGCGCGCTGTCGGCGGTGATCGGCCTCTATCTGAGCTATTACGCGAACATCGCCTCCGGCGCGGCAGTGGTGCTGGTTTGTACCGGCTTCTTCCTGGCGGCGATGCTTTTCGCGTCCGGCCGGCGCTGGGCACGACACGGATGACGGCCACGGAGGCCACGGATGATCGGGCGGCGGGACGGCGGCGTTGGTGGGCACGACACGGATGACGGCCACGGAGGCCACGGATGATCGGGCGGCGGGACGGCGGCGCTGGGGGGCACGACACGGAGGCGGCCACGGATGACGCGGTGGCGGGGCGGCGGCGCTGGGGGGCACGACACGGATGACGGCCACGGAGGCCACGGATGATCGGGCGGCCGGACGGCGGCGCTGGGGGGCACGACACGGATGACGGCCACGGAGGCCA